>CALKUR010000160.1 GCA_937996725.1 uncultured Dechloromonas sp. | reverse complement strand
GGGTCGTCGACACGAACAAGGAGCACCTCGCCATCGACGAGGCCCGCAAGCTCCATATCCCGATCGTCGGCATCCTCGACACCAACTGCGACCCCGACGAGCTCGCTTACCCGATCCCGGGTAACGACGACGCTATCCGTTCGGTCGGTCTTCTCACCAAGATCATCGCGGATGCTGTTGCCGAGGGTCTCATCGCTCGTCACCAGAAGCCCGCTGAGGGTGAAGACGCTTCGCCGATGGCCGAGTGGGAGCGCGAGCTTCTCGAGGCTGGCCAGGCTGAGGCTGCTGCAGCTACCGCTGCTGAGGTCGTCGAAGTTGCCGCTGAGGTAGCTGCGCCGGCCGAAGAGACCAAGTAATTTTTCACCCCTAATTAGGAGATAAGACGAATGGCTAACTTCAGCCTGGAAGACGTCAAGACCCTGCGCGAGCGCCTCGGCACCGGCATGGTTGACACCAAGAACGCACTTGTTGAAGCCGATGGCGACATGGAGAAGGCAGTAGAAATCCTGCGTCTCAAGGGTGCCAAGGGCAACGCAAAGCGCGCTGACCGCTCGACCGCTGAGGGCCTCGTTGCCGCAGCCGAGAACGGCAAGGCCGCCACGATGATCGAACTCGCTTGCGAGACTGACTTCGTCGCCAAGAACGACGACTTCCTCGGTTTTGCCCGCCAAGTGGCCGAGCTGGTTGCCACAAAGAACCCGGCCGATGTCGCTGCGCTGTCGGCGTTGCCGTTGGACGGTTCGACGGTCGAAACCGTCCGTGCGGCACTGGTCGGCAAGATCGGTGAAAACATGAGCATCCGCCGCTTTGTCCGTATCGAAGGTGCCGGCAAGGTCGCTTCGTACGTGCACGGTGGTAGCAAGATCGGCGTGTTGGTTGATGTCGATGGCGCTGATGAAGGTTTGGCCAAGGATCTGGCCATGCATATCGCCGCCAACAAACCGAAGTCGCTTGACGCTTCGGGCGTTGACGCCGCATTGATTGAAACAGAACGCCGTATCGCCACCGAGAAGGCTGCCGAATCTGGCAAGCCAGCTGACATCGTCGCCAAGATGGTCGAGGGTACTGTTCAGAAGTTCCTGAAAGAAGTCACCCTGATGGGCCAGGTCTTCGTGAAGGCAGAAGATGGTAAGCAAACCATCGAGCAACTGCTTAAGCAGAAGAATGCCCAGATCAAGGGCTTTACGCTCTTCATCGTCGGTGAAGGCATCGAGAAGAAGGTTGATGACTTCGCCGCCGAAGTGGCTGCTCAGCAAGCGGCGGCTGCTAAGAAGTAACTGGTTGTTCCCGGGTCGCGCTTTGCGTGACCCGGTTTGTAGTGCCGCATTTTCGGATTCTTGACGCAATTCACTGTATCGAAAGGGTCACTCATGGCAACACCCAAATACAAACGCATACTGCTCAAGCTCTCCGGTGAGGCCTTGATGGGGGATGATGCCTACGGCATCAATCGACAGACCATCAACGGTATTGTTGCCGAAATCAAGAAAGTCGCCGATCTAGGTGTCCAGATGGGTGTCGTCATCGGTGGCGGCAATATTTTCCGCGGTGTGGCGGCTTCGGCTTCCGGAATGGACCGAGCACAGGCTGATTACATGGGTATGCTAGCCACCGTGATGAACAGCCTGGCGTTGCAGGACGCGATGCGTCTGGCCGGTCTGCCGGTGCGCGTGCAATCCGCACTCGATATCCAGCAGGTTGTCGAACCTTATGTCCGTGGCAAAGCCATCCGCTATCTGGAGCAGGGTCGCATCGTGATCTTCGCGGCCGGTACCGGCAACCCGTTCTTTACTACCGACACGGCCGCGGCATTGCGTGGCGCAGAAATTGGTGCCGAGATCGTCCTCAAGGCCACTAAGGTCGATGGCATCTACACGGCTGACCCGAAGAAAGATCCGAAGGCGACCAAGTACGCAACGATCTCCTTCGACGAAGCGATTCAGAAGGATCTCAAGGTCATGGATGCAACGGCATTTGCCCTGTGTCGCGACCAGAAGCTGCCAATCAACGTGTTCTCGATTTTCGAGACGGGTGCGCTAGAGCGCGTTGTGATGGGCGGTGCCGAAGGTACCCTCGTGTATTGCTGATTACTAGAGAATCTCAGGACCACTACTATGAGCGAATTGAAAAATACGACCGAGCAGAAGATGCTCAAATCCCTCGAAAGCCTGAAAACCGAATTGGGCAAGATCCGTACAGGTCGTGCGCACACAGGTATTCTCGATCACGTGATGGTCGAGTACTACGGCTCCATGGTGCCGATCAACCAGGTTGCCAACGTGACGCTCGTTGATGCCCGCACGATTGGTGTGCAGCCTTGGGAAAAGCCGATGGCCGCCAAGATCGAGAAGGCTATTCGTGAATCTGATCTGGGCTTGAATCCGGCCGCGCAGGGTGAACTGATTCGCGTGCCTATGCCACCGCTGACAGAAGAGCGCCGTAAGGAGCTGATCAAAGTCGTTAAAGCCGAAGGCGAAAACGGCAAGGTCGCCATTCGTAACCTGCGCCGAGATGCCAACAACGCGTTGAAAGATGCCCTCAAGAACAAGGAAATCTCCGAAGACGATGAGCGTCGCTCACAGGACGAGATCCAGAAGCTGACAGACAAATTTGTGGCGGATGTTGACAAGCAACTGGCCGACAAAGAAAAAGAACTGATGCAGATCTAATCTGCACCAGGGCGAGGGCATGACGCTCATATGAAACTTTCCCGCTGGTTTCGCAAACAGGCTCAGCCCAACGCTGAGCCTGCTGTACATGACGGAGTCTGTCCACGCCATATCGCCATCATCATGGATGGCAATGGCCGCTGGGCCAAGCGCCGCCTGTTGCCGCGTGTCGCGGGGCATCGCCAAGGGGTAGAAACGGTGCGCAGCACGGTGCGTCAGTGCCTAGAGCTGGGCGTTGCACACCTCACGCTCTTCGCGTTCAGTTCAGAAAACTGGCGTCGGCCGGTCGAAGAAGTGTCGTTGCTGATGCAGCTGTTCATGAAGGCGCTTGAACAGGAAGTCAGCAAGCTCAAGGAGCATGGTATTCGCCTACGCATCGTGGGTGATCGCAGCCGCTTTGCGCCCGAGTTGCAGGCGCTGATCGCAACCGCTGAAGCACAGACCTCGCATAACGATCGGCTGACTTTGCATGTCTGTGCCAACTACGGTGGCCGCTGGGACATCATGCAGGCGGTGAATCGTCTGGTCGAAGCGCAGCCTGAACGCGCTAGCGAGTATCAGGAGCACGACCTGGAGCCTTATCTCTGCTTTGCCAATGTACCGGAACCGGATCTTTTTATCCGCACGGGCGGGGAAGAGCGCATTTCCAATTTTTTGCTCTGGCAATTGGCGTATTCCGAACTCTATTTCACCCCAACGCTCTGGCCGGATTTTGACCAGAGCGCATTCACCAAAGCGATCCGCTCGTTCCAAAAGCGTCAGCGCCGTTTTGGCCAAACCGGTGACCAGATCGAGGCGGCACAGCGTGCCGCTAGAACGGTCGCTGCCGGTACGCCGGATTTATCGAAGGGTTAGTGATGCTTGCGACACGTATTAAAACCGCCGTGCTCCTTTTTGCGCTCGTTGCGCTGATGCTTTTCGTGTTGCCACCGTTGTCCTGGGTCCTGTTCTGCTGTGTCGTCGCGGCGCTGGGCTTGTGGGAGTGGCTGGGGCTGATCGCCACGCCCTACGTGGCACGTGTGCCCCGAATGATCGTTGCGGCACTATTCGGGTTGGCCCTGGCCGGTGTGGTGTTGTTCGCCCCGATTACCTGGATGGCCTGGTTGTCAGGGATTTCCCTGCTTCTTGGTTCGGCATTCTGGTTGTTGCTAGTGCCGTTCTGGCTCATGCGCCAATGGCGAATCAGTAACCCAGTACTGCATGTCATCACGGGGCTGGTCTTGCTCGTGCCCGCATGGACAGCGCTCGTGTCCTTAAAGCCGATTCCGCCGGAGCCCTGGTTGTTACTCGCCGTGATGGCGGTCCCCTGGATCGCTGACATCGGTGCGTATTTCTCCGGTCGCCAATTCGGCAAGCGCAAACTCGCCCCCTCAATTAGCCCCGGTAAAACCTGGGAGGGCGTAGCAGGTGCCGCCATATGCATTCTGATCTACGCGCTGATACTGAATCAGCTTGGCGGAATTTTTTCGTTGCTTTCGACCCCCGTGCTTTTGCTCTTGCTCGCGCTGTCGATCACGGGCGACCTTTTCGAATCGCTGATGAAGCGTCAGGCCGGCATCAAGGATAGTTCAAACTTATTGCCCGGACACGGCGGTATTCTAGATCGGATCGATAGCCAACTTTCCGTGCTGCCGGTCGCCTTGTTGTTGATCATCATCGCTACGGCCCGTTGATCTCTATATGCAGTCCATCGTAGTACTCGGCTCCACAGGATCGATTGGTCAGAGCACGCTGGATGTCATCGCACGTCATCCGGATCGCTATCGTGTCATCGCATTAGTCGCCCATAGCCGTATCGATCTGCTGGAACAGCAGATTTTGCAGTGTCGACCAGAGATAGTCGTGGTGGTTGATTCGACTGCGGCCGAGCTCCTACGCGAACGTTTAAAGCATTGTGGTGACTCTACCTGCGTCCTAGCGGGGAGCGATGCGATTATCGACGTCGTGCGTTTGCCGGAAGTGGATACCGTCATGGCGGCGATTGTCGGTGCGGCCGGTTTGCCTTCGGCGATTGCAGCAGCGGAAGCCGGAAAACGCTTGTTGTTGGCCAATAAGGAAGCTTTGGTCATGGCCGGCGAAATCTTCATGAATGCCGTGCGTGAATCCGGCGCGGTATTACTCCCGATCGATAGCGAGCACAACGCGATATTTCAGTCACTGCCGGCGGATTATCAACGAAACCCGGCCCAGCATGGCGTGATGCATGTCACGCTGACTGCCTCCGGTGGGCCGTTCCGTGGCTTTGACCGCGATAGCCTTGCGAACGTGACGCCGGCGCAGGCAGTGAGTCATCCCAAATGGTCGATGGGGCCCAAGATTTCTGTAGATTCCGCAACGCTGATGAACAAGGGCTTGGAAGTCATCGAGGCGCATTATCTCTTTGGCGTCACAGCGGAACAGATCAAGGTGGTCGTGCATCCGCAGAGTACGATTCACTCGCTGGTGCAGTACGTCGATGGGTCGGTTGTCGCCGAATTGGGCGCGCCCGATATGCGTACGCCAATTGCGCACGCGCTAGCCTGGCCAGAACGCATTGCGTCTGGCGTCGAACTACTGGATCTGGTGGCCTGTGGCAGTTTTGATTTCATCGCACCGGATCTCGATGCTTTCCCATGCTTGCGTCTCGCCTTTACGGCCTTGTCGCAGGGCGGACGTGCGCCCGCCGTCCTTAATGCGGCCAATGAAGTAGCCGTGTCCGCATTTCTCGATGGTCGTATCGGCTTCATGCAGATCCCGGAGATTATCGAGGCGACATTGACGGCGATCGAAAACAGTCCTGTGCGTAATCTCGACGAGGTGCTGGAGGCCGATGCCATCGCTCGCGCCTATGCGGAATCCCGTGTGGTGGCGCTGGCATGAACTTTCTGACGTCGCTCCTCGCCTTTATTGTCGCCATCGGTGTGTTAGTCACCGTGCATGAGCTCGGCCATTATCTGGTGATGCGCTGGTGTGGGGTACGCGTACTGCGCTTTGCTTTCGGTTTTGGCAAGGTTCTATGGTCGCGCACGGATCGTTCTGGTACCGAATGGGCCCTTTGTCTCTGGCCGCTAGGTGGCTATGTCAAGCCGCTCGATACCCGCGAAGAAACGGCTATGAATAACGCTGATCGCGCCGTGGCTTTTGATACGCAATCGGTGAGCAAACGCATCGCTATGGTGGCGGCGGGTCCGATCGCCAATTTCCTCCTGGCCATTCTGTTGTATTGGATCGTTTTCCTGAATGGGGTTGTCGAATGGCGTCCCATTCTGGCCGAACCGCCCGCGGGTAGTCCTGCCGCGATGGTTGGCGTTAAAACTGGTGATCTGGTCACCCGGGTGGACGGCGAACCAGTGGCGACCTGGGCAGCATTTCAGTGGCATTTGCTACAGGCATTTGGTCACGAACGCGAAGTGAGTGTTGCGCTGGCACCCACCTTGGACGGCCATCGCCCGGCTGAATCTTCCGAACGCGGGGTTTTGCTGGCGTTGCCGGCTGGAACGCGTCTTGGACCGGACCTGTTGCCTTCGCTCGGGTTGCGATTAGCAACGCCCGACTTTCAACCGGTGGTTGGTATCGTTCAGCCTGAGAGCGCCGCATTAGTCAGTGGTTTCCAGGTAGGCGATCGGGTCGTGCGGATCAATGGCGTGACCGTAGCGCATTGGTCGGAGGTTGTGAATGCCATCCGTGCCCATCCCGATCAGGTGATGACGATGCAGATTCTCCGCAACGGCCAGACACAGGATTTGTTCCTGACGCCGCGTGCGGTCGAGGAGCGGGTAGGGCGTTATGGGCAAAGTGCGCCAAGCGAACCCCAGCGTATTGGTAAAGCGGGGCTAGGCCCCGTTCAGGATGCGAGTGCGCTGGATGAGTATCGTGTACGTCAGGAGCTCGGCGTACTGGAGGCGTTCAAAGCGGCCGGATTTGAAACCTATGACAAAAGCCGCTTTACGCTGGTCATGTTGGGTCAGATGCTGACCGGTAAAGCTTCGCTGGAGAACCTCTCTGGCCCGGTGACCATCGCCACGGCCGCTGGTCAGACCGCCCGTATTGGTCCAGAGGCTTTTTTACGTTTTCTGGCCATTGTTAGCCTGTCGCTGGCAGTGATCAATCTGTTGCCCTTGCCGCTCCTTGATGGGGGGCACTTGATGTATTATCTGGTCGAGATTCTGACGGGAAAACCTGTGTCGGCTGAGCGTCAGGCGTTTTTTCAGCGTTTTGGCGTGGTGTTGCTCGGTTCTCTGATGTTTATCGCGCTTTTCAATGACTTACAGCGACTCTTTAACTGGTAGACGGATGTCTCGGAAGCACATGCCCCGCATCGGACTCAGTGCCTTCCAGCGCCGGGTGCGTTCTGTTTTGGTTGTGGCATTCCTGTCAGTGGCTTCGATGACGCCTGCGATGGCACAGCAACACGATGTCGCAGCGTTCCGACCCTTCGTGGTTCATGATATTCGGGTCGAGGGTCTGCAACGTACTGAGCCCGGCACGGTCTTCACCTACCTCCCCATCAAAGTCGGTGAAACAGTCGATAGCGAAAAAGTGTCCGAATCGATCCGTGCCCTGTATGCAACTGCCTTCTTCAAGGACGTGCGGATCGAGGCCGAGGGACATGTATTAATCGTCAGCGTGGTCGAACGGCCGGCGATCGCCTCGATCACCTTTGAAGGCATGAAGGAGTTCGAAAAAGACCTCGTGCTCAAGTCGCTGAAAGAAGTGGGGCTGGCCGACTCGCGAATTTTCGACCGCTCGGTGCTTGAACGTGCCGAGCAGGAACTGAAGCGGCAATATCTCTCGCGCGGCAAATATGCGGTCGAGATTACGACCACGGTGACGCCGCTGGAGCGCAATCGGGTCGGCATCAACTTCAATATTGTGGAAGGTGAGACTGCCAAAATCCGTGAAATCAATATTATCGGTGCCAAAGCTTTCCCGGAAACCGAACTGCAGGATCTTTTCGAGCTGTCTACGCCGACCTGGATGTCCTGGTATACCAAGTCCGATCAGTATTCGCGCCAAAAGCTGACGGCAGATCTTGAAAAGCTCCGCTCGTTCTATCAGGATCGCGGTTATCTGGATTACGCCATCGATAGCACCCAGGTCTCGATGAGCCCGAATAAGGAAAATATCTTCCTGACCATCACCCAGAGTGAAGGTAATCGCTACATGATCAGTAGCGTCAAGGTGATTGGCGAATTCATCGTGCCTGAAGCCGAGATCCGAAAGCTCATCAAGATCGCGCCCGGTCAGGTGTTCTCGCGGGAAAAAGTGAATCAGACCGTTAGGGATATCAACGAACGTCTGGGTAAAGAAGGCTATGCCTTTGCCAACGTCAATGCCGCCCCGGATATCAATCGTGAGAAACGCTTGGTCGGCTTCACGCTCTTTGTCGACCCAGGCCGCCGAGTCTATGTGCGTAAGGTCAACATCACCGGCAACACTAAATCTCGGGATGAAGTGGTTCGTCAGGATATGCGCCAGATCGAAGGTGCCTGGTACGACGCCGATAAGATCAAGCTATCGCGTGAACGCTTGATGCGTACCGACTACTACAAACAAGTCGATATTCAGACCCCGCCGGCCGCCGGTACGAACGACCAGGTCGATGTGAACGTTAACGTCGAAGAAAAATCGACGGGTAGCTTCCAGCTCGGTGCCGGTTTCTCCAGCTATGAAAAGCTTACGCTCTCTGGCTCGATCAGCCAGAACAACCTGTTCGGTAGCGGCAAAAACGCTACGCTGGCGGTGAACACCAGTAAGGTCAACACGCTGTACAACTTGTCCTATACCGATCCGTACTGGACCGTGAACAACGTCAGCATCGGTTATGACTTGTACTACAAGACCTTTAACTCGGCCACCCTAGACTGGTTATCGACCTATAAAACCATGTCTGGTGGCGGTGGGGTGCGGTTTGCGTATCCGCTCAGTGAAACCAGTAGCATGAACCTTGGTTTCACCATGGATTCGACCAATATCAACCTGAGTGGCGCGAGCACGGTGACCGTGACCGACACCAGCGTGACGCCGAACGCCACCTATAGCTATCCGAATGTTCCTTACAATATCTACAACTTTACCCAGCAGTATGGGTCGACCAATACCTCGCTGATTTCCAGTGCCGGTTGGCGCTTGAACTCCCTCAACTCGAACATCATGCCGACCTCGGGCAATCGTTTTGCCGTGGGTGCTGAAGTGGCCAGCCCACCGGGCAGTATTGCCTACTACAAGCTCTCCTATCAGGAACAGCATTTCCTGCCGCTGAACCAGAAGAAGACTTTGCTGCTGATGGGCAACGCCAATCTGGGCTACGGGCAGGGTATGGGCGACAAGGCCTATCCGTTCTACAAGAACTTTTACGCCGGTGGTATCGGTTCGGTACGCGGATATAAACCGGGTACCGTCGGTCCCCAGGCAACTAACGCCGGTGGTGGTACCTCCTATATCGGGGGTAACGAGTTGGCGACCGGTAACTTTGAACTCCAGGGGGCTTTGCCCGGTCTGGCCGAGACGATGCGCTGGAACCTTTTTTACGACGTCGGTTATGTTGGCGCGGTGGGCTCTGCGGCACCGGGTTGTTACCCGGGGATGTCGTGTGCGCCAAGCAATAACACGATCGCCACTTCGGCGGGCGTGGGCATGACCTGGGTGTCGCCAGTGGGCCCGCTTAAATTCAGTCTGGGTTATCCTCTGGGTGCAGGGCCCGGGGCTCAGAGGCAACCGTTCCAGTTTACGATGGGTAGCGCTTTTTAAAGAGGCAATCATGACGACGATGCGACAACTCTTTCGGCTGTGCGGTGCAGCGATCGCTGGCGGATTTCTTATGGCCGGACCTGTTCAGGCGGAAGTCAAAATCGGTTTTGTTGATATCCAGCGCTTGTTCGATCAGGCACCGGTTTCTGTTAAGGCAAAGAAAAAGCTGGAAGCGGAATTCGCCAAGCGCGAAGCCGATTTGCAGAAACTGAACAAACAGATCAAGGCACAGCAAGATGCACTTGAAAAGAATGGTGCCACGATGTCTGACGCAGATCGTCGTAACAAGGAACGTGATCTGGCCGAACTGAACCGGGACTTCCAGCGTAAGCAGCGTGAGTTCCGTGAAGATCTGGAGATCCGCAGCAACGAAGTCAACGCCATCGTCTTCGAGCGCGCCAACAAGGCCCTCAAGCAAGTAGCCGAGGCCGAGAAGTATGATCTGATCGTTCAGGACGCGGCTTACTTCAATCCGCGCATCGATATCACCGACAAGATCATCAAGGCGTTGGCGGATGACGGAAAGCTGCCGAACTAAGATGGCGCGCCCCGTTGTGACGCTGACGCTCGCTGAAGTCCAGTCTGCCCTTGGTGGCGAACTGGTAGGAGATGGTACTGTCGCGATTTCGGGCATTGCGCCGCTGGCCGATGCGCAGGTCGGGCAGATCAGCTTTCTTTCCCAGCGTAAGTACGCGCCGTTACTGGCGACGACCCAGGCATCGGCGCTCATTCTGCCGCTGGAAGCCGCAGGACATTATCCGCGCGCACATATCCTGACTAAAAACCCGTACCTGTATTTCGCCCGGGTTAGCCAGTTGCTCAATCCGGCACGTGTCCCCGATCCGCCGATTCATCCTTCGGCCGTGATATCGCCGACCGCCAAGATTGGCCGCAATGCCGTCATTCACGCCGGTGTGGTCATCGGTGATGACGTGGTGATCGGCGACGATGCTTTGATCTACCCGAACGTGGTGATCTATCACGATTGCCACATCGGTGACCGTGTCGTATTGCATGCCGGCGTTGTGATCGGTGCCGATGGTTTTGGTAATGCCAAGGACGGCGATACTTGGATCAAAATCCCGCAGGTGGGTCGCGTATTGATCGGCCATGATGTCGAGATTGGTGCCAATACTACCGTCGACCGGGGCGCTCTGGAAGACACCGTGATCGGTAATAACGTGCGGCTTGATGATCAAATCATGGTCGCCCACAATTGCCGCATTGGCGACCATACGGCCATTGCCGCCTGTGCCGGTCTGGCCGGTAGCACCATCATCGGCAAGCGCTGCCTGGTGGGTGGCGCCGCCATGTTCTCTGGACATATCGAGATCTGTGATGACGTTCAGATCTCCGGTGGTAGTGCCATCATTAAAAGTATCCGTAAACCCGGTCAGTACACCGGCGTTTTTCCTAGCATGCCGCACGGCGATTGGCTGCATATTGCGGCCAATATGCGCCAACTCGACGGGCTGGCTAAAAAGGTACAACAGCTCGAAGCCCAGATTCAATCATTGACTGCAGCACAATCCGGAGATCCGTCATGAAGCTCAACGTCCATCAGATCCGCAAGATTCTCCCGCACCGTTATCCCTTCCTGCTGGTGGATCGCGTCGAAGATATTGTGCATGGTCAGCGGATTCATGCCATCAAGAATGTCACGGTCAATGAGCCTTTCTTTCCGGGACACTTTCCAGAATACCCGGTTTTTCCCGGCGTGCTGATCATGGAAGCGCTGGCACAGGCGGCGGCAATTCTTACCTTTGCCTCAGCGAGCGAAGAAGATACCAAAAATGCGGCGGACGATCTGTATCTCTTCGCGGGTATCGACAATGCCCGCTTCAAGCGTCCGGTGACGCCGGGTGACCGCATGGAGCTCTTTGTCGAAATGACCGCCAGCAAGCGCGGCATCTACAAGTACAAGGCGGTTGCCAAGGTCGACGGACAGATCGTGGCCGAAGCCGACCTGATGTGCGCTCACCGAAAAATGGGTGATGCCTGATATGGTTACTATCCATCCCAGCGCACTCGTTCACCCCAAAGCTCAATTGGGCGTGGGCGTGTCAGTCGGCGCATTCACCATCATCGGTGAGCATGTCAGCATTGGTGACGGCACCAGCGTCGGTTCGCACTGTGTCCTCGAAGGGCATACCAGTATCGGCCGTGATAACAAGATTCACCATTACGCCGCGCTTGGTGGTGTGCCTCAGGACAAAAAGTACAACGGTGAACCGACCCGGCTAGAGATTGGTGACCGCAATACGATTCGCGAATTCGTCAGCTTCCATGTGGGTACAACGCAGGATAGGGGTATCACCTCGATTGGCTCGGATAACTGGATCATGGGCTATGTGCATATTGCCCATGATTGTCAGGTTGGTAATCACACCATCTTTTCAAGCAACGCTCAAATTGCTGGTCACGTTAAGGTTGATGACTGGGCGATCATGGGCGGCATGTCTGGCGTTCATCAATTTGTTCGTATTGGTCAGCACGCCATGTTAGGTGGTGCATCTGCTTTAGTGCAGGACATTCCTCCATTCGTCATAGCTGCTGGGGATAAAGCGTCTCCACACGGCATTAACGTTGAAGGCTTAAAGCGACGCGGTTTTTCAAGCGAGACCATCTCTGCTTTACGTCAAGCCTATAAGGTTTTGTATAAAGATGGCCTCAGCTTTGAAGAGGCTAAAGTGGAGATTCAGAAGATGGTTGCTGCAAGCTCTGCTGATGCTCAAACTGCTGAAAAGCTTGCGCAGTTCCATGACTTCATTGCCGCATCTACACGCGGCATCATTCGGTAATAGGGTTACTTTGCCAAAGTTAGCTTGTGTAGCTGGCGAACCTTCTGGCGATTTACTAGCTGCGCCAGTACTCAGTGCGCTTAATCAAATACCCGATATGGCCAGCCTGGAGGTTTACGGAATAGGTGGCCCTCGTATGCAGGCTGAAGGCATGCGATCTGATTGGCCGATGGAGACGCTGAGTGTTCGTGGCTATGTTGAGGCAATAAAACAGTTGCCTGCCATCCTCAAATTGCGCAAAGAGCTCATACAAAATCTTCTGAATGAAGGGCGGCCTGATGTCTATTTGGGAATCGATGCCCCTGACTTTAATTTAGGCGTAGAGCTGCAGTTACGCAAAGCGGGTATTCCAACGCTGCATTTGGTTTCACCATCAATTTGGGCATGGCGAGCAGGAC
>CALKUR010000159.1 GCA_937996725.1 uncultured Dechloromonas sp. | reverse complement strand
GGCTGGTCGCCGGCGCCGCGGCCGATGGTGCGCAGCTGGTGGTGTTGCCGGAATTTTTTCCGATGATCGGTGCGTCTGATGAGGCAAGGCTTGCGCCAGTTGTATGGCGACTGGTTGTCAAACTGCATTGAATTACCTACTGCGTGCTTGAAGTTCATGAGGCCGTTTAGCCTTGTCGAATCGAGCTGTTGCAGTTGTAACTGTTCGAAATCGGAGGTGAGTAGAGATGTAATGTCGCTCATGCCTGTCCTTTTGTTCTTTTGTAGCCTGGGGCTAAGTCAGCGCTCTCTGCGGCGTCCAGAGATTCAATATTTTGGAGCGCGAGGTGGTACTCCTCTGGGTTGAGGGAGCTGTCTGCTGAGCAGTCGACTCCCCAGCGCCGCAACATGTATCCGGCGACAGCGGCGCGACAAGACACTTCGATGCGGCGTCCCTTCATTCGGTAGTCGGCTTCGATAGCTGCCTGATGAGTGATCTTGGGATGAGGAATCAAAGACAGATGAACAAGCTGAGACCACTGCTCATCTGCGGCTGCCCCTTCACGATCAACAATGTCTTCATCAAGTGCGTGTGCGAACTGGATACGGTTGATCACAAAGTCAGAGAACCTGTTGTTCTCACGATCAAATGCTCGGACATGCCACCTCTTGCCGTTATCTACCAGTGCATGCGGTGCGATTTGGCGGCTCTTATATCCACTAGACAGCGAGAGGTACTTAATCTCTAAGACTTTGCGCCGGTAAATAGCCCTGGTTACCTGCGCCAACATTTCTGCATCGGGAATGCAAAGAGTATTTACAGACTCAGTTGGTAAGCCAGGCGGATTGGGCAAGCCATCGCCCAAGCCAGATTTCAGCCACCACAGGACGTTTTCTGTTGAGAGCTCAAATATCCGTTTGAATTTGTCAGATGGTTGATACGTTCGTGCCCGATAGTCGTAGTCCAGATTCTTTGGAGCCAACTGCTTGTAAAGCGAAAGGTCACGACTTGCTTGAACCGACGCAACAGAAAACCTTTGAGCTACATCTTGGCGTTGCAGCTCGCCGAGAAAGTACAGCCTCGCCTCAATGAAGGCGAGCCGCTCCACTTGGGAACGGGGCGCTTGGGCCAGCTCTTTCTCGATTCGGGTCATGTTTTAAGCATGTTTCTAAAAAATATTGTCATTGGCACGATACCACTGTATCGTAATGATAACAACTCTGATACCATCTTATAAGATTAAAAAGAGTTTCTTTGTCAAATGATTTGAGGAGTACCGATGCATGACATCCCCATGTCCGAAGTGACACCAGAGTTTGCCCGTTGCTGGCAAGCCGCTGGTATGCATATCGAGCGCGCGGCGGGTGGTCAGCTCAACGCTTGGTTGAGGGCGCATCTGAACCCTCCTTTCCTCGAACACCTGTCGTTTCGATTGGGAAACCAGCTCTTCTTCGTGAGAGTCGAGGACGAAGAGGGGCAGATAGAGGGGCCTGGAAGTCTGCAGGGTCTACTGAGCGTAGCAGACGGGTGCAAAGGGCATGCCTGTCTGATGCCGATGCGCAAGCGTGGTGGCGAATGGGGGGCCGCACTCCCTGGCTGGGGCTTGCAAGATGCGAGAAGTAAAAAGCTCATCGACCCTCCGGCTCAGATCACCGATCAGAAGATCGAGATGACAGACTGGGAGTTGCAGGACTTCGCAGTCCAGGTAGTCCGAGAGCAAATAGAAAAAGAAGGCCATGAGCTGATGTCATGGCAAGCCAACCCTGGCGTCGATCCCTCGGTTTGGTTTGTTGGCAACGACGGCCCGGAGTGGGTCATTGTGAGAACAGCCCGCTATCCCCAGAAAGATGCTGAGCAGCCAGGCAACTGGCGCACTGTTGCAGATAGCTGCGCCCGTATGAGCAAGCGTGGCAACTTCGCTTCCGTCTCCGTGGCTTGCATGCAGACCATCTCCGAAGGTGGGTGGCTTTACCGAGGGTATCCGCTGGTGACGAACTATGCGGGGCTTCAGCCCATACACAAGATGGGGCGCACTGCGTAAGGCGATGGGATTTCGATTTCAAAAGCGCATCTCCTTGCTACCCGGAATTCGGCTCAATTTGAGCAAGTCCGGTGCAAGCGTCACCGTAGGCAAGCCCGGTCTGTCCGTGAACCTCGGACAGGATGGCGCAACCGGCAACGTTGGTATACCCGGTACTGGTCTCTCTTACCGAGAGAAGCTCACAGGCAATCCAACAACCATCCCAGATCAGGAGCCCGTCCAATCCGAAAAGCTTTTTCAGCCCGATGCCAGTAGTGCTGGGATTTGGAAGTGGCTGTTCTTTGCGGCTGTTGTAGTGATTGTTTTTTTGCTGGCTGCGAGGGGATAGAAGATGACTCAAGCGGTTTGTTTCAAGTGCGGCGAGATGAAGCATGGAGCGTTCACTGACTGTCCGCATTGCGGGGCTAGGCCAGTCACCGATGATGATTTGGTGATCTCGTTAGCAATGACCGATCACTACTTTGACTTGGCGACCATGAAGCAAATGGGCGCGGCTGTTGCAGAGGGTAAGCCCCCGCACCTAGATGAGAAATCTCGACAAGACCTATTGAAGCAACTGGAAAACGTCCGAAAAACACCCGTTGGGCGGTTATTGGGCGGTGGGGCACCAGCTCCCGAGAAGAAAAAAAGCAAGTGGTGGCCGTTCTAAGAGGGTTGATGCGTGGAGCTCGTTTTAAATAATCCGTTTCGAGTGTTGGGTTTGCCTAAGACAGCAAGTACGCAGGACGCCACCAACGAATTTCTGATTTGGAATGTGTAAGGTTAAGAGCTGAAACTAATCTCAGCTGAAAAATTGGGGATCAAGATGAATACAGAGCAATCGGACAGAAGTGAACAACTGGAGCGATCACTTATCGACATGGCAGTAGAGAGCTGGCGCTTTGCACGCTTATTCAGTCGTCTCGTAAGCAAACTTGATGCTGGCGAGGGCTCTCGATACGTCAATCAGCTTCGCTATTTTCAGAAGCGGCTTGAAGACAGTCTTGAAGCAAGTGGTTTGAAAATTGTTAACGTAGAAGGGCAGCCGTTCGATCCAGGAATGGCAGCGTCGGCTATCAACATTGGTGATTTCGAGCCGGATGATGTTCTGTTGGTTGATCAAATGGTCGAGCCAATCATCATGGGCGTGGAAGGACTCCGCAAACAAGGAACGGTAATGCTCAGGAAGGTTGCTGCATGAACTACATTGGTATTGATCTCGGCACGACGAACAGTGCCATTTGCTCCTACGACGGAGAAACCGTACGCCTGTACAAGAGCCCGGATCAAAATGATGTAACCCCATCTGCCATTTTTATCGATCGCCGTGGGAATAAGTATCTGGGGAAGCGCGCCTATGACAGCGCTGCGAAGAACCCAGACAACGCAGCAACGAAATTCAAGCGGATGATGGGAACAAGTACCCCAGTGAAGCTTGGCGCGGTGAATATCACCATGACACCTGAGGAGTGTTCTGCAGAAATTCTGAAACTATGTTTTGGGTATCTGCCTGAGGAAATTCGCAACAGCGGTGCTACAGGCACAGTCATCACCGTACCTGCTGCATTTAATCAAATGCAGAAGGATGCAACGCTGGCTGCTGCGGAGATGGCTGGACTTGGTAGTGTTGCGCTTATGCAGGAGCCCGTGGCTGCGGTGATGAGTGTGATGAAGCAGCGCAAGGGTGATGGTGTTTTCCTTGTTTTTGACCTCGGCGGCGGAACTCTTGATATTGCAATCGCTGAAAGCATTAGCGGACGGGTGAGTCTTCTTGCGCACGGCGGCGTGGCCATGTGCGGTGGAACAGACTTTGACCGCTCTATTCTTGATAACGTTGTCAAACCTTGGCTCTTATCTCAATTCAATCTTCCGGACGATTTCACTGCTAACAGCAAATACAAGGCGCTACTAAGAATGTGCTTGTGGGCAGCAGAGAAGGCAAAAATCGAACTCTCTGCGAAAGAAGAGTCTGTTATCAGTTTGACCGAATCCGATCTGGGCGTATCAGATCAGGATGGCACCGAGATTTATGTCGACATCCCTTTTAGTCGAAGTCAGCTTGACGCATTGATAGCTCCAAAGGTGGATGAGGCTATTCAATCTGCCAGAGAAACTCTGGAAAAGGCAGGATTAAGTGCG
>CALKUR010000158.1 GCA_937996725.1 uncultured Dechloromonas sp. | reverse complement strand
GGCAAGCCCAACACTTTCTCCGCAATGAAGTTCAGAATCAATTGCGGGCTCACCGGCGCCAGGCGCGGGATCCACGACTCGCGCAGATAGCGCTCCACGTGGTACTCCTTCGCATAGCCCATGCCTCCGTGGGTGAAGATGGCGTTTTCACAGGCGTGGTAGCAAGCCTCGGCCGCCAGGAACTTCGCGCTGTTGGCCTCGGCCCCGCAGGGCTGCCCCTGGTCATAGAGCCAGGCCGCCTTTTGCACCATGAGGTGCGCCGCCTCCAGTTCCGTCCAGGAAATCGCGAGCCTCCATACCTCGTTGACGCTGACGGCCCAACGGAAGAATCCCTAGTTCTTACCCGCTGTCTGCAGTGCATAAATGCCTGAATATCCGGCTGAAAAATCTGGCGGTAACTCGATCACACCAGCTTCCACGCGTGCGTGAGTCGCTGGCTCGCCCCTGACCATCTGGTTGCGATGAGTGCTGTCTACAACTGGTGCGGTGTAGGCGAATGCGTCTGCGGCAGCGTACTGGATGATGTAGGTCGTGCGCAAGGTATCTGATCGGTTTTGACTGGAACCGTGTACCGCAAGGCCGTGGTGTGCCACCACGTCTCCGACGTCCAACTCGTTATCGACCACATTCGTGTAGTCTTCGGGGGTCATCGTGTGGTTGCAATTGAGTTTGTAGATGCCGTTTTCCCAATGGCTGCGTGGTCCACGCTTGTGGCTGCCGGGAATCGTCTGGAGACAGCCATTGATTGAGCGTGATGCGTTCAATGGCACGCTCAGAGCCACGAGATTGGTGTTGGTATGCGGAAACACCGGCCAGTCCTGATGCCAGCCGATCTCAGCGCCGCCGTGGGGCAGCTTGAAATTGATCTTGGAGTGGTAAAACTTGACTGCCCCGCCGATCAGATCTGCAGCGATGTCACCCAGAATCGAATCGAAAGCGGTTTCAACGTACACCGAATCCAGTTCGGTAGGGCTGGAAATTCGCCGAATGCGCGGATTCTGGACAGTGTGCTCAGGTTCCAGATCGTAATGTTTGGTCTTTTGCTGGAGTGAACGGCCCTCATCGTAGAGCCGCTCTGTGGTGGCGATGAGCCTCGCCAGCAGCGCGGAATCCAGTATTTGACGAATATTGAGGTAACCGGTTTCGTGATAGTCCCTGATCTGCTCATCGCTCAGGACACGTTGATGGCGAATCTTCATCAAGCCTCCTGCACCATGTTGGTGGATGCAAGGATGTTGTCGCTTCCGACCATGAGTGGATTCGTGTTAACAGATCGCACGTAATCAGGTCGAGGGTTAGGAACATCGCGACACCGGTTCTCGACCGGGTTATAGACCACATAAATCGCCCAGCGGTTGTGTCGGGATAAGTTGTGTCCCGATGCATGCAGGATGTTGCAGTCGAAAAAAACCACTGTGCCAGGCTTGCCAACTATCGGAACCGGTTCAGGGCTTCGCGCCATGATTTCGAGCAGCTTTTCTTTTGGCGTGACATAAAACTTGTAACCAGTGGCGTCGTTGAACTCAGGCTCCAAGCTGCCCTCTTTGTGACTGCCCGGAATGAAGTAGAGGCAGCCATTCATTTCGGTTGGCTCGTCAAGCATGATCAAGGCCGTTGTTGGACGTGGTTCAGGCATACCATCGCGCTTCCAGGTGCCGTAGTCTTGGTGCCATGCCCACACCGAACCGTCAATTGCGGTCTTCAGGTTGCATTTGGTGTGATGGATGTAGAGCCGCTGATCGCAGAGCAGGTCCTGAGCGGGCTCTAGCATCCGCGGAGAACGCGAGACGGCATGAAAAACTGGCGAAGCCGTTGGGCCGTCTGCTTCGTGAACGCGGTAAATGGTCTTGGCGATGTGGCTACCGTTCTCACGGACCAAATGATCGGTATCTATCGCTTGAACACGTCCGAGCTCGGCTCGCATGGCAGCTACCTCAGCAGCTGAAAAGAGATCCGCAAGGATGAGGAATCCATCACGGTTATAGGCTTCGACTTGCTGATGGGTGAGGCGCACAGGCAAACTCCTTGAACAGGAGTTCATGGTATGTGACTGGCATACCAGATGTCAAGTGCGGGTGATCAGGGTCCTGGTAGCGAAGTCAAAAAGATCGTCAATCAGGCGATCACTGGCCTCTGCAGCCCTTTCAGGTTTGCCAGAAGCCATCGCACGCGCCAAGGCTACGTGTAGCCGCAGTGTCGCGTTGGCTTGGCCCTGATGGTGGTAAAACCAGAAACGCCGCGAAGCCGAATGGAGGGCCGCCACGGCTGAAGCCGCCACCGTGTTGCGGGCGCTGAGTGCAGCTTGCCGGTTCATTTCGTTGTCCCATTGCAGGAAAGCCACTAGGTCGCCGGACTTCACTGCCGTCTCCATGCTCTGCGCAATGGCTGTCATCGCATCGCGTTCTGACGCGTTGGCGCGGCTGGCTGCAGAACGAGCAATCAGACGGTCGAGCTCTCGTCGCGTCTCCAGAATCTGCAGTTGATGGCCTACATCTATGGCGGTCACCACAACACCACGTCGCGGGAGTATCTGAACCAGATGTTCTCGGGCGAGGCGTTGCAAGGCCTCTCGAATCGGGGTATGACCAATACCAATGCGATCGCTGAGCATGGCCTCCGACACCACGCTACCTGGCGCAAGCTCAAGAGTCACGATCATCTCTTCGATGCGCCGATAGGCTTCTTCATTGA
>CALKUR010000157.1 GCA_937996725.1 uncultured Dechloromonas sp. | reverse complement strand
CGCAGAGGACGGCCGTACGCAGGTACGGATCTTCGTAGTCGGAGGCCGCGATGCCGGCGAGCACTCGACCAAAGTCGGACTCCGTCCATTCAGCGAGCGCCAGCGCCGCTTCGGCATTGAGCGCATTATGACGACCGAGCAAGGGTAGGTCTGCCATTGGGGCGATCCGTTCAGCGCCGTGCACAATACTGCCGTCTACCAAACCGAAGTCGGCGGCATTCTTTGGTGCATCGTCGCCGATGCTGATGGCTTTGGTCTGATCCAGGCCATACGCATCCGCCCACAAATCGGCGCGATTCCACACCGGGTAGGCGCAATTTTCGTAAATTCGGCCCTTGGCGGCGGCGTAACCTGCCATCGTGACGTGACGATCTAGATGGTCTTCGCTCAGGTTCAGGATGATGGCGGCATCGCTCCGCATGCACTGCGTCGCCTCCAGTTGGAAGCTCGATAACTCGAGCACCCATGCCGCCGGCCATTGGCCTGAGACCTGGCGCGCCATGAAGGCATCCAGCAATGAGGGCGAAATGTTGCCGCAAGCGACGGCGTCGACGCCTGCCGTATTGAGCAAATGTGCAGCGAGCGCCGTCGTCGTGGTTTTGCCGTTCGCGCCAGTAATGGCGAGCACTTTGCTCGCCGGGCATGCAGCCGCTCTAGCGACGTTGAAGCAATCAACCTCGGACCACACCGGAATATCGCGTGCCTGCGCTGCTTGGACCAATGCACTATCGAAGGCCACACCCGGCGATAGCGCGAGCAGGTCAATATCTATCAGCGCCGTATCGATCGCAGCACCTGCCAAGACTTTGCCACGGCACCGCCATTCAGCGCCCGGCACATCCTGAATGAGTGCATTCACGCCCGGCGGTTCTGCACGTGTATCGACGACCGCGATCTGCGCTTGCTGCTGATGCAGCCAGCGCGCCATCGCCAGCCCGGATTCACCCAGGCCGACCACCAGTACCCGACGACCTTTTAGGTCAGCCGGCGTGGTGTGCGAAGAGATCAGCGTCGAGGTCACGATGAATGTCTATTGTTAACGAAGCTTGAGCGTGGAAAGACCGAGCAGGACCAACACGATGGTGATGATCCAGAAGCGCACGACGACCTGGGTTTCTTTCCAACCCCCCAGTTCGTAGTGGTGATGAAGGGGCGCCATGCGGAAGATCCGCTTTCCTTTGGTGGCTTTGAAATAACTGACTTGCATCATCACGGAGATCGTTTCTGCGACGAACACGCCGCCCATGATGAACAGTACAATTTCCTGGCGTACGATCACGGCCGTGGTGCCCAATGCCGCGCCGATCGCTAGCGCACCAACATCGCCCATAAACACTTCGGCCGGATACGCGTTAAACCAGAGGAAGCCCAGACCGGCACCCACGAGTGCGCCGAGCAGCACACAGATCTCACCGGCCCCGGGCATATAGGGCATAAACAAATATTTCGCATAGACCGCATTACCGGCCACATACGCGAAGACTGTGAGCGCAGCGGCCACCATGCAGGCTGGCATGATGGCCAGACCATCCAGCCCATCGGTCAGATTGACCGCGTTCGACGTGCCGACAATCACTAAATAGGTCAGCACGATGAACCCACCAATACCCAGCGGAATCGCAACATCTTTGAAGAACGGCAGAATGAGCTGGAACTGCATCGGCGTGTTGGCCGTCAGCGCCAATGCGCCAGCGGCGGTCAAGCCGATCACCGACTGCCAGAAAAACTTCCAGCGACTGGCCAGACCCTTGGGATCGCGGTACACCACTTTGCGCCAATCGTCGTACCAACCCACGGCACCCGTACCCAAGGTGACCAGTAGCACGATCCAGACGTAACGGTTTTCTAGGTCGCCCCAGAGCAACGTCGACAGACCCGTCGCGATGAGAATTAGCACCCCCCCCATGGTTGGCGTGCCGGATTTGGCCAGATGCGTTTGCGGGCCATCCGTGCGTACGGCTTGACCGATCTTTTTGGCGGCCAGCCAGCGAATAACGGCCGGGCCCGACAGCCAGCTGATCATCAGCGCGGTCAGCGCCGCCAGCACGGTACGCAGCGTCAGGTAATTGAAGACGTTAAACGCCCGCACATCCTGAGCCAACCATTCCGAGAGCCAAAGTAGCATCGTCTTTTCCCTGCTATGCCTACGCGTTTTCAACCAACGCGTTCACCACGTTTTCCATCCGTGCTGAACGCGAACCTTTAACCAACACCCGTGATCGCGCCGATAGCGTCGGCTTCAACGCGGCGACCAGTGCTTCTTGTGACTCGAAGTGATGCGCTTGACCTGGGTGGCTATTGCCGTAAGCAGCCACAGCGGACACCGATAGTGGCCCAACGGCATACAGGGCACCCACACCGCGCTCGGCGGCATAGCGGCCCACCTCGGCATGCAACGCGGCAGCTTCGTCGCCGACTTCGCCCATATCGCCGACCACCAGAATGGTGTCCGTGCTCGCCGCATCATTCGTCAATACGTTGATGGCCGCGCGCATCGAATCCGGATTGGCGTTGTAGGTATCATCGATCACCATCGCCCTCGCACAGCCCCGCTTCTGCTGTAGCCGACCCGTGACACCGCCAAAGGTTTTGAGCGCTTGCGCCATCTGCGCAATATCCAGTCCGGCCGCATAACCGGCGGCCATCGCCTGAACGGCATTGCTCGCGTTGTGCAGACCCGCCAGCGGTAGCGACACTTGCACCTCCCCGGCCGGCGAACGCAAGCGCAGCGATTGACTATCTGTTGACTGACTGACAACCTCGGCAATAAACGCCGGCGTTACGACGGTAGCCGCATCCGAAGCGCCCTTCACATGCGTTCCCAGAATGCGACGACCTGGCCGCACCCGGTCCAGCCAGGATTGCGCATGCGGATCATCCAGATTCACGATGGCTGCGCCACCCTCGGGCACCGCATCAAACAAGCTGCCTTTTTCGTCGGCCACACCGGCTAACGACCCCATGCCGGCTAAATGCGCGCGCTGCGCATTCGTCACGATCGCAATCGTCGGCTGTGCCAGTTGTGCCAGCGCCGCAATCTCACCCGGATGGCTCATGCCCAATTCGATGACGGCATAGCGGTGTTGCGCACCCAGGCGGAGCAAGGTCAGCGGTAGGCCGATTTCGTTATTGAAATTGCCCAGCGTACTCAATACGGCCTCATCGCCGGCCACCGCACGGCAGAGATGAGCAACCAGTTCTTTGGTCGTCGTCTTACCATTCGAACCGGTGATAGCGATCACCGACAAGGCATAGCGTGCACGCCAGGCCTGGCCCAATGTCCCCAACGCATGACGCGTATCGTCGCAGACGATGAGCGGCCAACCATCGAGTGCTGGCGAGGTCAGCATCGGATGCCCCGCTTCGACGACGGCACCCACCGCACCCGCTTCACGCACATCTTCCAGAAACTCATGCGCATCAAACTGTTCGCCACGCAAGGCAATAAACAGATCGCCCGGTTGCAAGGTGCGCGTATCTGTTGAGACACCTTCTACCATCACGCTGCCCGCAGCGTCCGGCGTGCGTGCGGATAGCCAATCTGCGACCAAAGACAATGGCACCGCTTCCGCTAATCGCACGGAGCGCATGGGTTTGTTATTCATGGTTGCGGCCATCATCAAACTACCCCCGCCGCTTGCTCTACGACATGCCAAGCATCCAGCGCAGCCTGCGCGTGAACTGCATCGTCAAAGGGATAGCGCTGACCGCGAATTTCCTGGGTGCTTTCGTGGCCTTTGCCGGCCAACAGGATGACATCGCCCATAGCGGCACCGGCGATTACCTCGGCAATCGCCCGAGCACGATCGGTCATTTTTTGCGCGGACGTTGCGCCTTGGGCAATTGCTGCAATGATGGCTTCCGGATCTTCGCCCCGCGGATTATCGGAGGTGATCCAGACCTCATCGGCACCAGCTGCTGCCGCGCGACCCATTTCAGGCCGTTTACCCGGATCGCGATCACCGCCACAACCAAAGAGGCAGACCAGACGCCCCTGACGTGCGATTGCTACATCACGGAGCGCCGACAGAATATGCGCCAAAGCATCTGGGGTGTGTGCGTAGTCGACGACCACCAAGGGTTGACGTTGTCCACCGTAGCAGGCCATGCGGCCGGCCGGTGGTTGCAACTTGTGGAGACGCACGACAATTTCTGCCGGGCTTAAGCCTTCCGCCACAAGCACGGCGGATACGGCCAGCATATTCGATAGGTTATGACGGCCGATGATGTGCGTCACGAACGGTAGGCGCTCGTCGCCAAATACCAGCGTGGCGCTTAAACCTTGCGCGGTTGCTGCGACATTTTCAGCGCCCACCCATTGCACGTTCTTCGGCAAATCACTCGGGCGGTCACTCAGGCCGTAGGCCAGCACCATACGCGCCGTTGTCTTTGTCAATAATTGACGGCCAAAAGCATCATCATGATTAATCACTGCAGCACGCAGACCCGACCAGACAAAGAGTTTGGCCTTAGCCGCGGCATAAGCGTCCATCGTGCCGTGATAATCCAAATGATCACGGGTCAGATTGGTAAATACCGCGCAATCGACATCGCTTCCGGCCATACGGGCTTCTTCGAGTCCGATTGACGACGCCTCAACGGCACAGGCTGTTGCACCATCGCTCACAAAATCGGCCAACAAGTTGGCATATTGCGCCGCATCCGGCGTGGTGAATCCGGTTTCTACCATCACGCCCGGATAACCGGCACCGAGGGTACCGATTACCGCGCAGTGGCCCGGCATCGACTGCGCAATCCACTGCGTGATCGTCGTTTTGCCATTGGTACCGGTCACAGCCAGTACCCGCAATTTGCTGCTCGGATTACCGTATACCTGCTGCGCCAACGGACCAATCAATTGATGCAAGCCTTCGACAGCAACTACCGGCCCGCTGCCGAATTCGGCGGGGCATAGCGGCAGATCAGCCGACCACAGTACTGCGCAGGCACCATTCGCCAACGCATCGCGTGCATAGACCGCCCGAGCACCCGACTCTGGCACTTCGGCAACAAAAAGGTCGCCCGCGCGCACACGACGACTATCGGCACAGACACCCGTGGGACGCAGACCCTGCGCCAGCAGCCAGCTCAGCACATCTTCACGCGAGGTCAACACGGTCATCAGTGCGCCCCTTTCTTCACAGCAGGCGCAGCGGCCACGGTCACCGGTGCTGGTAAGGCAGCGGTCTTTGTCGCATCTTTGCTTGGATCCTTGTCTTGCGGTACGCCCAGCGTACGCAATGCGCCACCCATGACTTCCGAGAACACCGGACCGGCGACATCGCCACCGTAATGGGCACCGACCGGCTCATCGACAACCACCCCGACGACGAGACGTGGATCAGAAATCGGACCGATGCCGACAAATGAGGCTAGATACTTGTTCGCATAACGACCGCCCACCAGCTTGTGCGCCGTACCGGTTTTGCCACCCACACGGTAGCCCGGCACGGAGGCCTTATTGGCCGTCCCCTCTGGGCTCACGACCATTTCCAGCATCTGCCGGACTTGGCGCGAGGTTTCCGGCGCGAACACCGGTTGCCCCGTGACCGGGCCACGCGTCTTAATCAATGAAAGCGGCACGACATCGCCATCGCGCCCAAAGACACTATAAGCGTGGGCCAACTGTACGACCGTCACCGAGACACCATGGCCGTAGGACATGGTGGCTTGCTCGATCGGCTTCCAGGTTTGCCAGGGGCGCAGACGGCCGCCCACCTCACCGGGGAACCCCAAACCGAGCGGCTTACCAAAACCCACCTTGCTCATCATGGTCCACATGTCTTCCGACGGGAAACCCAGCGCAATCTTGGTCGCACCGATATTGGATGATTTCTGGATGACCTGCGCCAGCGTCAGTGCGCCATGCGGGTGGGCATCGCTGATGGTGGCCGTACCGATCGTCATCTTGCCCGGCGCACAGTTGATGATCGAATCAAATTTGTACTTGCCGCGATCTAACGCCAACGCCGCAATGAACGGCTTCATCGTTGAACCCGGCTCGAAACTATCGGTCACGGCACGATTGCGCAGCTGACCACCGGAGAGTTGCGAGCGGTTGTTCGGGTTATAGGTTGGCCAGTTGGCCAGCGCTAGAATCTCGCCCGTCTTGATATCGGCGACGATCACACTGCCGCCTTTGGCATTGAATTTATCGGCGGCGTTACGCAACGCATTGAAGGCGATGAACTGAATTTTCGAATCGATCGCCAGCTCAATGTCGTCGCCATCTTGCGGCGGACGCTCGGAACCCACTTCTTCGACAATCTGACCACGGCGGTCTTTGATCACTGTGCGTTCACCCGGCTTACCGATCAAGCGATTTTCAAAGGCAAGCTCAACGCCCTCCTGACCACGATCATCTTTGCCGGTAAAGCCGACCATATGGGCGACCATCTCACCGCCCGGATAAAAGCGGCTATATTCCCGATCCATCTGGATGCCGGGCAACTTGAGCGCCGCAATGCGCGCCGCCGCATCCGGCGAGACCTGGCGCTTCAGGTAAACAAAGCTCTTATCACCGTTGAGCTTTTTCTCGATCTGGCGCGGATCCATTTCCAACAATGCTGCCAATTCTTTTAGCTGCGTTTTATCCAGCTTGGCATCCGCCGTTGCCCAAACAGCGCGCATCGGTGTCGACTGCGCCAGCATGTCACCATGACGATCGAGAATCTTGCCGCGCGAGGCCGGAATTTCCAGCACACGGCGATAACGCGCATCACCCCGCTCCTGCAAAAAGTCTTCGTTGATCAACTGCAAATAGAAAGCGCGGCCAACGAGCGCCAGTAACGCGCCAAAAATGAGCGCGGAGACGAGATGAATCCGCCAGCTCGCCAACTGATCCTTCAGCACTGGGCTCTCGGTAAAGCGATGATCCTTGCGGCTCATTGCCCCCCTCCGAGCTTTTGCACTTTCTTCATATCCGGCGGTTGCATGCCGAGTTTTTCACGGGCGATACGCTCGATACGCGTATGTGCGGCCCAGGAAGACATTTCTAATTGCAGCTGACCGAATTCCACGTCCAGATTGTGCGAACGTTCACGCTCCAGCTCGAGCGCCTGCAAACGTTTGCGCGCCTGATGCTGCGCGGCGATGGTACCGACCGCCGACACCAGCAGCACAATGATGAGGATGAGATTGATCCGCCGCATCGTCGCCTCAGGCCGCCAATTTCTCAGCGACGCGCATGATGGCACTCCGTGCGCGCGGGTTGCGTTCAATTTCGACAGCGCTGGGCTTGATCGCCTTGCCGATCAGCTTGAGCTTCGGTAACGGCAGTTGCGCTGCGGTCAGGGGCACGCCCTTCGGCGGCTCTGCCGGCTTGGCACCTGCTTGCATGAAACGTTTGACGACACGATCTTCCAGCGAATGGAAACTGATCACAACCAGACGACCACCCGGCTTGAGCAGATCCAGTGCCTGCGGCAAGGTCAGCGCCAGCTGGCCGAGCTCTTGATTGATATAAATCCGTACAGCCTGGAAGGTACGCGTCGCCGCATCCTGGCCGGGCTCGCGGGTGCGCACGCACGAGCGTACAAGCGCGGCGAATTCGCCGGTTGTGGTGATAGGACGCTCGGCCCGAGCAACCACAATCTTCTTTGCAATCGAGACAGCAAACCGTTCTTCGCCATAGTCCTTAATGACCTCCGCCAAAGTTTTTTCGTCGACTTCTGCTAACCAGGCCGCCGCCGTCTGGCCGCGGGTTGTATCCATGCGCATATCCAGCGGCGCATCAAAACGGAATGAAAACCCACGGGATGCCGTATCGATCTGAGGAGAGGAGAGCCCCAAATCGAACAGCACCCCGTCTACCCGGGCCACATCAAACTGAACTTGTTTTGCCGCGGCACTCATGCCATCAAAGGCGGTGTGCACGAGCGTAAAGCGCGGATCATTGATTGCCGCCGCGGCAGCAACGGCCTGCGGATCACGATCCAACGCCAGCAACCGCCCCTGCGGCCCCAGCTGCGCGAGAATTTTTCGAGAATGACCGCCACGGCCAAAGGTGGCGTCGATGTAACAACCATCCGGACGAATGGCTAACGCCTCGACCGCCTCGTCGAGCAAGACGGTTTCATGAACATCGGAAGTAGGATTTGCTACGGCGGCGGAGGCACTGGGGGCGCGAGAACCGGGGACAGCAATCCCGGCGCGCATCGTCACAGTGCGAAATCCTCAAAGCCGGCGGGCGGTTCCGCCGACTGCAGCACTTCTACAGCAGCCGCATTCTGAGCCTGCCAACCGGCATCGCTCCACAGTTCGAAATGGGAACCGAGCCCCACCATCCACACCTTGCGTTCCAGACCGGCAAACTCACGCAGCTCTGGGGCCACCAACAAGCGTCCGGCCGAATCCATACCCTCTTCACGGGCGTTACCGATGAGTACACGCTTCAATGCGGCCGAGCGCGTATCAAAACTGGGGGCTTGCAGAATGCGATCGCGAATCGGCGTCCAAGCCGGTTCCGGATACAGCAGTAGGCACTTGTGCGGATGCGCGGTCAGAATCAGCCCGCCTTCAGCGTTCGCGTCACGATCCGCCAACGCTGCCGTCAGCGCGCCACGATGCCGCGCCGGAATAGCGAGCCGGCCTTTGGCGTCGAGCGTCAGAGCGATTGCACCTTGAAAAGACATAAGCGTTTGGGCGGCAGCGGTTCTCGAAATAGAAGGGCGTGGGATCGGTGCGAAATCATCGATCTCCCACTTTTCCCCACTTTTTTCCACTTTAGAGAACAAAAAAGGGGCGGTCAACCCCTTTTTTCAGATTTTTTCAATGACAACAAGGGCTTAGCGCACTTTTTCTCGGTGGCTTGATAAAATTTTTCCCTTTAAAATCAATGGTCGGAAAACGGCACTTAAAGTGAGGCTTTAAGAATACGCACAAAGTTATCCACAAAAAGTTTTTTGTGGCGAACCCTCGATGATGACGTGGCACGGGTCAGCACAAAGCAAATCGCCACTCGGGGTTCCGAATGGCGATTTTGGTAAAAAATCAGGCGGGAAGTCGCCCGGTAAGCCGGGTTCTGTGCGCCACCCTTGCGGATAGCGTGACAATCATTCCTCTAGGCGTGCCGTTGCCGACATGCTCAAGCAACCTACCCGGAAGCGACGCGAGCCACGCCAATGCTTCCCTATTTGGTCTTGCTCCGGATGGGGTTTACCGTGCCGCCCGGCGTTGTCCCCGGACGCGGTGAGCTCTTACCTCACCCTTTCACCCTTACCTGGCGTCTGACGCCATCGGCGGTTTGCTTTCTGTTGCCAGCAACAATGAGACGGGACGAACCGGACTCAGACACTCACCATTGCTGCCCACTGCTTCCAGTAGGACTTTCCGTCACCTCACGGTGCCCGGCCGTTAGCCGGCATCCTGCTCTGCGGAGCCCGGACTTTCCTCCCCGTACCTTGCAGTACGCAGCGGCTGCCAGGGCGACTTCCCACGCACATTATACGTGGGAACTCAATGGACTCAGTCGATGAAGCCGCCGAAGGTCCAAGGCAATGTATTGCCAGCCTCTAAGGGCACCAGGGTGTCGCCATTGATATACGGATAATCCGTCGACACCGTCAAAGGCGCACGACGTAGCACGACCTTGCGTTCATTCGCCAGCAAGCCGTAGAAAGCCGGACCATGCAGACTGGCAAAGCCTTCCAGCGTATCGAGCGCACCCACGGCATCAAAGGCCGTAGCATACATCTCCATGGCCTCACCCGCGGTGTAGCAACCGGCACAACCACAGGCCGCTTCCTTCGTCAGCTTGGCATGCGGCGCCGAATCGGTGCCCAGGAAAAATTGCGGTAAACCCGACGTTGCGGCTTCGACCAGCGCTTCACGATGCGTCTCGCGTTTGAGCACTGGCAGGCAGTAGTAATGAGGCCGCACACCGCCCTGGAAGATGGCATTGCGGTTGTACAGCAGGTGATGCGCTGTAAT
>CALKUR010000156.1 GCA_937996725.1 uncultured Dechloromonas sp. | reverse complement strand
GGCACAGGCACCCAGCAACCCTCTCAACTTCTTCATGCTTACCTCGAAACACATTGCGCTTCTCTGTTTAGGGACAGGGATGCCCCGCGCAGATACCGCACAAGAATTATTAGAGGGCTCACGGCATGACAACTTCACGCACGTACAAGCCCGCGTATCGTATGGAAACGGGTGGGATTATAGCGGAGGCTTGTCTGGAGTGCTGCACTACAATCGTTTGACCCCACTTGGCGACAGATCTCGATGCAACAGTCCAACAGTTTTCCCAAAAAAGACGACCTATTCCGCCTTCTTCAGGCGCTTCTGGCGCGCGCAACGCAAGCGCCGCATCATGGATCCCTGCCCCTGTTTATTGCGGGGCATCACTGCGGATTCCTATTTCCAGGCGCCATTGCTCCAATCGCTGGTATGGCAGGGGTCGCTGTTACAACCGATCGCGCTGACTTTGGCCGTGATCTGCAGCCTGGGCAGTCGCTGGACAGCCTTTTAGCCGAAATCGCCAACGTGCTGAGACGTGCTGGCAAAACACCGGGCTGGCGCAATGAGTTGTTAGATGTACTTCCGGATGGCCCCGATAGCCGCCCAATTGGCGCGATCGAACGTGGGGTCATGCGCCCCCTGGGGCTGATGACACAAGCCGTTCACCTGAGCGGCTGGTCCCAAGACGGCAAGCTTTGGGTTGCGCGTCGATCACTCACCAAGGCGACTGATCCGGGCATGTGGGACACCCTAGTTGGTGGTCTAGTCAGCGCGGGCGAGCCAATTGACCTGGCGTTGGAACGGGAGGCGGATGAGGAGGCTGGACTGGACGCCGCCGACATCGCAACCCGCTCACCCCTACGAACGATCGCGCGGATGAAACGGCAAATCCCAGAGGGATATCAGTACGAAGAAGTTCTCACGTGTGAGTGTGTGCTCACAAATGGCACAGCCCCCGAAAATCGGGATGGTGAAGTCATGGAAATAGACAGGTTCGCGCCGACAAGGATCTATGAAATGCTGCTAGCGGGGGACTTCACGCTGGAAGCCTCGATTGTGTTAACCGAGGACTTATGGCGCCGGGCACCTCATGCTTAAGCGCTGAGGGCCACCCGCATTTTTTTCATCGCAGCGACTTCAATTTGCCGAATCCGCTCGGCAGATACACCGAACTCTTCAGCCAAATCATGCAAAGTCGCCCCACCATCGTCCTGCAACCAGCGCGCGCGAACGATGCGTTGTGAACGCTCATCTAGCTGCTCGAGCGCCTTTTCGAGACCAGTGCCGTGCATGACGTCCTCGTCTCGTCGGGCGAGAACCTGGGTGGGATCCGCACGTCCATTATCAGAAAGATAGGCGATCGGGGCGTAGGCCTCGTCATCATCATTCTGGTTCTCGAGCGAGATTTCACGCCCGGACAAACGGACCTCCATCTCACGCACATCTTCGCTACGTACATTCAAATTCGCAGCGATTTCATCCACTTGCCGAGGATCAAGGGTTTGTCCGTCAGGTCGCATACTGCGCAAGTTAAAGAAAAGCTTACGTTGCGCCTTCGTGGTTGCAACTTTCACCATCCGCCAGTTGCGCACGATGTATTCGTGAATTTCAGCCTTGATCCAATGGACGGCAAAGGATACCAATCGCACGCCACGCTCGGGGTCAAACCGTTTAACAGCCTTCATCAGGCCGACGTTACCCTCTTGAATCAGGTCTGCATGAGGTAGGCCGTAGCCGAGATATTGCCTCGCCACGGATACAACTAAACGAAGATGCGACAAGACTAGTTCACGCGCAGCCGCAATATCCTGCTCGTCACGCAAACGGCGCGCAAGATCATTCTCCTGCTCGGCCGAAAGCATCGGCAGTCGATTGACGGTCGAAATATAGGCATCGATCGTTCCCAGCGCACCGGGATTCGATATTGCCATGGCCAGTTGTGAAGGCTGCAGTGTCAAAGCGGTAGAACTCGTTGTCATTTACGCGACTCCTAACCTCGGAGCTTGTGGTGCCATTTTAGCACTCAGAGCTAGCGAGTGCTAATAAGACGCCTGATTTACCCAAAAGTTCCGCAATTCTTGCGGGGGTGTTAATCTCACTCTGCTCTGGGCGTAAGGCTACATCCCATCGTCGCCGCAACGCCCGCCCCTGGATTTAGGTATGTCCGATTTAGTCAAATTTCTTTCAAAGATCCTGCTTGCTTGCTTACTCGTCATCGGCGTAGGCTGGGCGACCTACATCGGCGTGCGTTACTACCATGCTGAGCAAGTCGCTTACCGATGGATCTCAGGTTTGGCAGCCAAACAGGCCGCCTGGGAGAAGAAAATTGCGGAGGCTGGCGGAAATACACTGACTGGGTATGCTGGGCCTACCGAACCTAAAGTGATAGACATATCTACCGGAGGAAAGTTCTCTGGTCTGACTTACGATCCATTGCAAAAGCGCCTTTGGACCGTCGTGAACAAGCCTGCAGCGCTGATTGCGCTTTCGACCGATGGTCAGGTGTTGGCGACTTATCCCGTTAAAGGCATGTCCGATATTGATGGAGTAGCTTGGCTCGGGGGAAGCAAGTTAGCGTTGGTGAATGGACGTCGCAACCGCGTAGTGATCACGGAAGTACCACCTACGCCTCAGGTCTTGGACGTTACCCGGGCTTTTGCGTTGGTGTTGCGCTTCACCGAAGGTGAAGACGCGAATTATGGTTTTAACGGTCTTGGTTACGACCTCAAGCGTGACCGCCTCTATTTATCCAAAGAGCACAGCCCGCGCGCGCTATACCGCATTAGCGGTCTGAACAATCTGCAATCTGCCGATTCCCGAGGCCTGCGGATCGAAAATATCAGCCACTGGCTCAATGACGTTCCCTTCGCAACGGATCTATCCTCTGTGGAGGTCGATCCAACGACGGGGCGTGTGTACCTGTTGAGCGAAGAGTCACAACTCATCGTTCAACTTGATGGTGACAGCGGAGAAGGCAAGGGAATGCTCTCACTATCTGCCAAGGGCAGCAGCAAGCCCTTGCCTCGCCCTGAGGGAATCGCGACCGACGATGATGGCAACATCTACATCGTCAGTGAGCCAAATCT
>CALKUR010000155.1 GCA_937996725.1 uncultured Dechloromonas sp. | reverse complement strand
TTTCATTTTTCTCAACGATGCGCGATGGAATAGCGGGCGGACGAGTGCCAGTTATCCCTCCGAAAAGGTCAGACACAGACTCTGCATAGGTGGCAAAGTGGAAGTACTTAGATAGCACTGGTAACAAGCGCGTGTGTAGCCGGACACGTGAATTAGGTAAAAAATGGTAAATCGCATAGGTCTTGCGTAACAGACTCAAGGGCACCAACATTGCAAGCTGGGAAACCTTTGCCGACAGGATTATCACCTTGGAGTAACGTAGCGACAACGCAATATGCATCGTCCGTAGCACACCACCAATAGCATTACGCACATCGCACTTTAGGTAATCGCACTCCACACCGGGTAACGCCTGACGGATTGCATTGAAGTCGTCGTCAAATGAACCGTGTTCGCTATACAGTAGGTCTACAAATAAAAGTTTATTGTTGCTCATGAAATTACTTACGGTGTGCGTTCATCACACCAAACGCCATGGACTTATTCATTCGGGTCTTAAACGGCAGGCCGCCTGCTGAAGGGAAAACACTGGTTCGCCGGGGCCGCCATCTTCATCCGGATTCAGCCATAGCAGCGTGCCAATACCAGCTGCGGCGCCAGCTTGCATATCAGTCAGCTTGTCTCCCACCATGACCGAATGGGCCATGTTGATACCGAACTCATCGCGCGCCTGTAACAGCATCCCCGGGGCTGGCTTACGCATCGGGCTATCTCTCCGGTAGCTGCCAAGACCATGCTGTGGATGATCCGGACAGAAATAAACGGCATCGATAACTGCACAACGTTCTGCAAATTTAGCTTTCATCCATTCCGTTAACACCAGAAATTCACCCTCGCTGTAATAACCGCGACCGATACCTGCCTGGTTAGTTACTACGATTACAAAATAGCCGAGTTCATGGGCCTTCCTGACCAATTCGAAAATCCCGTCAATGAAAACAAAGGACTCCTGTGTGTGGACATAGGCATGATCGACATTGATCACGCCGTCCCGGTCGAGGAATAAGGCACGGCGCATCATGCAAGCCCAGCCAGGAGGTGTTGAGCTTTCGTGTAATCACTAGGTATACCAATGTCTATAAACAAACCACTTGCAACATGGAGTGCGACTGCAGAGCTTTCGACCAGTGGGGCAAGGAAGTCAGTCTCAAGAGAGAAGCAAACGCCGGGCTCAAACCCCGAAAACTGGTCGGCCCGAAAGACATAACAACCGGCGTTGATTAACCCAGGCCCTGCCCGGCCCTTCTCTGCAAAACTTACCACATGCCCATGGTCGGTTTCCAGGCGACCGTAGCGCGCACAATCTGCCACCTTGCGCGCGACGATCACTGGCTCACGCGCGCGATGCCAAATGGTCTCCACTGCATGCGCGTCCAAGTCGAGGAAGGTATCGCCGTTAAATACGAAGAAATGATCTGCGCGTATCAACCGAGCAGCCTGGGAAACTGCCCCCCCGGTTCCGAGCGGCTCCGTCTCCACTGAATAGTCGAGATCCACGCCTGCAAAATGACTCCCGAAATGATTGGATATCTTCTCGGCCATGTATCCGGTAGCAAGGATCGCGCGCGTAAATCCCTTATTACCCAACGAGCGCAACAACAGCTCAAGAAAAGGCCGTCCGGCGACCGGCGCCATTGGCTTAGGCACATCAGCCACAACTTGTCGCAATCGTGTGCCAAACCCACCCGCTAGGACAATAGCCTCCATCAGGTAGGTGCCGTGAACAGCGCACGCTCAACCAAGCCACAAAGGGTATGCCCAAGTACTGCATGCCCTTCTTGAATCTTGGGTGTATCAGCCGACGGAACATCTAGATAGTGATCGCACAGTTCCTTCATCGGGCCACCGCGGTTACCAGTCATTCCAATACAGATGACACCACGTGCCCTGGCCTCTCGTAGTGCAGCAATCACGTTGGGCGACCCCCCTGACGTTGAGTAGGCGATGAAAACGTCGCCCTTCTGCGCATGAGCTTGGACTTGACGAGCGAACAAATTTTCGTAGCCGTAGTCATTGCCGATCGCAGTCAGGATAGACGTATCCGTTGTCAACGCAATCGCCGGCAATCCGGGCCTGTCAAAGGCGAAACGGCTGACAAACTCACCAGCGATGTGCTGCGCATCGGCTGCACTGCCGCCATTTCCAGCTAGCAACACCTTGTTGCCGTTCTTTATGGCATGAATGCACGCCACGGCAGCCGCCTCCACGCGTACTAACAGCGTGACGTCTGCCAACATAGCTGACATGAGCATTTGGGTCTCATGAATCTGTGTGGTAATGTAACTTCTCATGCAATTCTCCATGCCTGCGTGCTGTTTTTAGTAAAATGGCAGTTACTAACCTGCCCACCAAATCCGTTCAATGTTCTGATTACATCCATGCGCTTTTCTGTGGGAACAAAAAACCACATGAAACCGCCCCCCCCTGCGCCAGAAACTTTCCCAGCCAAGGCGCCTGCCTCAATGGCTGCACCGTAAATCGAATCAATTTTTGGATTTGAAACTGTCTTTGCTGTTCGTTTTTTATTCTC
>CALKUR010000154.1 GCA_937996725.1 uncultured Dechloromonas sp. | reverse complement strand
GGCATCGATCGCAGCTATTACGAGCCGCTCGACAAAGTTGCGATGCGCACCAAGCTCAACGTGGCCGACAAACCCACCATTGGTATTCTGGCCACGCTACGCGACTGGAAGGGGCACGATGATCTCATCGATGCCTTCGCATCGATTAAAGACGAATTCCCCGATTGGCAGATATTGGTCATTGGTGATGGCCCGCGCTGGGGCGACATCGAACGCCGGCGTGCTGCACATGGTCTGGAAGATCGCATCGTTATGGTGGGCAACCAGGACAATGTGCCCGAATGGCTGAGCTGTCTAGATCTCTTTGTATTGCCGTCCTACGGCGATGAAGGCGTGCCGCAAGGTCTCATGCAAGCCATGGCCTGCGGTGTGCCCGCCATCAGCACACCCATTGGTGCCATTGGTGAAGCGCTGCAGGATGGCCAGACCGGTTTCATGACCCCGCCGCGCGATGTGCCCAAGCTGGCAGAGAACCTACGCCGCCTAATGGGTAACCCGCAATTGCGCCAACAGTTCGCTGATGCCTCATTGGCCTATAGCCGTAACTTCGGTATCGACATCATGCTCGATCGCATGGATCAAGCCTTCCGTCAGGCCATTGCGGAAACCTCGGGGAAATAACCCAATATGTGCGGCATTGCTGGCCTTATCCAGAACCACGCGGCGTCGCCCGCCGTGTTGGAAGCGATGTTGTTGTCATTGCGTCGGCGTGGCCCCGATGCCGAACATATCGTCGGTTGGAATGCCCAAGGCCAACGTAATGAAGCCCAACCAGAGGTAGCCCTGCTTCACACACGTTTGGCCATCATGGATCCGCGTCCCGAAGCGGACCAACCCTTCAGCAATGACGATGGCAGTATCTGGCTTTGCTATAACGGCGAAGTTTACGATTGGCAGCAACACGTTAATGAGCTGCAGGCACAGGGCGTGCAATTCAAAACCCACGCCGACACCGAATTCATTTTGCGGGGTTACGAAGCCTGGGGCCTCGAAGGGCTCTTGCCCAAACTGCGTGGCATGTTCGCCTTTGCCATTTTGGATTGGAACAAGCGCGAAGTCTTTCTCGTGCGTGATCGCATGGGTCTCAAGCCTTTGGTCTACACCACAGCGAATGGTGGCCTCGCCTTCGGCTCCCTCGTGCGTTCAGTCTTGCCGGCCGTACCCAAAGAGCAACGCCAGTTCTCGCCAGAAAGCATCGACGCCTATTTGGCGCACCGTTACATCCCTGCGCCGCGCACCATCTTTCAGAACATCCATCGCCTGGAAAACGCGCATTACCTGCATTACCATCTAGATGCTCAGGAACTGACCAAGCATTGCTACTGGCAACCGCATACCCAAGCGGGTGACTGGCAAAAGGAGCTAGATACGGCCATCCGTATCCGAACCGTGGCCGATCGCCCCTTAGGTGTTTTCCTCTCAGGGGGTATTGATTCCAGCACCATTGCCTGCCGTCTCAAAGAGCAAGGTTTCGGCCAGTTGCACACTTTCTCAGCGGCGTTTCCTGGTTCGTCCTTAGATGAGTCGCCTCTGGCCAAAGACATTGCCGATACCTTGGGTCTACCCAATCAAGCCATCCCGGTACCGCTGACCATCGCCAACGACTTTGAGCAGATCATCGCCGATCTGGATGAACCCTTTGCCGATCCCTCCAGCTTTCCAACGTGGTATCTCGCACAAGCTACGACGCAGCATGTGAAGGTAGTGCTCGGTGGCGATGGAGGTGACGAGCTTTTTGCCGGTTATAAACGCGTCGCCAAGCACTTGCGAACTAGCTGGCGCCGTTTGCTGCGCTTGCCCCTGCCACGGTTGCGTGACATGGTGGGTAAGGGCTGGCGGAAGCTTGTTGAAGAGATTCGGCTCAATTGGCTAGAAGCCTATAGCCTGCGCTTCTCTGGCATGACGCCGGGGCAACGTGCCTTTTTGCAGCCGACACTCAGAAACCCTCAGGTCACGTATTGGCGTTATCCATCGATTGATCGCCTGAACAAGTTGCCGCCGATCAAACAGCTACTGGCCGTTGACGCAGATAACTACTTGCCCGAATACATCCTGCGTAAAGCCGACCTCTGCACCATGGCGCATGGTTTGGAGCTGCGCGCACCGCTGCTTGATTACCGCTGGGTCGAATGCGTCATGGCGTTGCCCGATAGCGTTCGTTTTACCCAGCCTGCCAAAAAGCTTTTTGCTGAGGTGACGCAGCGACTTACGTCACTCAAACTGTTTGAAATAAAAAAGCGCGGTTTCAACCCGCCATTGCAGCCTTGGCTGCGGGAAGATCTGAAACAACGTTTTGAGGGACTAGCTCAACGGTTGGAGCAACGCACGAATGGCCAGATTAATGCCAACCATACGGAAAAACTGATTACAGAATATCGCCGCCGCCCGGCGCTTGCCGAACAGATGTTGCAACTCATTATTTTGGATGCGTCACTGGGTCAACTCCACGGGTTGGCGGAAGAGCCTGTGTCATGAAGATACTCGTTATCAATGTGACCCGCATTGGCGATACACTCTTCTGCGTGCCATCGATCCGCGCCATCGCCCAACATTATCCGGATGCCGAAGTGACCGTGCTGGCGCACCCAAATCGCTACGAATTGCTAGAGCATCTGCCCTACGTCAAGCATGTGGACGGCATCACCAAAAAGACGGCTTGGTATCGCGGCTGGTTCGGTAAGACCTATGACCTGGCTTTTGTGTATGGGTCAGATGCATCGCTGGTTCGCTATGCCGCACGCGTTAGCCGTAAAGTTGTGGCCTACCGCAATACAGATCCGGCAGTGAATGCACTAATTGATGTCAAAGTCGAACCCCCCCCATTTAAATCAGACCACGTTGTTCGACAAATGCTGGAGTTGCCCAAAGCCGTGGGTATTACGACGCAGAATCTGCGCATCGATCTTGCGTTGACCGATGAAGAGCGCCGTTGGGCGCGCCAGAAGCTCGATACTCGCGGGCTGAAGCCAAACGATATTCTGGTGGGTTTTCAGACAACAAGCTTTCACACCCGACCTTATCGCGATTGGCCCATTGAAAATTTCCGGGAGCTGGCCAACAGAATTAGCGCCGCGTATCCCCAGGCGCGTTTTATCCTCTTCGGCGGACGCGACGGCCTGGAGCGCAACCAGGCGTTAGCCGCCGAACTGGGTGATCGTTGTATCTCTTTTGCGAATCAACTCAGCTTGCGTCAAACAGCAGCCATCATGTCTTACCTGAATCTGTACGTTGGGGTAGACACCGGCCCGACCCACATCATGAGTTCTTTTGATATTCCGCTCGTGGGCCTATATCACACGCTCTCTAAAACCCATCACACCGGGCCGTTGCAGCACCCGCAGGACTATTGCATCAACCACCCGGCCGATGAAGCGGGCGCGGATGACACCCTCCCCATGGCCGACATCACCGTCGAGCAAGTGTTTGACCAAGTCGTCCTGGCATTGGGTGTGAGGCATTAACCGATGCTTTATATTCTGCTCACGTGGTTACTTGCGCCCATCTGGTGGCCCATTGCCTTCGTTCGTCGTATGACGATACGAACCCCCAAGCGCATACTCATTGCAGAAATAGCGGGTATTGGCGATGTCGTTTGTAGTGCATCGCTCTTCCAGGCCCTGCGTGATCAATACCCCGGCGTAACCATCGACCTGCTGGTCGATCCCATCGCCAAAGGCCTTGCACCGCTATTACCCATGGTGGATCGGGTACGGTTATTTGCCTACCCGGAACAAAAAGGCCTAAAAGGACGTCTCAAGCTGGCGTTCATTGCCGCGAGGTACGACACCGCTATTTGCCTGATTCCGAGCGCAGCCCAATTGACCGCCTTCTGTTGGGGTGCGGTGCCACAGCGACTTACCGTGTTGCCGGGAGACGTGAATACCAGTTATCTTCTGTTAGCGCCTTTGATGACGCGTGTGGCCCGCCATACCGATGGGTGTTATTTTTCGGCAACGCAATTTGAGCTTTGCAAAAGCCTCTTGCCAGGTCGTTCATTGGCACAAAAGACACTACCCATTCCTGAACAGGAGTGTTCATTTCAGCTGCCAGGCGATACAGAATGGATTGGTTTGCTCGTCAGCAGCGGTCGCGCGCTTAAGCGACTATCAGAAAGACAGCTGGTTGCGATCATTGAAGGATTGTTGCAGAGCGCTGGAAGTCAGCGGGGCATTGTGCTGTTTGGAGGGGCCGGTGATGTGGCGCAAGCTGCTGATGTATTGGGGATGTTGGCGCGTACTGGTGAATCAGTAAACGTCATCAATTCCGTCGGCCAATATGAACTGGCCAAGTTGCCAGGGATATTAGGCCAGTTGAAGCTGTTCATCGGCGTGGATTCAGGTGTCACGCACATGGCCGATGCACTGGGCGTGCCTATCGTCTGCATCGCAGGCCCGGTGGATCTCGAAGAGGTGTATCAGCCAGGCAAATCTCGACAGATGCTCTGTGCGAAAGAGCTCGCGTGTTATCCATGCTCCACGGTGTTTAATACACCCGGTACCTGCCGGCGCGGTGACCGCGCCTGCTTGCAGCAGCTGTCAGTCCAATCAGTGTTGGTAGCGGCTTCAACGTTATTGGAGCAAAAGCATGCTCTATAAGACGCAAAGCAAGCGCTGGCAAAGAATTCGCGAATGGGCGCTTTACACGCTGATGACGCCGGTGCGCAAGCTATTCCAATACACCATGGCGCGGCAGAATCTAGTCTTGATCTACTGCGTCATGGGCAATGGCCTAGGTGATGCGCTTACTATTTCCAGTATTTTGGGCGGTCTGAATCGACAATCGGGTACCAAAGGTATTGTATTTTCCATGTGCCCAGCCTTGTTTGAATCGAATCCTAATGTCGTCGGCAATCTGAGCTATCACGCCATGTCGAGCTGGAAGCGTAGTTTGTTCAAAATGTTGCTGCGTAGCCTGCGTGGCCCCGCCGTTCTCTGTGTCGGGGGTGAAGTCTGGACGGTCGGGACAAATCCCTTAGATACACGGGATCTCGTTAAGCGCCGTGAAAAAGGCTGGAACTGGTTAGAAAAACTCTTGCCCGACTATCGCCCGGTGCTTGACTACACCAAGCTCAAACCAGAAATTTTCTTCTCGCACGCTGAAGTTTCTAACTTCCAACAGAAGTTCGCTCAACTGCCGCGCCCCTTTGCCTTGCTCAAAGCCACCGTCGGTTTTAATCGCCCTGCCGGCGCATATCTTAAGAACTGGGATGTCGCTAAATTGGCGCAACTGGTCTCGGTGACACCACGAGCGAACTGGGTACAAATCGGCGAATCGGGTGAAGACGAGATCCTCGGTTGCCTCGATCTTCGTGGTCGAACATCGCT
>CALKUR010000153.1 GCA_937996725.1 uncultured Dechloromonas sp. | reverse complement strand
GGTTGACCGAGTCGGCCGAGCGGGTGCGGGCGCTGCTGTCGTCCCCCGTCGTCGCTGCGCTCGAGAACGAGGTGCTCTTGTCGACCGCCCGGGGAGACCTCGACACCCTTCGCGCCTCGCGACGAGCCGTCGTGGAACGCAGCGACGCCGCCCGACGGGCCCTGCAGCGCGACCTCCACCGCTCCGGACCGGCGCTGGAACGACAGCCAGTGCTGTTGCGGGCTGGAGGCGGCGATCGACGGGTGCGCGTCGGCGGTGTCGATCACCAGCGTTCCTGCGATGGGTGCATAGAGCCGGGCGACACCCACCACGGTCGGCTCGTGGCCGAGCTCGGTGAGCATGCGCGCCTGACGCTCGGTCTCCACACCCTCGGCGATGACCCGCAGCCCCGTCTCGTCGGCGATGTCCACGACAGCCCGGACGACGACCGCGCGCCGGTGGTCGTCGGCATGATCCTCGGGCCGCTGGCCGAGGCGCAGCTGCCCTGGCTGCAACCGTACCGCCCGCAGCAGCTGGTCAAGGCGCTGGCGCGCTCGCTGCAGCGCGAGCTGGACCTGGCCAGCGAATGCCACAACGCCGAGCGCATCGCCCACAACCTCGCGGCCCTGCCCTGGGTGGTGGTGCCGCGCGTGCACTGGGCTTACACCCACACGCGGGTCAATGTGCAAGACCACATCGAGGGCGTCGCTGGTCCGCAACTGCCCGCGCTCGAAGCCGCGGGGCTGGACCGGCGGCTGCTGGCGCAACGCGGCGCCGAGGCGGTGCTCAAAATGATCGTGCAGGACGGCCTCTTCCATGCCGACCCGCACCCGGGCAATGTGTTTTACCTGCCGGGCAACCGCATCGCCTTCATCGACTTCGGCATGGTCGGCCGGCTCTCGAGCCGCCGCCGCCAGGAACTGCTGAAGGCCCGCGTCGAACGCCAGGCCCGCATCGACGCCGGCGAAATGCCGGACTTCCTGCCGGAAACCAAGGCCATCCGCGAAGGCGACTGGAAAGTCGCGCCGCTACCCAAGGCCCTGGAACGTCGTCGCACCGAAATTACTGGCCCGGTCGAAGCTAAAATGATCATCAACGCCTTCAACTCGGGCGCTGATTCGTACATGAGCGACTTTGAAGACTCGAACAGCCCGAACTGGGAAAACCAGATTCAAGGCCAGATCAACATCGCCGATGCCATCCGTCGCAAGCTCTCGTTCAAGAACGAGGCTGGCAAGGAATACAAACTGAATGACAAGATCGCCACCCTGCAGATTCGTCCGCGCGGTTGGCATCTGGATGAAAAACACGTACTGGTCGATGGCCAGCGTGTCTCCGGCGGTATCTTCGACTTCGGTCTGGTGTTCTTCCATAACGCCAAAGAACAGCTGGCACGTGGTGCGGGTCCGTACTTCTACCTGCCGAAGATGGAAAGCCACCTAGAAGCCCGTCTGTGGAACGACATCTTCGTGATGGCCCAGAACGAAATCGGTCTGCCGCAAGGCACGATCAAAGCCACCGTGCTGGTCGAGACCATTCTCGCCACCTTCGAAATGGAAGAAATTCTGTACGAACTGCGCGAGCACTCGGCCGGTCTGAACGCCGGTCGCTGGGATTACATCTTCAGCTGCATCAAGAAATTCAAGAAGAACAAGGATTTCTGCCTGGCACAACGCAGTGCCATCACGATGGAAGTGCCGTTCATGCGTTCGTATGCCTTGGCACTGGTCAAGGCTTGCCACAAGCGTGGCGCACCCGCCATGGGCGGCATGTCGGCCCTGATTCCGATCAAGAACGATCCGGTTGCCAATGAAAAGGCACTGGCGGGCATTCGTCACGATAAGACGCGTGATGCCAACGATGGTTTTGATGGTGGCTGGGTTGCGCACCCGGGTCTGGTTTCTATCGCTGCCGAAGAGTTCCAAAAGGTCCTGGGCGATCGTCCGAACCAGTGGGAAAAGCAACGGTCCGAAGAATTTGGTGCCAAAGACTGGCTCAACTTCCAACCGGAACAGCCGATCACCGAAGCTGGCCTACGTAACAACATCAACGTCGGCATCCACTACCTGGGTAGCTGGCTGGCCGGTAACGGCTGCGTGCCCATCCATAATCTGATGGAAGATGCGGCTACTGCCGAGATCTCCCGCTCGCAGGTCTGGCAATGGGTCGTGTCGCCGAAGGGCGTTCTGGACGACGGCCGCAAAGTCACCGTCGAGATGGTGCGGCCGATGATCGCCGAAGAACTGGCCAAGGTGAAAGCCACGGTCAGCGCCCAAGGCGAAGACACGGCGACCTACGATCAGGCTGCGGTGATTTTCGATAAGATGTCGTTGACCCCGGAATATCCGGAGTTTCTGACGCTGCCGTTGTACGAAGCCATGGCCTAATCAGGCGATGCTTGACGAGACGGCACCTGCGGGTGCCGTCTTCATTTGAGAGGCTGCACGATGATTGCTGCACTGACCTGGTTACTGCTTTATCAGCTCACGGGCGAAGTGTTGGCGCGTGTGCTGTCGCTGCCCGTGCCCGGGCCAGTCATCGGCATGGCCCTGCTCTTCTGCACACTGGTGGTGCGTGGTCATATGGGCCGCCCCATACCGCAATCGATGCAGCACACGGCCAATGTCCTTCTGCAACATCTATCACTGCTCTTTGTACCGGCCGGCACCGGCGTCATGATCTATCTGCAGCTCATCGCAAACGAATGGTTACCGATCACCACGGCCCTCATCGTTAGTACCGTCGGCGGCATGGCAGTCACCGCAATCATCCTGAGCGCATTGATGCAACGTCGGAGCCAAAGCGAAGGGGCGCGTGATGCCTGATCGCCTGAACCAGACCTGGGTCTACCTGTCTGCGTCGCCACTGTTCTGGCTGACCATGACGCTGGTTGCCTACCAACTGGCGTTTTACATCTACCGGCGTTGTGGCCAACGTCCTATCGCCAACCCGGTACTCATTTCAATCGTATTGCTCGTGTCGCTGCTCACCGCCACAGGCACACCCTATGACCAGTATTTCGAAGGTGCCCAGTTCGTACACTTTCTGCTGGGACCAGCCACGGTGGCGCTGGCCATTCCGCTCTATGGTCAATTCCGTCGTCTCGTCAGTATGGCAGGACCGCTGGCGATTGCGCTCATCGGCGGCTCACTCACAGCGATGCTGAGTGCCGTTTTCGTCGGGCACTGGTTTGGCGGCACGCTACCGACGCTGCTCTCAATGGCCCCCAAATCCGTCACCACACCCATCGCCATGGGCATTGCCGAAAAAATTGGTGGCCATCCATCCCTAGCAGCCGTCATGGTCATTGTGACCGGCATTCTCGGCGCCATGGTGGCACAAACGCTTTATCGCTGGCTCAAGATCCGCGACGATGCGGTGGCCGGCTTTGCGCTCGGCGTTGCCGCGCACGGGATCGGCACGGCGCGTGCTTTCCAGATCAATGAAACCATGGGTGCCTTTGCCGCCCTCGGTATGGGGCTCAATGGCCTATTAACGGCCGTGGCGCTGCCCGGTATCGTGAGCTGGATCAAACCCTGGCTGCAATAACTGGCAGCCTCAGGCCAGCACCAGCTCGCAAGTTACTGACCAATCCAGTGCAGCCGTCTGCCAGCGTTGTGCCCAGGCACTCGGACCAAACAGGCGCACCTGTTGCACCCCTGGTTGATGCACCAACGACAAAGCCACCGCCTCATCGACGAACACCACATTGAATAAGCCATCCGGCAAACCACACTGACCACAAAGCTCGGCCAACGCCAACGCACACGATGGCGCATCGAGCGACGGCACCAGAGTCACGGCACCACCACGAACGATGACGGGCAATACCAGTTTCACGGCTGCCGACAGGGGCATCCCCGCACCAGCAAAGGCCAATATAGAATCTCCCTGACCTGCCGGTCGCACTTCTGCAATCACAGGTTTTGCCAGCAACGTCTTTACATACGCGACTGCATTCGTGACATCGGCCTTGCCGGTATCCAGATGGGTGTGGCTCTCGACAGCAGATAGCCCGGCGAAATGGGCTTCCAGCTCGGTCAGCGCATTGGCCAAGTCATTGAGAAACGTCTGCATCGCTGCAGGCAAGAGACCCGCCGCTTGGTTAGCACTATCGATCGCCGTGATTGCCACAGCCTGATCGACGAGCGGCACACGCCGAATCAAGCGCTGCGTTGCCGATTCACGAACTTCATGAAATACCGGCACCATCGTCAGCACGGGACGACCATTAATCCACAGCGGTATGGCCGGGGCTTCACGCGGCGGCAAGGTACAACAACCTGTCATGTTGCTTTATCTCTTTTCTGTGGCGATTGGGCGCAAGCGCCGATAATCCGGAGCCCTCCGTGTTTCACATAGTAAAATACGGAAGTCATGCAATTTCATCGTATTTTAGCCGCACATCGGCCATCACCATGAGCAAAACGTCCAACAGCCCGTCAAATAGAAACGCGGATCATCCAACCGGCGTACAGGTATTTGATCGGGCAGATTGTCTTCTGTCGTTGCTGGCAAACCAGCATGCGCCGGTCAATCTGAAGTTTTTGGCCCAGGAATCCGGGCTACACGTCTCTACGGTGCATCGCATTCTGGGTGCCCTCGCCACCATCGGCCTCGTCGAACACCAAGCCGGCGGCGTGTACCGTCTGGGGCTGCGCTGGCTGGAATACGGTAATTTGGTTCGTGAACGCCTGGAAGTCCGTGATGTCGCGCGGCCGTTTATAGAAACGCTCCACAACGCCATCGGCGAACCGGTCAATCTAGCGATCCGTGATGGGGATGAAATCATTTATCTGGATCGGGCTTCCGCGAACGCATCCCGCATCCGTGTCGTCTATCGCGTGGGCTCACGGGCACCGCTACACCTCACCTCTCTAGGCAAGCTATTTCTGGCAGAAGATACGGCAGAGGCAGTCGGAGATTATGTTGCCCGCACCGGGTTACCCGGCAATACCGAATACTCACTAACCCGCGCCAATCTGCTCACGAAGGCGCTCAAAGAAGTCCAGCGCTCGGGCATCGCGTTCGATAATGAGGAGGCGGAGCTGGGGCTGCGCTGTGTCGCCGCACCCGTGCGTGATGATCAGGGAAAACTGGTTGCGGCGATCTCGGTGTCATCGACCAGCGAACGTTTCAGCGAACATGAAGCCGCCTGGGTTCCTGCACTGAAAGAATGTGCCATAGCTGTCTCCCACGCACTCGGTGCGAGAGACTAAGACTGCATTAACTACGGGTGGCTTCGGCCCATTTCTTCAACCGGTTGGCATCGCCAACACGCGTCATCGAACCTTCGGAATCCAGCAACACAAAGACCATGGGTCGATTGTTCACTTTGGCCTGC
>CALKUR010000152.1 GCA_937996725.1 uncultured Dechloromonas sp. | reverse complement strand
GTCTATGCTGAAACGCTGGGCTTGCCTTGGGGTACCAAGATCCGTGCCGGTAAGTACTGGTCGAACGTCGGTTATCTGAACGACAAGCATCCGCATGAGTGGGATTTCGTCGATTTGCCGTTGGTCTATAAAGCCGTCTTCGGTGGCCAGCTGAACGAGACCGGTGCACAGCTCTCGTGGGTCGCACCGACGGACAATATGCTGTTTAAGCTCGGCGGCGAAATTGCCCAGGGTTCTAACGGCTACGGGAGCACCTATAACAGTAACTACAACCAGAACACACCGCGTCTGGGTACGCTCTACGCCAAGACCGGCGGCGACATTGCCGATTCACACTCCTGGCAAGGGGGCATCAGCTTCATCCGTTCCACCACGGGCAGCGGCAGTAGCGCCAATCAGGCCTCCTATGACCTCTCCAACAACAACACGCTCAACTTTGCCGGGGGCAATACGATCTGGTTGGCGGACTTTATTTACCGCTGGGCACCGTTTGGCAACCCAACGTCGCAAAACTTTAAGCTCCAAGGCGAAATGTTCTGGAACAACCAGAGCGGTAATATGACCAGCACCACGGGCTGCGGCATTAACCAGGGCAGCGCCTGCAATGGCAGCAACTTTAGCCAGAATCAGCAGGGCTTTTACGCCCATGGGATTTACCAGTTCATGCCGAAGTGGCGCGCCGGGTATCGTTATGATCGCGTCTTTAGCGGCACCAACAGCTATGGCCTACCTTCAGCAGCATTGGCCGGATCACAGATCCAGAGTGGCTGGGACCCTTATCGCAATACGCTGATGATGGACTGGGCTAATTCAGAGTATTCGATCATCCGACTGCAATTGGCGCGTGACAACGCGTTTGGCCCGGGGCTCAACAACAACCAAATTTATCTGCAATACATTATGACGCTGGGGACACATGGTGAACACAAATACTAATTTCTATCGATGGGCGATCGCGCTCCTGGTCGCCACGCTTTCCTCTCTGGCGCACGCTGATCTCAAGGTCTTTGCCACTGTCCCTGAATGGGGTGCGCTGGCGCAAGCTTTGGGCGGCGACAAGGTCAAGGTGTATACCGCCACAACAGGCTTACAGGATCCACATCGGATTCAGGCACGCCCATCGCTCATCGCGAATGCGCGCACCAGCAATCTGGTAATTGCCACGGGTGCCGGGCTAGAAGACGGTTGGCTACCGGTGGTGCAGCGTGAATCCAACAACCCGGCCATTTCGAATGGGCAGCCCGGTTTTCTTGCCGCTAGTACTTACGTGCGGATGCTCGATGTCCCCGTATCGGTTGATCGCACGATGGGCGATGTGCATGCGGCGGGTAACCCGCATATACAAACCGATCCGCGGAACATGCTGTTAATTGGCCGCGCATTGAGCGCTCGCCTAGAACAACTCGACCCTGAAAATGCCGCCTATTACCGTAGCCGAGGCGAACAGTTTCAAAGGGACTGGCAAGCCAATCTCGCCCGCTGGCAGAAGGAAGGTGCGCCGCTACGCGGGATAAAAGTCTGGGTTCAGCACGACGGCTACCCGTATATGAATCAGTGGCTGGGACTCAAACAAGTGGGCGTTCTGGAACCGCGCCCCGGTGTTGAAGCGTCATCACGGCAACTGGCCGAGATCGTGCAACGCCAGCAGTGGCTGGAAGGACGCATGGTCATCGCATCGGCCTATATGAACGATGCGCCCGCCCGCTGGTTCAGCGAGAAAGCGGGAATTCCCGAAGTTATTTTGCCATTTACTGTCGGCGGTAACGAGCGCGTCAAATCCCTGACAGAACTGTACGATGACACATTAAACCGCTTACTGGCTGCGCTTAAAACCCCATGAATACTCTCATCACATTGAATGAACTGTTCACACTGGGCGATATCCTGCTCCCGGCTTTTGTGGCGGGGTTGCTGGTGATTGCTACGCACATTCCTCTAGGCTTCAAGGTACTGGACCGCGGCATTATTTTCATGGATCTGGCGATTGCCCAAGTCGCCGGCCTCGGCGCGCTGCTGGTCACGGTGCTGGTCGGTGAAGGGGCGCCGCCATTACTCACACAAGCTGGCGCTGTGGTGCTGGCACTCGCTGCATCATTCTTCCTATTGG
>CALKUR010000151.1 GCA_937996725.1 uncultured Dechloromonas sp. | reverse complement strand
GTGAGCGAGCCGACGGGAATCACTTCGTCGCGCACGCTCCAACGCTCTATGGCACCGGCAAGGTAGTCCAGGTTCACAGGCCCACCGCCACCACGTCGATCGTCGCGTCGTAGTCGGCCTCGATCGTGGCCGCGTCCCGCTCGATCGCAGCCGCGAACGTGCGATCCGGGTCTCCCGTCGGCGTGTACAGCCACGAGCGCAGGTTGCGGGCGTGGGTGAGCCGGGGGTAGGCGGCCAGCGCCTGGGTCCACGCCTGCTGGGCCACGTCGTCGCCGTCCACCGGGTTCGTCGCGCGCGCCGGGGGCCGAGGCCGGCGCGGCGGCGCTGCTGCTGCTGCCGGCCGCCTGGAACGGGCAGCCGCTGTTCTATCCCGACACCCCCACCTACCTGCGCGGCGCTGAGACCGGCGCGACGCGCCTCGTACCCGCCCTCGCGGCGAAGGCCTGGCTGCGAGCCTGCGTGCGGCCGACGACGGCCTGCAGGCGCCCGCAGCCGGCGCAACGCCGCGACGCGATGCGCTGGCGCTGGCAGCGCTTCCCCTGCTGCACAGCGCGGCCCAGGCACAGGCGCCGGCAGGCGCCCCGCCCGCCGGCACCGGTTCCGGTTCCGCCCCTCATCCCGCCAGTCGCAGATACCCCGTCACCATGCACCTTTCCGAACTCAAATCAAAACACGTCAGCCAACTGATCGATCTGGCCACTGAAGCCGGCATCGAACATGCCAACCGCCTACGCAAGCAAGAGCTGATTTTCGCGATCCTCAAGGAGCACGCCAAATCCGGCGAAACCATCTATGGTGATGGCTGCCTAGAGGTCATGCAAGAAGGCTACGGCTTTCTTCGCTCGCCCGAATCGTCGTATCTGGCCAGTTCGGACGACATCTACGTCTCGCCCTCCCAGATGCGCCGTTACAACTTGCGCAACGGTGACACGATTGACGGCGAAATCCGCATGCCGCGCGAAGGTGAACGCTATTTTGCGCTGACCAAGGTCGACCGGATTAATGGTGAGTCACCGGATGCCTGCAAGAACAAGATCCTGTTTGAGAACCTCACACCGCTGCATCCGAACGAGCCACTACGCCTGGAGCGGGACAGCAAGACCGAAGAAAACCTGACCTCGCGCATCATCGATATGGTCGCGCCCATTGGTAAGGGCCAACGGGGTCTGCTGGTCGCCTCACCGAAGTCGGGTAAAACCGTCATGTTGCAAAACATCGCGCACGCCATCACGGCCAGCCACCCAGACGTGGTACTGATCGTGCTGCTGATCGACGAACGCCCGGAAGAAGTGACCGAAATGCAACGGTCGGTGCGTGGCGAAGTGATTGCCTCGACCTTCGATGAACCGCCCGTGCGTCACGTACAGGTGGCCGAGATGGTCATTGAAAAGGCCAAGCGCCTAGTCGAACACAAAAAGGACGTGGTCATCCTGCTCGACTCGATTACCCGCCTCGCCCGCGCCTACAACACCGTTCAGCCGGCTTCCGGCAAGGTGCTGTCGGGTGGTGTGGATGCCAACGCCCTACAGAAACCGAAGCGCTTCTTCGGTGCGGCCCGTAACATCGAGGAAGGCGGCTCCCTGACGATTATCGCCACAGCCCTAATCGACACCGGTAGCCGTATGGACGACGTGATTTACGAAGAATTCAAGGGCACCGGCAACATGGAGATCCATCTGGATCGGAAGATGTCGGAAAAACGCCTGTATCCGTCAATCAACGTCAATCGCTCAGGCACCCGCCGCGAAGAACTGCTTATTCCGCAGGAAATCCTCCAAAAAATCTGGGTACTACGCAAGCTCCTCTACCCGATGGACGACATCGAGGCCATGGAATTCCTGCTTGACAAGGTCCGTTCAACCAAGAACAACGCCGAATTCTTCGACGCCATGCGCCGGGGCTAAGCCGTTCTTGGCCAAAACCCTTGCAATAGCTTGAAAAGTCAGCGATAATTTACGGCTTACGGGATCCGGCCACATCCGCCGGATCGGCACGCAACTCCCAAAGGAAACTCCCATGCGCTCTGGCATCCACCCCGAATACAACGATATCGAAGTCACCTGCTCGTGCGGCGAAAAGTTCACGACCAAGTCGACCATGAATAAGCCGCTGAGCATTGAAGTCTGCTCGAACTGCCACCCGTTCTACACGGGCAAGCAAAAGATCGTCGATACCGCCGGTCGCGTTGAGAAGTTCCGTCAGAAATTCGGCGGTCTGCGCAAGTCGGCCTAAGTTACCGATCTTGGCAGAACAACAAGGGCAGCTACGGCTGCCTTTTGTTTTTTTGTATGATTAGCAGCCCATGTCCTTTCTAGACCTCCGCCCCACGCCGCCCTCCGCCCAACCGGACGCCCCCGTCCGCTGGAGCACCTATTCGCGTCAACCCCTGCTCATGAGCTGGCCGGTCACCTTGTGTCTGATTTTCGTGCTGCTGATCCCCGGCCTAATCGGACGCGAACCCTGGCGCGGTGACGATGCGGAACAATTCGGTGTCATTGCCCAACTGCTTCAAGGCGGGAGTTGGCTGACGCCCTTTTTCCAGCAGGAGAGCTGGGATCAGTCGCCCTTGTATTACTGGGTCAATGCGCTGATTGCCTGGCCGTTCAGCCTCTTTCTCGGCCTCCCCGATGCCGCCCGCATCGGCAACCTGTTCTGGATCGGCCTAAGCCTTTATGCGCTCTATGAGGCGGCCAAAACCTTCTGCAGCGCCGAAGACGCCCACGTACTGCCCTTCCTAATGCTTGGTGCCCCTGGGCTCATGCTCACGGCGCACGAAACCCAACCCGATCTCGCCATCATGGCGGGCTATGCTGTGTTTTTCTGGGGCAGCAGTCGGATCTGCTTTGAAAAGGTCTCGCCGGGCTCGCTGCTGACAGCGCTCGGTCTAGGAATCACCATCTTGGCGGGCGGGCTCCCCATTGGGCTACCGTTAATCGCAACCCTGCTGGGCCTTTTTCTGCTCAAGCCCCGTTTGCGCATCAATACCTTAGTCGGACTACTCCTCGGCCTGCTGCTGGGGCTTTCCTGGTTTATTCACGCGGCAGCCTTCGGCGATCCGGGAACCGCTAACTTCGCAGACGCCCTATTCAAGGCAGTCTGGCCCATCAGCGCTGTGCGTGATGTCCCAGATATTCCAACGGCACTATTGAACTTCATCAAGCTCATTGCCTGGACTAGCTGGCCAACCTGGCCAATCGCTGCCTGGACGATCTGGCGTCGCCGCCTCACCTTCTGGCATCGTCAAAACCTGATACCACTGGGCGTCCTGCTGTTCGCACTCATTCTCGAAGTCACAACCGCTTCGGCGCGCCCATCGAAAAGCCTTGTGCTGCTGATGCCGATGCTGCTACTAGCAACCGCATCTGTCACCCATTTGCGGCGCGGCGCAGCGAATCTGCTCGATGCCTTTACGCTCACCCTATTCACCCTGACGGCGGGTTTCGTCTGGCTGGGCTGGATCGCCATGCACTTCGGTTGGCCAGCAGCCCTGGCCCAAACCGTCACACGCCTGGAGCCCGGTTTTAGCACACCGCTGACACTTGTCGCACCAGCCATCGCCTTCCTACTCACCATCGGCTGGTTTGTGCTGATGCGCAACATCCCGCGCTCACCGGTACGCGGTATCCAGCATTGGTTTACCGGTGTCACGCTGACCTGGGCGCTCGCCGTTGCGCTCTGGCTACCTTGGCTAGATCACGGGATGAGCTTCACCCGATTGGGCACTCAGATTGCACGACAGCTAGACAACCCCGGATGTGTGGCCACCTACAAGGTGGCTGACGACGCGCGTTCGGCACTGTCCTATCAGCTACAGCGTGCAATGCCGCGCAGTAGCCTGAATGCCGGCAAAGCCTGCACATGGTTACTGGTTGAAACCCCCGGCCACCAACCCGAAACGCGGCTACCGAATGCCTGGGAAAGCGCCAGCAAAGTCTGGTCAGGCCATCGCCGGGGTAATCGTGCAGAGCGCTATACCCTCTACCGACGCGCCGTCAGTGCTACGCCTGATCAGCCTTAATAAAGTGCGCTCGATAAAAGCGTAACTCGTCAATCGATTCGTGAATATCGGCCAGCGCCGTATGTGCGCCGTTTTTGTTCACTTGTGCAGACAAATCTGGCCGCCACCGACGACAGAGCTCCTTGAGCGTGCTCACGTCGAGATTACGGTAGTGGAACCAGGTAACGAGCTCCGGCATATATCGCGCCATGAAACGACGATCCTGACAGATCGAATTGCCGCACATGGGGCTAACACCCTTGCCGACCCAAGCCTGCATGAATTCGATCGCCGCCAGTTCAACAGCACGCATATCGATGGCAGATTCACGGACGCGTTGCGTGAGACCTGACGCGCCATGCGTTTTCGTATTCCAATCATCCATGCCATTGAGCACGGCATCCGGTTGATGCACGGCCCAGGCCGACGACTCTGCCACCACGTTCAAATCGGCATCGGTCACGACCATGGCCAACTCCAGAATCGTGTCCGAATCCGGCTCCAAACCCGTCATTTCCATATCCAGCCAAACAAGCCGTCGTTGATCAATTGCCATGCGTCGTTACCTTAATAACATTGACTCGCGATAAGATTCAGCATTGTGTCACAACTCACTTTTCCGATGCCCGATATCACGCTTAGCTTTCTCATCCTGGTGCTTTGCAACCTGCTCATCCGCTTCTGGCTCTGCCAACGTCAGATCGGTTCGGTACAACTGCATCGTGACCAAGTGCCTGAAGCATTTTCTGCCGCGATTGGCTTGGATGACCACCAGAAGGCGGCCGACTATACAGTCGCCAAAATGCGACTTGGCCAGGCGCAGTTATTGATCGAGACAGTCTGGTTATTGGCTTTGACGCTGGGCGGTGGCATCAACCTGCTATACACCGCGTCATTAGACCTCGCGCCTAGCGATGCGCCCTTGCTCACCGGACTGGTCTTTCTGGGAATGCTCGGCATTATCTCCGGCATCATTGATCTACCCTTTGCGGTTTACCGACAGTTCGGCCTGGAAGCCCGCTTTGGTTTTAACCGAATGACACCCATACTGTTTATCACTGATCTGGTTCGTAGCACCCTCGTCGGCGTATTGATTGCCTTACCAATCCTCTCCCTCTTGCTCTGGTTGCTGCAAAACGCCGGTCCAACGACCTGGATCTGGGCTTGGCTCGCCTGGATGGGTTTCAACACGCTATTGCTCTTCTTTTACCCGGTGCTCATCGCACCCCTATTTAACAAGTTCACGCCCATGCCCGAATCGGTACACAAGGCAAAGCTCGATGCCTTGCTTGCACGCTGCCAGTTTCAGGCCAGCGGCCTCTTTGTCATGGATGGCTCTCGCCGCTCAGCCCATGCCAATGCCTACTTCACGGGATTTGGTCGAAATCGCCGCATCGTGCTTTTCGATACGCTCATTAACCAACTGACGCCCGATCAGCTAGAGGCTGTACTGGCGCATGAAATTGGCCACTACAAACGCAAACACCTCCCCAAGCGCTTACTGACGATGTCACTGATTTCTTTAGCGCTACTCTGGGCCTTATTTCAGCTGCTGGAAGCCCCTTGGTTCTACCACGCGCTGGGTGTCAGCTTCGCGAACCCGGCGACGGCACTGGCGCTCTTCAGCCTGACGATGCCGCTCTGTCTGCTACCGCTCACGCCACTGAGCAATGCCCTGTCGCGTCAACACGAGTATGAGGCAGACACGTACGCCGCCGACACGAGTCAGGCGCGCGAATTGATCAACGCACTGGTCACCATGTACCGCGAGAACGCCGCAACGCTGACGCCCGATAGCGTCTTCTCGCTATTTCATGACTCACACCCCCCCGCCGCACTGCGTATTGCGCACCTCAAGTCATTTACCGGTTTAAACCATGGCTAATGACACCATGTTCACCGCCCGCATCATTGCCAGCCACGGTCGGCACTATGTCGCGCGGGATCCAGACACCAAGCTATGGCATTGCATTGCCCGTGGCAAAAAGCATGAGGTCGCGGTCAATGACCTGGTGTACCTGACTGATCTCGGAAATTCGGGCGATGTCAGCCAGCCCCAGGCAGTTATTGAAGAAATCGAGGCGCGCCACAATCTCTTCAAGCGTTCAGATCAATTCAAAGAGAAGGCGATTGCCGCCAATGTCGGCCATGTCTGGTTTGTGGTCGCAACCGAACCCTCCTTCGACCCTGAACTGCTCTCCCGCTGCCAGATTGCCTGTGCGGCTGAAGGTATCGATTTCACGATCATTCTGAACAAAGCCGACCTCACGGAGCTTCTGCCACGTGCCACAAACCTGCTAGCCGCCTTTGCTCGTATCGGCATCCCCATCATTCATACGTCCACGCTGAATGGCCAGGGGATCGATGCGTTAGCCAAAAACATTGATGGCCGAACCACCGTACTGACAGGACAATCCGGCATGGGTAAATCGTCGTTGATTAACGCGCTGATCCCAGATGCCAAAGCCACTATTGGTGAGATCTCGCATTTTCTAGATACCGGCCGCCACACGACCACCACGGTACAGGCGTATCAGCAAGGGATCGACACTACCATCATTGATGTACCCGGTTTACAGGTGTTCGGTTTATCGCACCTCACTGATGAGCAGATTCT
>CALKUR010000150.1 GCA_937996725.1 uncultured Dechloromonas sp. | reverse complement strand
TAAAGAGGTACGTGAGCTGGGTTTAAAACGTCGTGAGACAGTTTGGTCCCTATCTGCCGTGGGCGTTGGAAGTTTGAGGGGGCCTGCTCCTAGTACGAGAGGACCGGAGTGGACAGACCTCTGGTGTACCGGTTGTGATGCCAATTGCATTGCCGGGTAGCTAAGTCTGGAAGAGATAACCGCTGAAAGCATCTAAGCGGGAAACTCGCCTCAAGATGAGACTTCCCTCGGGACTTGATCCCGCTAAAGGGTCGTGGAAGACCACCACGTTGATAGGCTGGGTGTGGAAGCGTAGTAATACGTTAAGCTAACCAGTACTAATTGCCCGTGCGGCTTGACCCTATAACCTTGAATACAAGCTTATAGATCAAAGCTCTAAGTCAAAACGCAGTTTCAATACTGCTTGCAGTACGCTGCAGTCACAACAAATCCTAATACGGCATACATTCTTCTCCAGATACGGTCTGTTGACCTCAAAACCAACAGACCACCCCCTTTGCTTGGCGGCCATAGCCTCTTGGACCCACCCCTTCCCATCCCGAACAGGACCGTGAAACGAGAACGCGCCAATGATAGTGAGCACTTCGCTTGCGAAAGTAGGTCACCGCCAGGCTCCCCATACGAAAACCCCATCCCTCTCAACAGAGGGGTGGGGTTTTTACTTTGCAGGCACTGAATTATCATCAATGCTTCACTCACGGATGCGTTGGCTCGGAGCTACCCCATGATCGATTACAAGAACGGTATTTACGCGGTTGATTCGGATTATGTCCGCCCGATTCTGGATGCGATTCATCTGATCGAAGATTCGGGCGAGTTGGCAATCATCGATTGCGCCCATAACGATTCCTGGCCGCAGGTGGAAGCCGCGTTGGCCAAGATCGGTCGCAAACCGGAGGATGTGCGTTGGCTGATTCTGACGCACGTGCATCTGGACCACGCAGGTGGCGCGGGGCTCTTCATGTCCAAGCTGCCGAACGCCAAACTTGTTGTGCACGAGCGCGGTGCCCGCCACATGATTGATCCGAGCAAACTTTATGCCGGCGTCGAAGTGGTCTATGGCAAGGAAACTGCGAAGCGGCTCTATGGGGACCTGTTGCCGATCCCTGAGTCGCGCGTGGTGATCGGCAAGCACGGCGACAAGTTGACACTCGGCGAACGGACATTGGAAATTCTAGATACGCCGGGGCATGCTCGTCACCACATCAGCATTGTCGACCATACGGCAAAGGGTGTTTTTTCCGGAGACACTTTCGGCTTGTCATATCGCGAGTTGGATGTCGACGGCAAAGCCTTCATCTTCCCGACGACAACGCCGGTGAACTTTGAACCGGATGCGATGCACGATTCGATTGAACTGATGCGTTCGTTTAAGCCGTCCGGAATTTACCTGACCCACTACAGCCAGGTCACGGAGATCGATAAGCTGGCCGAAGATTTACACCGCCACATCGATGCCTTCGTCGATATGACGAATAAAGCACCGGGGCAGGGTGAAGCGCGCAAAGCAGCTATTGAAGCAGCTATGGCGGACTATTTGCTCAAGGAAATCCATGCTCATGGCTGCACGCTGCCGGATGACGAGCTCAAGATACTCTTGCAAACCGACTTAGATCTCAATGCCCAGGGTCTGAATTACTGGCGTGAACAAGAAGAGAAGAAGGCGGCGGGTGGTTGATATTGAACGCCGTTTTGGCGGTATTAACCGCCTATACGGCGTGGCAGCGTTGGATCGTCTCGCCGAATCGCATGCTGTGGTGATCGGCATCGGCGGTGTCGGGTCCTGGGCGGCAGAAGCCTTGGCGCGCAGCGGTGTTGGCCGATTGACTCTGGTCGATCTCGATCATGTCGCCGAATCCAATTTCAATCGTCAACTGCATGCGCTGGAAAGCACACAGGGGCAGGCCAAGGTGGTGGCGATGGCCGAGCGGATCACCCAGATCAACCCTCAATGCGACGTACAGTGCGTGGACGATTTTCTGACGCCGGACAATGTCGCCGAGATCATCGGACCCGATCCGAAAATTTTGGTACTCGACGCGATGGATCAAGTAGCGGCCAAAGTGGCGCTGATCGCCTGGTGCAAGCGTCACAAACAGACGGTCGTGACTTGCGGTGCCGCTGGCGGCAAGCTGCGCGGCGAACTCGTGCAGGTGGCAGATCTGAGCGAAACGACGCAGGATCCGTTGCTGGCTAAGGTGCGTACCGGATTGCGCCGGGATCATCGTTTCCCCGCTGGACAACTCAAATCCACGCGTGTTAGCAAAAGCGCTGGCAACAAGAAAACCCGTTTCGGGATCCAGGCTGTTTATTCGACAGAGGCCGTGAAGCGCCCTGTGCAAGAAGGCGATAGCTGTGCGCCGTTTGATACGGGTGGCGCGCCACTGGCCTGTGCCGGTTATGGGTCGCTGGTGACCGTGACGGCGGTGTTCGGTCTGGTCGCCGCAGGCCTGCTGATCGACCAGGCGATTACCCGATCAATGCGATAATGTTGCCTATGACAAGCAAACAGATCCCCTGGCAGGACGAATGGACGCTGAACCATCCCAAGATGGATGAGACGCATCATGAGTTCATCGCCGAGATTAACCATATGCTCGCTGTGCCAGACGCCGAGATGCTGGCGGCAGTCGATCGCTTCATCGAACATACCGTCGCACACTTCGAACAGGAGCGTGAGTGGATGGAAAGCACGAACTTTCCGCCCAAGGGCTGCCATATCGGCGAGCATGACCGCGTTCTGGCCATCGTGCAGCAGGTCCGCCAGATGGTGGAAGGCGGCGATTACGCGATTGGCCGTCGCCTTGCCGAAGAACTCGTGCCCTGGTTTAACCAGCATGCGCAGACCATGGATGCCGCGCTGGCCTATGTACTAATCGAAGGGCCAGATGCGCCGGACGCCCCGAAATCTCATGAAGGATGTGCCTGCTGATGAATCGCCGTTTGTTTTTGCGTTTGTTTTCACAATCCACCCTCGCTGTCGGCTTGGGCATGCCACTGAGCGCTTGCGCTGAAAGGAAGAAACCCACGATGAAAATTGAAGATCTGGTTGTTGGATCCGGTGCGGAAGCGCAAACGGGTCAGATGGTGACCGTGCATTACACGGGTTGGCTGACCGATGGTCAGAAATTTGATTCGAGTAAAGATCGCAATGATCCGTTTGTGTTCCCGCTGGGTCAGGGTTATGTGATTAAGGGCTGGGACCAGGGTGTGGTGGGCATGAAGGTTGGCGGCAAACGTAAGCTGACGATTCCGCCGGAACTGGGCTATGGTGCCCGCGGCGCTGGTGGCGTGATTCCCCCCAACGCGACGCTCGTATTCGAAGTCGAATTATTGGACACCAAGTAATTTGCGATGAGCGAACCCGTCCGGCTTTCGAAGCTGATGGCCGAGCGCGGGCTCTGCTCGCGCCGCGAGGCCGATAGCTATATCGAGCGCGGCTGGGTTCTGGTCGATGGCGTGGTGGTTGATACCTTGGGCACAAAAGTGTCGCCCGATGTGCAGATTGAACTCAAACAGTCGGCACAAAGCGCACAGGCCCGCCGCGCGACGATTCTTTTACATAAACCGGTGGGCTACGTCTCCGGTCAGCCGGAACCCGGTTGTACACCGGCGGTGCAATTGATCAGCGGCGCTTCGCGCTGGGCCGACGATCCGACCAGTCGGCAACAACCCTTCACGCCGGGTATGCTGCGCAATCTGGCGCCGGCGGGTCGTTTGGATGTCGATTCCACTGGGCTGTTGGTCATGACTCAAGATGGTCGTATTGCGCGCCATCTGATCGGCGACGACTCCGATGTCGATAAAGAATATCTGGTGCGTGTGATTGGTCAGCTGTCGTCCGATGGGCTCAAGCGGTTAAACCACGGCCTATCACTCGATGGCAAGAAACTGCGCCCGGCCAAGGTCAATTGGCAGAACGAAGACCAGTTACGTTTCGTGCTGCGTGAAGGCCGTAAGCGTCAGATTCGCCGCATGTGCGAATTAGTCGGTCTCAAGGTGGTCGGCCTGAAACGCATCCGCATCGGTCAGATTAAATTGGGCAACCTGCCGGTCGGGCAGTGGCGTCTATTGGGGCCAGACGAACGGTTTTAGCTGGCTTTGCCCCAGGAATCGCGCAGCGTTACCGTGCGGTTGAAGACGGGTTTGCCCGGCTGCGAATCAAAACGATCGGCCACGAAGTAGCCATGCCGCTCGAACTGGAAAACAATTTCCGGCGTCACGCTGGCGAGGCTGCCTTCAACCTGCGCCTGAATCGTGGTGATGCTATTCGGGTTCAGGTCGTCGAGGAAGTTGCGCTCAATACCTTCGGGGACGTCTGGTAACTGAGCGGGTAACTTGCCGCCAGGGTTGGCGCGTGCGAAGAGTCGATCGTACATGCGCACTTCGGCGGCACAGGCATGTGATACCGACACCCAGTGGCTATTACCCTTGACCTTATAGTTATCGGCGCCCGGCGTGCCGCTCTTCGAGTCCTCGAAGTAGGTCGCGGTGACTGCAGTGACGTTGCCATTGGCATCCTTCTCGCAGCCGGTGCATTCGATCACATAGCCATAACGCAGACGTACCTTGTTGCCCGGATAGAGGCGGTGGAAGCCCTTGGGCGGTTCTTCGGCGAAGTCTTCTCGTTCGATCCAGAGTTCACGCGAGAATGAAATGTCACGCTTGCCGAGTTCTGGCTTGAGCGGATGATTCGGTGCGTGACAGATTTCCGATTGGCCTTCTGGGTAATTGGTGATGACCAGTTTGACCGGGTCGAGTACGGCAATTCGACGTTCTGCGGCGATGTTGAGGTCTTCGCGCATGCAGTCTTCGAGCACGGTGTAGTCGATCAGCGAGTCGGAACGCGAGACACCGATGCGTTCGGCGAAGAGGCGGAAGCCGGCCGACGTGTAGCCACGGCGACGGGCACCAACCAATGTCGGCATGCGTGGATCATCCCAACCCTGGACGTGGCCTTCTTCAACGAGCTGGATCAGCTTGCGCTTGGAGAGCACGACGTAGGTGAGATTTAGACGCGAGAATTCGTATTGGCGTGGCAGCGGCGTATTGAGGCAGCCGAGTTCGGCCAGACGTTCATTGAGCCAGTCGTAAAGCGGCCGGTGCGACTCGAACTCCAACGTACAGATGGAGTGCGTAATGTTTTCTAGGCTGTCGGATACGCCGTGCGTGAAGTCGTACAGCGGGTAGATGCACCAGGCGTCACCCGTGCGGTGATGATGCGCATGGCGGATGCGATAGGCTAGCGGGTCTCGTAGATTGATGTTGCCCGATGCCATGTCGATCTTGAGGCGCAACACGAGACTACCATCGGCGAATTCGCCGGCTTTCATGCGGCGGAATAGATCCAGGCTCTCTGCGGCCGGCCGATCTCGCCAGGGTGAGTTCTTACCGGGTTCGGTCAGCGTGCCCCGATGCTTGCGGATCTCGTCGGCGCTTTGTTCGTCGACGTAGGCGTGGCCGGCTTCGATGAGCTTCTCGGCAAAAGCATAGAGAAACTCGAAGTAGTCGGAAGCGAAGTACAGGTTCGTCTCGCCCTGAAACTGCCAACCATAGCCCAGCCATTGTACGGACTCGATGATCGAATCGACGTACTCCTGTTCTTCCTTGGTCGGGTTGGTGTCGTCGAAGCGCATGTGGCACGCGCCGCCGAAGCGTTCAGCCAAACCGAAGTTCAGGCAAATGGATTTGGCGTGACCGAAATGCAGATAACCGTTGGGTTCGGGTGGGAAGCGCGTACGGATCGCCGCTGGATCGAGCGGGCCGTTTCTCTGTTGCGCGGCAGGGCCCGGTTGGCCCGACCAGTGACGTTGTGCGTACTTGCCGGCGGCCAGATCCTGCTCGACCACTTGCACCAGAAAATTGCTGGCGACGGGGGTTTCTGCGGCAGGAGATTTGGCGTGGCTCACGATAGGATCACCGGACGGTTAGTAAAAATCAACGAAACCGCGATTTTACCTGATAGAAGTCCGTGCGGCCGCTAAAATAGCGGCTATGAAGCCAGCGCCATCCCTAGAAGGCAAGCCACAATCCGACTCCGGAAAAGCCAGCGCCCGAGTGGCGGCGCGCGAGCGACGTCTGGCGCAAATGGCCGGCAAGATCCACTTTCCGGAAGCGCTGCCGGTCAGTGGGCGTAAAGCAGAAATTGCGGCGGCGATTGCCGCCAACCCGGTGGTGATCGTTTGCGGGGAAACGGGGTCTGGTAAAACGACCCAGTTGCCTAAGATCTGTCTGGAACTCGGACGGGGCGTGCAGGGATTGATCGGCCACACGCAACCACGTCGTCTGGCGGCGCGCTCGGTCGCCCGACGTGTTGCCGAAGAACTCGACACGCGCATCGGTGAGGGCGTGGGCGTCAAGGTGCGCTTCCAGGATCGCACGGCTCCGGATTCCCTGATCAAGCTCATGACGGACGGCATTCTGCTGGCCGAGTCACAGCACGACCCACTGCTCAAAGCCTACGACACCATCATCATCGACGAGGCACATGAACGCAGCCTGAATATCGATTTTCTGCTCGGTTATTTGAAACGCCTGTTGCAGAAGCGTCAGGACCTCAAAGTCATCATTACCTCGGCGACGATCGATGCCGAGCGCTTCGCACAGCACTTTGCCATCGACGGCAAGCCGGCGCCCGTGATTGAAGTATCGGGTCGCCTTTATCCGGTTGAGGTGCGCTGGCGACCGATCGAAGATCCGCGTGACCGTCTTAGCAAAAGCGTCGCCAATGCCAAGCCCGGCGCATCCGAGCGTCGCGAGCGTAGTACGCGCGAGGAGCGAGAGGCCGATGAAGATCGACTCTACGAGGCGATCAGCGAGGCCGTCGATGAGTTGGCTCGATGTGGGTCTGGCGACGTGCTGGTATTTCTGCCCGGCGAGCGTGAAATTCGTGACGCGGCCGAAGTATTACGCAAAAGTCACCCGCCACATACGGAAATTTTGCCGCTGTACTCGCGGTTATCGGCCGAAGAACAGGATCGGGTTTTCCGCGGGCACAGTGGCCGCCGTGTCGTGCTGGCCACCAACGTGGCGGAAACTTCGTTGACCGTACCGGGCATCCGTTATGTCGTCGACGCGGGGCTGGCCCGTGTTAAGCGCTATTCGTATCGCAGTAAGGTCGAGCAGTTGCAGATCGAAAAGATCTCCCGCGCGGCGGCGCGACAGCGTGCTGGCCGTTGTGGTCGCGTGGCTGACGGCATTTGTATCCGGCTCTACGATGAGCAGGATTTCGAGGCGCGCAGCGAATTTACCGATCCGGAGATTTTGCGATCCTCGTTGGCCAACGTGATCCTGCGTATGCTCGATCTGAAGCTGGGTGACGTGACGCAATTTCCCTTCATCGAGCCGCCACCCGACAAAGCGATTCGCGATGGTCTACTGCTGTTGCAGGAGCTGGGTGCCGTCGTTACAAGTTCGGATGAGCGACAGCAGCTGACGCGTTTGGGGCGAGATCTGGCGCGGTTGCCTCTCGACCCGCGCCTGGGGCGTATGGTGTTGGCGGCACGCGACAATCATTGTCTGACGGAGATGACGATCATCGCCAGCGCGCTGGGTGCGCAGGATCCGCGCCTACGGCCGCCAGAGCAGCAACAGACGGCGGAGGAGGCGCATCGCCGTATCCTGTTCGGGCCGGAGGAGCAATCCGAGTTTACGGCCTGGCTCAAGCTTTGGGCCTGGTACGAGGAGGCACTGAAACATCATTCCTCGCGCAAGCTGACGCAGTTGTGCCAGAAGAATTTTCTATCGATTTTGCGGTTGCGCGAGTGGCGCGATATTCACGGCCAGTTACATACGCTGGCCGCGGAACTGGGCTGGAAGTTCAATGCGACGCCAGCCACCTACGAACAGATCCATCGTGCCTTGTTGACCGGGTTGCTCGGCAATATCGGCTGCAAGTCGGAAGAGAAGGGCGATTATCTGGGCGCGCGCGGCATTCGATTTGTCGTGCATCCGGGATCGTATCTGCAAAAGAAGGCCGGGCAGTGGATTGTCGCGGCGGAGCTTGCCGAAACCTCACGCCTGTTCGCCCGTTGCGTGGCGCGGGTGAATCCGGAATGGATCGAACAGATCGGCGCGCATTTGATCCGGCGGAGCTACAGCGAACCGCACTGGGAAAAGAAGGCCATGCAGGTCGTCGCCTTTGAGCGGACGACCCTGTACGGCCTGACCTTACAGGCTAAGCGTCGTGTTCACTTCGGCCCGTTGGACCCGGTCGCATCGCGTGAGATTTTTATCCGTGAAGGTCTGGTGGCCGGCGAGATCGACCCGGCCTGGTTGAACCGCTGGCCGTTTTACCGGCACAACCAGAAGCTTATTGCCGATATCGAACAGCTAGAGCACAAACAACGCCGCCAGGATGTGCTGGTCGATGATGCACTGATCGAGGCCTTCTACGACGCGCGTATTCCTACCGATATCGTGAATGGCGCCGGTTTCGACGCGTGGCGGCGCGAGGCCGAAAAGGTAACCCCGAAGCTGTTGTATCTGGACCGGGACGATCTGATGCGTCATGAGGCCGGGGGGGTGACGACGGATAATTTCCCGTCGGAGATCGAGCTCGGTGGGGCCCGATTTGATCTGTCATATCACTTTGCGCCGGGCGCTGCCGACGATGGCGTGACGCTGACGTTGCCTTTGGCTTATTTAAATCGTTTGTCGCCGGAGGCTTGCGAATGGCTAGTGCCGGGGCTGTTGCGCGACAAACTGTTACAGTTGCTGAGGCAGTTACCCCAACGTTATCGCAGCAAGCTGGTGCCGCTGCCTACTTTTGTCGATGAGTTTATCGCGGCGCAATCGGAGAAAAAAGATCGCGCACGAACGGGGCTTGTTGCTGCGTTGATGCGCCATATTCTGTTCGAGCGCGGACTCAATGCGCGCGGATGGACGCTGACGCCGGATGCTTTTGCGCCGGAATCGTTACCAGCGCATCTGCGGATGAATTTTCGCCTGGTCGAGGCGGATGGTCGACAGTGTGACCAGTCGCGTAGTCTGAGTGAATTGCGCGCTCGTTGGGCGCAAGAGGCGCGGCAGGCCTTTAGTGAATCGGCACAAGCGGCTGTACAGGCGGTGCAAACCCGGACGGCGCAAACGGTCGTTACTGGTGATACCGTAGCACCTGTACCTGCTCAGACGGCCGGCATGACGACCTGGAGCTTTGGTGAGCTTCCCGAAATGATGGAACTCACGGTCGATGGACAGACCCTCTTCGGTTATCCGGCGTTGCAGGATGACGGTGAAGCCGTATCGATTCGGGTATTCGATTCACCAGACGCGGCCCAATCCGTGCATCGGCAAGGATTGTTGCGCTTATTTGCGCTAGCACTCCACGAACCCTGGAAGGGTTTTGAGAAACAGCTGCGCAAGGATAGCGAACTCGGTATGCGCTACATGCCGCTCGGTGACGCGGCGGATCTCGTGCAACAGATGCTGTGGGCGGCCTTGCAGCAAGCATGCCTTCCTGAGAGTCCGCAGGATTGGCCGCGTAACGAAACAGATTTTTCAGAAGCCGCGCGCCGCGGTCGGGAGCGCCTCGGCTTACTGTTGCAGGAACTGAACCGTCTTGTCCGGGCGGTGTTGGACGACTGGACGACGGTTCGTAAGCGCTTGCTCACTGCGAAGGCATGGCCTGCTGCGGTGGCGGATATCGAGGCGCATCTGAACCGGCTGATGACGCCCCGTTTTGTGCGCGACATTGATCGCGACCATCTGCAACATCTGCCGCGTTATCTCAAGGCGCATCAGGTGCGTCTGGACCGGCTGAAGAGCGGTGGCGCTCCTGCGCTGGCCCGAGATGACGCCGCGCTCGCCGATTGGCAGCGTTTGTGGCAGTCTTATGAACGGCGCGCGCAAGAACTGGCGCGCAGTGGGGTGAAGGATGCGCGGCTCGACCAGTTCCGTTGGCAGCTGGAGGAATTGCGTGTGAGTCTGTTCGCCCAGGAATTAAAGACGCCGCTGCCGGTATCCGTGAAGCGGCTGGAGAAAGTTTGGCAGCAATTGAGCCATGCCTGATTTTAATGAGAGAGAGGGTATTTTGGATCTGATGTTTGTGACGCGCGTGTTCTGGCGTAGTCTGGCGGCGGTGCGTAACCCGGCGCTATGGAAGTTGCTCGCCATACCGGTGGCTGTGGCCGTCGGTAGCTTGATCATTCTGCTGTTCATGGCGCTGCAACCCTTGTCAGCTCAGTTTCTCAGCATGGCGCCAGCAACCTGGCTGGTCAGCATCGGTTGGACCGGCGTGGCGGATATCTTTGCTTGGGTGGCTGCCTGGTTGATGTTGTTTGCGATCAGTTATGGCTTGGCAGCGCTGGTGTCCGGGCTATTGATTGTGGCGCAATTGACCGATTGGCTGGGGCGAACCTCGTATCCCCAGCTCCGGCGTCATGGTTCTGACCGGGCCTTTCAATCGGCCTGGGTGAGCGCTGTGTCGACATTAGTGTATCTCGCCGGTTGGTTGCTGACGCTGCCGCTTTGGCTGGTGCCAGGCTTGGCCTTTGTATTGCCGGTGGGCTGGCTGGCCTGGTTTAACGCCCGAACCTTATCTTTTGACGCGCTGACCAATTATGCCAATGATGCCGAGCTCAAGGATGTGCGTCAGCGTTTTCGGGGAAGCTTCCTGGTGCTGGGCGCAGTCGGGGCGCTGATGGCCCACATTCCCGTGGTTGGTTTCTTCGCTGCTTCGTTTACAGCGTTAATGTTTGCCGTGGCCGCACTGGAAGCGCTCAGTCTCCAACGCGGTCAGTCCGATGGGGCGGGAGAAATTGTCGAAGGCGAAGTCATTATGACGTCCACGCGGGAGCAGATACGATGAACGATGCCAGAAAAGAGACGCCAACCTTTGGCGCCATCATCATCGGCGACGAGATTCTTTCGGGTAAACGGACGGATAAGCATTTCAGCTGGTTGGCCGGCGTGATGGCTGCACGTGGTTTACGCTTATCCTGGGTGGAATATCTGGGTGACGATCGTACACGGCTGGCCGAGGTTTTTGCACGGACACGAGCCGCAGGTGACGTGGTGTTCTCTTTCGGCGGTATCGGCAATACGCCCGATGATCATACGCGCCAAGCCGCTGCCGAGGCCTTCAGCGCGCCATTGGTGTTGCATCCGGAAGCCGAGCGTGAAATTCGTGCACGCTTTGCCGATGACATCACGCCGCAACGCCTGCTGCTCGGCACCTTCCCCGGAGGATGCGAGATTATCCCAAACCCCTTTAACCGGATTCCCGGCTTTATGATGCATCGGCATTACTTTGTGCCGGGCTTCCCGCAGATGGCGCACCCGATGCTGGAATGGGTGTTGGACACCTATTACAGCGCTTACTTCTGCAAGTCACCAGATATCGATCGGGCGATTCTGCTCACGGGTGATAAGGCGTATGAAAGTGCGCTGCTTGATCTGATGGAGCGCATTGTCGCCCAGTATCCGGATCTCAAACTTTTTTCGTTGCCGTCGCTGACCGAGGATGGCGTGCGTCGTCATCTGGAGTTGGGTGTGAATGGGCCGGCCGATCGGGTGGAACAGGCGTTGGCCGAGATCGTTGCCGAGGTCGAGCGCCGGCAGTTGACCTGGGCTTATCGCCCGGACTAACTATTTACCTGGTGTGATCACGGCCTTGGCGCGGCCGTCCGGGGCGGTACTGGTAGCGGGGGTATTGCCGCTCGGGAGCGGTACGCTGCTCGGTGCCGTGAAGAATTTGCGTTCCGGCCCTTTGCGCGGCGCGATACCGGGTTGTGCGGGCAATGCCTTGGATTGATCCGGGATAGGTTGTCCTTTGGCCAGGATCTGATAGCGCTCGGTGACGTTGTCGTAAATGATGACTTCGCCTTTGGCGTCATCTGTTGACGTCTTGATGCGGGCCTGGTCAAAGAAGAAGATCTTGTCGGTGCGATCATCGTACTCGATACGCTCGCCCCAGCCTTCCATCCAACCTTTACCATCGTTTTCGCGCTGTTTCACGTATGCCAGTTTTTGCGCAGATCCCGTCGCGACGCTTTTACTGAAGCCGGCGGCGTCTTGCTTGATGACGACTTTCTCGGCGGTCAGCTGTCGCGTGCCTTGGTTCATGCGCACTTGGCCAACGTAGTTATAGGTTTTGTGCAGGTCGTCCATGTGGGCGCGCTGCGATTTAAAGTCCATCGGTTTGCTGCTGTCGTTGCGCTCGGCCAAGGATAGCGTCGGCAATGCGAACACCGAAGCGACGAGCGCAGCCAAGAGCAGGCGTAAGGATGGAGGGCGCGTCATTAGCGTTTGTAACTACCGGTGACGTTGCTGTGGAAATTGAACACTTGCGTCACGTTGTCAGCGTCAAAGCCGATGCCGCTGATCCACGAACTGCCCTGTTGAATTTTTGCAAATCCCGGGGTGCGGGCGCGTTCTTCATCCACCAGTACGTGCATGTGCGGTGCGGTCAGCGTGATGGCCGCTTTGCCGTTCTGGGGTGGGCGATAGGCTTTGACGTTGCCGGTGAGATCGACTTCTGAGCCATCGCTGTTCATGACGGCCTGATCTGCGTTTACCGTGGCGGGTTCGCCAGCAGATGCAAATCGCCGCATGAAGGGTTTTTGAACGGCAGAGCTCTCATCGTCAGGAAAATGTCGGAGCTCCAAACCAATTAGCTCTGCTTTGCGCATGCCGCGCTCATCGTAGCTGATGCCGTCAAACTGGCGAATGATCGTATCCGGATCATGGCGGAAGCGACCACCGATATCGACCGGGTCTGCCGCTGCCACTACGCCTAGCCAGTAAGAGAGCGCGGCGAGTACAGTCAGTAGACCAATCGGGAAAGCGGCGGTGAAAATATCCCGCAGGACAGGTTGAACAACCGGACTGGCTTTCCAGGACATCGTTAGTGGATGCCGCTATTGAGAAAGGTATCCAGTTTGTTCTGGGCTTTCAGAATGTCTTCGCATACGGCGCGGACTGCGCCATCGCCGCCACGCTCCACAGTGACGAGGTCGGCGTGTTCACGCACGATGGCCACAGCGTTGGCCGGCGCAGCCGAAAAGGCACAAGCTTTCATCACAGCAAGATCGATGAGGTCATCGCCCATAAATCCCGCTTCGCCAAAATCCAGTTGAGCTTCCGCTAACCAGGTGGCCAACACCTTGTGTTTATCGCTGACGCCTTGCGCCAGATGCGTGATGCCGAGATTCTTGGCGCGGTGTTCGACAGCCGAGGAAGAGCGCCCCGTAATCCAGCCGACGGTAATTCCCGCTTTTTGCAGCATGCGGATACCGGCACCATCGAGCGTGTAGAAGGTCTTGGTTTCGCTACCGTCCGGTAGATAGGTCAGCTTGCCGTCCGTGAGGACGCCATCGACGTCAAAGGCCATGAATTTCAGGGTCTTCAGTGCGTCGGTCATTTAGACCACCTTGGCACGAAACAGATCGTGCATATTGAGTGCACCGATCAGACTGCCGTCGGCGTTGGTGACGACGAGCTGGTTTATCCGGTGCTTTTCCATCAGCGCCACGGCTTCAACGGCCAGTCGATCGGCCCCGATCGTTTTAGGCGCGGCCGTCATGACATCGCGTACGCGCACCTGTTGCAGATCCAGTTGTTTGCCAAACGCGCGACGCAGATCGCCATCGGTGAAGATGCCTAGAACCCGGTCGTGATCATCGACGATGACGGTCATGCCCAGGCTGCCGCGCGAGATAGCCAACACCGCATCGGCCAGCGAACTATCCGGACCCACGCAGGGCAGATCCGCCTTGGGGTGCATCACATCACTGACGTGGGTGAGTAAGCGTCGTCCGAGTGCGCCACCCGGATGCGAGAGTGCGAAATCTTCGGGGCTGAAACCACGGGCTTCAAGCAGCGCGACGGCTAGGGCATCACCCAGAGCCAGCGCTGCCGTCGTGCTGGCGGTCGGTGCCAGATTATGTGGGCAGGCTTCACGCGCCACGCTGGCATCCAACACGATGTCGGCTTCGCGAGCGAGAGACGATTGGGTATTGCCAGTGAGGGCGATGATGCGGGTGCCCAGGCGGCGCAGTACCGGCAGAATCGCCGCCAGTTCGTCAGATTCGCCGGAATAAGAGAGCGCCAGAAAAACATCGTCGCCGGTGATCATGCCGAGGTCGCCATGGCTGGCTTCGGCCGGGTGCACGAAATAGGCCGGTGTGCCGGTGGAGGCAAAAGTGGCCGCCATCTTGCGGGCGATGTGGCCTGATTTACCCATGCCCGAGACGATGACCCGACCTGGCGCGTCATGCAAGGCGCGTACGGCTTGTACGAAGGCCTCGCCCAGTTTCGGTTCGAGTTCAATGAGGGCATCGGCTTCCGTGCGCAGTACAGCACGCGCCAGCGTGAGGATTCTGGCGTCGTCGATCAGGGCCGATTTATTTGGTGCGCCGGCGGTTTGGTTTGCAGACATGGCATGCGGCAAGGGTATGATTGCGTTGAGTATAACAAACCGGATGCGTCAATCCCCCGCGCCGAGCCGATTCCGCCCTTTATGTCCTCGCTGTCCCTGATTCTGCTGCTGTTGATGGCCTCGGTGCTGGGGGTGATCCTGGTGCGCCGGGTCAATATGCCGCCGATGTTTGGCTATCTGCTGGTCGGGCTGCTCATCGGACCGCATGCGCTATCGCTGCTGAAAAACGTCAAGGCGGCCAATACGTTGGCCGAATTTGGCGTGGTGTTCCTGATGTTCTCGATCGGGCTAGAGTTTTCACTGGCGCGGCTCTACACCATGCGCAAAACCGTCTTCGGTTTCGGGATGACGCAGGTGCTGGTCACCATGGCGGTGGTCGCCGGGATCGCCATGTCGTTCGGTTTGAATTGGCAGGCCGGTCTGGCCTTCGGCGGGGCCGTCGCGATGTCGTCGACCGCCGTGCTATCAAAATTGCTGGTCGAGCGTCGCGAACTTCAGGCGCCGCATGGGCGCGAAGTGATGGGCGTGCTGCTGGCGCAAGATTTGCTGGTGGTGCCGTTGCTGATTGTGATCCCCGCCTTGGGGCAGCCGGCGGCCGATATGGTGGTGGAAGTGGGCGTGGCGTTGCTCAAGGCGACCGTTGTGCTCGGTGTGGTGCTGTTCGTCGGCCAGAAGTGGATGCGCCGCTGGTTCCATATCGTCGCGCTCGGCAAGTCGTCAGAGCTCTTTGTGCTCAACGTACTGCTCGTCACGCTGGGTCTGGCCTACATTACCGAAGAAGCCGGGCTCTCGCTGGCACTCGGTGCCTTTGTCGCGGGCATGCTGATCGCCGAGACCGAATATCGGCATCAGGTGGAAGAAGATATCAAACCCTTCCGTGATGTGTTGATGGGGCTATTCTTCGTCACCATTGGGATGATGCTCAACCCGACGGTGATCTGGAAAAGCTTCTGGATCGTGCTATTGATCGTCGTCGCCGTTTTGATCGTCAAGGCGCTGATTGTGTTTATGTTGTCCCGTCTGTTTGGTGGCGGCCAGTCGACGGCCATGCGTTCGGCCCTCTGGTTAGCCACCGGGGGCGAATTCGGTTTCGTGTTGCTGACGGAAATTGCCACGGCGCGGTTAGCGCAACGTCCAGTCATCCAGATCGTTTTGGCGGCGCTGCTGATTTCCATGATGCTGGCACCGATCATCGTGTACTGGTGTGACCGTCTGGTGATCCGCTTTTCGGCGAATGAGTGGCTGACCCGGTCCATGCAACTGACGCAATTGGCCGTAGCTTCGATCGCCACGCAGAAACATGCCGTTGTCTGCGGTTTTGGCCGTAGCGGCCAATCGTTGGCCCGTATTCTCAGCCAGGAAGGCGTAGGTTATGTGGCGCTGGATCTGGACCCCGAGCGCGTGCGTGAAGCTGCCAAGGGCGGCGAAACCGTGTTGTTCGGCGATGCCGGCCGCCGAGAGAACCTGATCGCTGCGGGCGTGAAACGGGCGAGCGTGGTGGTGATTACCTTTGCCGATACGCCGACGGCGGAAAAAGTACTGCACTACTGTCGTGAGTTGCGACCGGATTTGCCGGTGCTCGTACGTACAGAAGACGAACGCGATATGCCGCGCCTGGTGGCTGCGGGTGCCGCCGAAGTCGTGCCGGATGCGTTGGAGGCGAGTCTGATGCTGGGCTCGCATGCGCTGTTGTTATTGGGCGTGCCATTGAACCGCGTCATGCGTCGCGCGCGCGATGCGCGTAATAGCCGTTATCGGTTGTTGCGTGGATTCTTTAAGGGTGTGTCTGACGAATCCGAAGAGGCCGATGCTGATTCCGCACGCATGAGTTCGGTGTTAATCGAAGCGGGAGCGTTCGCCATTGGCCAGAGCCTGGAATCACTGGCTTTGCGCGATGTGGAAATCAGCGCGATCCGCCGCCATGGGATCCGTGGGTTGGAACCGGGCCCAGAGACCCGGTTGCAGGAAGGCGATGTCGTGGTCTTGCTTGGCACGCCGACGACGATTGCCGCCGCCGAGGCCAAGCTACTACAAGGGATTTAATTGACGCCCTGAGTGGTGGGTTGGCTCATGGGTTGTGCCTGCGACTGCGACCCATCCTGCAGCGGTGTCACCGTACCCTGGGTTTTAGCCGCATCGTCCTTCGCTTCCTGATCCAGCGCCTGTGCCTGCGGTTCTTTGATGATCGTGATCAGGCTGGTCTTCACAACCCGTTGCACGCCAGAGGTCGTCCGGGCGATTTCAACACCGCGTTCGAGTTCGCTCTGCGTCAGCATACCGAGTACGAACACGACGCCATTCTCGGTAATGATCTTCATGGCGTTGCCCAGTTCCGGGTGGTCACCGACCAGCCGGCTCTTGACCTTGGAGGTGATGAACGCATCGTTGTTGCGCACGTCTAAAGAAGTGATCGGGCCAACGACCAACTGATTATCAACGCCCTTCACACCCGAGATGGCTTTGACCACGTCAGTGGCTTTTTGCTTGTCCGCTTCCGAGGCTACTTCACCGGTCAGCAGTACGCGACTGTTGAACGCGTTGGCAATAATGTGCGTTGTACTCGTTGGGCCGATCTCGTTGAGTGGGGTGGCGGCCTGCACATCGATCCAGGCATCTTTGGAGTACACGGCGACCGAACGACGGTCGGAGAGCACGATCGCGCTGGCGGCCACCGCACCGACGATGGCGGTTTCAATACAGGCAGTGAGCTGGGTCGTCAGGCAGATAGCGGCGATGGCGCTAACAACAGTACGCTTGGCGTTCAGCTTCATGCATCCTCTCCGAGCAGCGAAACGTCAATGCCATCGCACAGCGCGTGAATGATCGTTAGATGGGTTTCCTGCGTGCGGGCGGTGCGGTCCGCCGGTGCGCATAGATGAATGTCACCGTCGCGTAGCATCGCTCCGATCTGGCCGCCGCCCTTACCGGTGAGTGCAATGATTTTCATATCGTGTTCGTGCGCGGCTTTGATGGCTTCAATCACGTTTTTCGAGTTGCCCGAGGTAGAAATGGCGAGCAGCACATCGCCGGGGTGACCCAGTGCGCGCACCTGTTTCGAGAAGATCACGTCGTAGGCGTAATCATTGGCAATGGCCGTAATAATTGACGTATCGGTCGTCAGTGCAATGGCAGCCAGTTCCTGGCGTTCGCGCTCAAAGCGACCCACCAGTTCGGCAGCGAAGTGCTGCGCATCGCCGGCCGAGCCGCCGTTGCCGCAGGCCAGAATTTTGCCGCCGGAAATGAGTGATTGCACCATCGTCTCGATGGCCGTGGCGACTGGTGCGCTCAGCGTTTCGGCGGCTTTGAGTTTGGTTTGGGCGCTATCTTCGAAATGGCGTTTAACGCGCGTTTGCAAGTCCATGCAGAAACTCCGTGAGGGTTGCGGTCCCGCAGTTCGGCGAGCGTCGAGACCAGGTTCTGATGGCGGTGATCTTAACACGCCCACCGAATGCGTTAGCGTGTTGATTTGGCGTCAGATTTGGGTGTCGTATCCAATGGGACGCTGATTTCAAAGCGTAGGCGGCGCCAAGGGCTTTCGTCCGGCTGCAGTGCGACCACTCGGGCGATCAGGGGTTCGTGGCGATCCATGGCGCGGGCGACGGCCTTGTTTTCCCGGCGGGGCACGTAGCCCAGCAAATACTCTTGCCAGAGGACCTGAATCGCATTCTTATCATAGGGGTTATCGGCCTCGCGTTTGAGCGTCAGTAAGTCACCGACCCGGATTTGGGAGACGACGTCTGGCAGCGCGTGATATTGGCTGCCGGCTAGGGGCGATGATTGGATCAGCAGGCTAGCTTGCGATGGCCGGGGTGCGGTTGTGCTGACGTTTGCGGACTGCGCATGAGCGAAGGACGTGAGACTGAGGCCAACAAAGGCGGCAGACGCAATGCGCGCGACGCTAGAAAAGTTGAAAGGCATCTTTAATCCATTCGGAGGCATCGGTGTCGAGCGCGTCGAGGAGCACGCAATCAAAGCGGCACGGCCGATGTGCTTGACGAGGATGCTTCATGAGGTAGATCTGTGCGGCATGAATAATTCGCTGCTGCTTGCGGAGATCAATGCTGGCACCGGCCCCGCCGAAGCGGCGGTTCTTGCGGTAACGTACTTCTACAAAGACTAGGGTTTCGCCATCCAGCGCGATGCAATCGATTTCACCACCACGCACCCGGTAGTTGCGTTCGAGTACTCGCAGCCCGGCACGCTCAAGGAGCGTGATCGCCAGGGATTCTGCCTGGTCGCCCACAAGCTGTTTGTCGGTGCGCATGGTATCGTGCGTTTCTGTTGTGTAAGTTTGAACGTTTATGACTTTAACGCAATCGCCAACGACTGCCGCAAGCCCCCCCGAAGAAATCGGGCAGGGTGCGACGCTCTATGTCGTGGCGACGCCCATCGGCAATCTCGAAGATCTGAGCCCGCGTGCCGCGCGAATCCTGCGCGAAGTCGCTTTTGTGGCGGCGGAGGATACGCGCCGTACAGCCACCTTGTTGCGCCATGTCGGCAGCAATGCCGCCATGCTCGTGGCTGATGAGCATCACGAACAACGGGCGGCGGAGAAGATCGCACAGCATCTGGCTGCTGGAAATTCAGTGGCGCTAGTCAGCGATGCCGGTACACCGGCGATTTCGGATCCTGGTGGACGTATTGTGGCCGCTATCCGCGCCGAGGGCTGGCCTGTGGTGGCGGTGCCGGGTGCTTGTGCCGCGGCGGCGGCCTTATCGATCGCCGGCCTGACGCATACCGGTGGCGGTTGGGTATTTGCAGGTTTTCTGCCGACCAAAACTCAGGAACGTTTGCGCGTCATTGCGGATTGGAAAGCGCGCGCCGGCGACGATCTGGCGCTGGTCTTTTACGAAGCGCCCCACCGTATCGATGCGGCGCTGGCCGCGTTGGCCGAAGTCTTTGGTGCCGAACGTGACATCCTGATTGCGCGCGAGCTGACCAAGATCTTCGAGCAATCCGTGCGCATCCCGCTCGGTGAAGCCGCTGCCTGGCTGAATACCGACCCGAATCATGCTCGGGGCGAGTTCGTGCTGGTGATTTATCCGCCGGCCGAACGTGCACAAGTCGCCGCAGGGTTGGATGAGGCAACTGAAAAGGTGATAAGCATTCTGGTGGCGGCCGGGCTGCCGACCAAACAGGTGGCGCAAATTGCTCAACAGCTCACGGGGGCACCCAAGGATATGTTGTATCAGCGTGCGCTGGATTTAAAAGCCTGACGCGTAAAATAGCGTTCATTGCATTCATTTCACCGGTCAGTTGCCATGAACGAACTCATTATTCACCAACCCGATGACTGGCATATCCATCTGCGTGATGACGATGCCCTGAAGGTGACGGTCCCGCACGTCGCGGCGCAGTTTGCGCGCGCCATCATCATGCCGAATCTTCGCCCGCCGGTGACGACTGTGGATGCCGCGGCAGCGTATCGCGATCGCATTCTGGCGGCGCGCCCAGCAGGTTCGAGCTTCGAACCGTTGATGACCTTGTATCTCACCGATACGACCAGCCCCGAAGAGATTGCTAAAGCGAAGGCCGCTGGTTTTGTGAAAGCGGTAAAACTCTATCCAGCAGGGGCAACGACCAATTCGGATGCGGGCGTCACCGCCATCGAAAAAACGTATCCGGCACTCGCGGAGATGGCGGCACAAGGCCTGCCACTGCTGGTGCATGGCGAAGTCACCGATAGCCACATCGATCTCTTCGATCGCGAAGCGGTGTTCATCGAGCGCGTGCTCAAACCCCTGCTCCATAAGTTCCCGGATCTTCGTGTGGTATTCGAACACATTACCACCGCCGATGCAGCGGCCTTCGTTCGTAGTTCAGGTGATCGCGTCGGCGCGACGATCACGGCGCACCATCTGTTGTACAACCGCAATGCGATTTTCCAGGGCGGCGTGCGGCCGCATTACTACTGTCTGCCCGTGCTGAAGCGCGAGATGCACCGCGAAGCGCTCGTCGAAGCGGCGACCTCGGGCTCGAAACAATTTTTCCTCGGTACCGATTCGGCGCCGCACGCCAAGCTCACCAAAGAAGCGGCCTGCGGTTGCGCCGGTTGTTACACCGCCGATGTGGCGTTGGAAATGTATGCCACCGCGTTTGAAGCGGCGGGTGCGCTGGAAAAGTTGGAAGGTTTTGCCAGCCTGCATGGCCCGGCCTTCTATGGTTTGCCGGTGAACGAACGTAAAGTGGTGCTGCGTCGTGCCAACACGCGGGTGCCAGCATCGTATCCGTATGTGAATGGCGATACGCTCGTGCCGCTCGAGGCGGGGAATACGCTGGCTTGGGCTTTCGCAGGTTTTGCCACCTAAATCTCGATCTGTGCGCCGTATAATGGGTGCGGGAAGTCGCCCAGACAGTCGCCGCGTACTTTGGTACGGGGAGGAAAGTCCGGGCTCCACAGAGCAGGATGCCGGCTAACGGCCGGGCACCGTGAGGTGACGGAAAGTCCCGCTGGCAGCAGCGGGCAGTGGTGATGGGTGTCTGATTCAGGTTCGTCCCGTCGCATCATCACTGGCAACAGAAAGCAAACCGCCGATGGTGTCAGACGCCAGGTAAGGGTGAAAGGGTGAGGTAAGAGCTCACCGCGTTCGGGGCCAACGCCGGACGGCACGGTAAACCCCATCCGGAGCAAGACCAAATAGGGAAGCATGGCGTGGCTCGCGTCGCTTCCGGGTAGGTTGCTTGAGCGCATCGGCAACGGTGCGCCTAGAGGAATG
>CALKUR010000149.1 GCA_937996725.1 uncultured Dechloromonas sp. | reverse complement strand
ACCGGCAACGCCAGTAGCGCGATCAGGCGCGTTAGCAGATTGCGTTCAAATTCTTCGCGCAGGAAACGACCCATCATCTGGGCCAGACCTTCTGAAACCTTCAAGGCGACGTTGCCGACAAAACCGTCACAGACCACGACATCGGCCTCACCCTTATAGACGCCATCGCCTTCGACATTGCCGACAAAATTCAGATCGGTCGCGCGCAGTAGCTCGGCCGCCTGTTTCACGACTTCGTTGCCTTTGATTTCTTCTTCGCCGATATTGAGCAGCCCCACGCGCGGCTCAGCGATGTGCTGGACGGCATTGGTCAGGATCGACGCCATGATGCCAAACTGCAGCAGATGTTCCGCCGTGCAATCGACGTTGGCACCCAAATCCAGCAAACGTGTTTGCCCCGTCATGGTGGGCACCACGGTGCAGATGGCCGGGCGATCAATGCCGGGCAACATCTTGAGCACGAAACGAGAGATCGCCATCAGGGCGCCCGTATTACCGGCCGACACACAGGCATCCACCTCTCCGGACTTCACCAGATTGATGGCCACGCGCATCGACGAATCTTTTTTGTTGCGCAGGGCGAGCGCCGGTGGCTCATCCATCCCTACGACTTCCGTGGCGTGCACAATGTGCAAGCGGTCGCGCACCGCCTTATCGGGTGAAGCGCGACGCAAACGATTTTCCAATTGGTTGGATTTACCAACCAGCGTCAGTTCGACTTGCGGAAACTCGGCGGCAAAGGCCAAGGCAGCAGCGACCGTGACCTTGGGGCCATGGTCGCCACCCATACAGTCAATCGCGATTTTGACGGTCATATCCGTTCAAAGCTCACGTTGATCAATGGTCAGGTAAAACGCCTGACCTGCCCAATTAGGCGTCGGTCGTCTTAACAACCTTCTTGCCGCGGTAAACACCCGTCGGCGAAATGTGGTGACGGCGATGCACTTCGCCCGTCGTCGGCTCGATGGCCAGCGGCGGATTGCTCAGCGAATCATGGGCACGATGCATACCGCGCTTCGACGGGGACTTTTTGTTCTGTTGGACTGCCATGTTGATACTCCTAGTTAAATCGTTACTGCCTGAATTTCTATCGACCTAATGCTTCAGGGTCTTTAGCTGCGCCAGCGCCGCGAACGGATGTTCGTCGCCCGAATCGGTTACCGTCACCGGTAAGCCGCATTCCTCGTGCATGGGTACGATGGGCAGTGAAAGCATTAATTCATCTTCCACCAACGCCAAGGTCGTCACACGCGACGAATCGGGCATCGGAAGATATTCGACCGCATCGGCGTCCAAATCCTCTTCCAGGGCATCGAATCGCTCCAATGCCGCCGCATCCGCCACCCACGCCACCGTGTGTTCGTGGTTAATCACCACGGTCACCGGCTGCAGGCAACGCTGACAGGACTGTTCCAGCTGTGCCGCCAGCGTGATCGTCATGGTGGGTTGCCGCTCTGCACCAAAGCCAGCTTGCAGCGATACCCGGACCATGCCAGATTGACTGACGAGCAGATCGGCCAGGCGCGTAAATTCAGACACCGGCACATCACCGCTCCAGGCAAAGGCCTCGCGCGCGGCAACGGTCGGGTCAAAACTTTCCGGCAAACCGGCAGATGACATCCAGATCTGTCCCGTTGAAAAACGGCGAATGATACCATCCGCAGGCCGAATTGTTGAGGTTTTTGTTGCGATAAACCTCGCCAACCCTTTGAATGCTATTGAAAGCACGCCGATCATGACTGTCCAGACACCTGCCGCAGCGACCCGGAGACTGATTCTCGGTTCCAGCTCGGTCTATCGCCGTCAATTGCTGGAACGCCTCGGCATCCCTTTTGAAGTCATGAGTCCCGATATCGACGAGTCGGCCCACCCCGGTGAACACCCCGCCGCGCTTGCCCGCCGCCTTGCCCGGGAAAAGGCCCAGGCCATCGCCAACCAACTCCCGGCCGATGCGCGTCACGCCCTCATTATTGGTAGCGATCAGGTCGCCGTTCTGGGCGATCAGGCCTACGGCAAGCCAGGCAGCCATGTCAAAGCCGTCGAACAATTACAGACCCTGAGCGGGCAAACCGTGGTGTTCGAGACGGCGCTCTGCCTATTTGATGCCGCCAGCGCCCGTGCTTATGAAGAGCTGGTCAGCACCGAAGTCGAATTTCGCGACCTGAGCCTGGCCGAAATCGAGGCCTATCTGGCCAAAGAACCTGCCTATGACTGTGCTGGTTCGGCCAAATCGGAAGGCTTGGGCATTGCCCTGCTCGACCGCCTCTCGGGTGACGATCCCACGGCGTTAATCGGTCTGCCGCTGATTGCCCTATGCCGCCTGCTCCGCCAGGCCGGCTTTAACCCGCTTACCGGCGTTTAAGGGCGACGAACACGATGGCATTGGGCGCTTTGCATCTGATTCCGGTACCGCTCAGCGAGCTGGCCGAAGCCGACCCGCTGAACTCGTTGCCGGCGACCGTGTTGCCGGTCATCCGCGATCTACGCCATTTCGTCGTTGAGAACGCTAAAAGCGCTCGCGCCTTTCTCAAAACGGTCGGTATGCCGGTCCCAATTGCCGAATTAGACATCCGTGAGCTCCCTGGCCGTGGCAAATTAGGGAAATCCGGGGCCAATGCCCAGGAACTGGATGGCCTATTAGCGCCGCTCCAGAACGGCACGCCCATCGGGCTGCTCTCGGAGGCCGGTTGCCCGGCCGTGGCTGACCCCGGGGCCGATCTGGTCAACCGGGCGCATAGCCTGGGCTATAGGGTCATCCCGCATATCGGACCTTCGTCGCTGCTACTGGCGCTCATGGCCTCCGGGTTAGGCGGTCAATGCTTTGCCTTCCACGGCTACCTCCCGCAGGACGAATCCGAGCGGCAACAGGTGATTAAACGACTTGAAAACGCTTCTAAAAGCGCCGATCAAACACAGATCGTGATCGAAACACCGTATCGGAATCCCGTACTATTTGCCAGCCTGCTCCAGCATCTACGTCCGGAGACCCGGTTGTGCCTGGCAGTAGCCCTCACCACCCCGGAAGAAAGCATCCGTACTCTAGCTGTCAGCGCCTGGCGCAAAGTGCCGCCACCGGTCTTTAACAAGCAGCCGGCAGTGTTTTTATTCAAGCAATAACAGTTAATTAGCCAGATTTCTTAATCCAGACTGATAGATCTGGAATGGAGTGCGCCACGCCCACCGGCTGACATTCCAGCAGCGCCTCCAGCGGGTGTGCCCCATGGGTCACAGCAAGACCGTGAGCACCGGCATTTAATGCCATCTGTAAGTCGTGGGTGGTATCGCCGATCATGAGCGTGCGCTCCGGCTCGACCCCAAACTGGCTAATGATCTCTTCCAGCATCTGCGGATGCGGCTTGCCGCGGGTCTGGTCCGCCGTACGCGTGGTATCGAAATAACGCCCTAGGCCGCTATGCCCCAACGCCCGATCCAACCCGACCCGGCTTTTGCCGGTCGCCACGGCCAACCAGCGGTGTTCGGCCTGAAGTTCCTGCAATAGAGGCTCAACCCCTTCGAACAGGGTGAGTTCATGATCACCGGAAAGGTAATGCCGCCGGTAAGCGTTGACCAGATCATCGTAACGGGCTTCCTCAAGATCCGGTACCGCGTATTGGAGCGCCTCACGCAGCCCCATCCCGATCACATAGCGCGCCTTTTCATCGCTGGGCGGCGTCGCGCCGATATCCCGGCTGGCCGCCTGAATGGCCTTGACGATGGCACCCGTAGAGTCGAGCAATGTGCCATCCCAGTCAAATACAACAAGATCATACGATCGATTCTTCATGTGACTTGTGAGTTTATTGATTGGCGCATCGGTCAAGAAAATGCTGCAATTCGTCGGGCAGTGGCGCCTCGATAAACAGCGGTTCGCCGCTCACCGGGTGCTTGCAACGCAGGCTGGCCGCATGCAGAAACATCCGATCGAGGGCCCCGCTGGCGGATAAAGACTTGTTGAGAGCGAAGTCCCCATATTTATCGTCACCGACGATCGGGTGCCCCAGGCTGGCCAAATGTACGCGGATCTGGTGTGTCCGCCCGGTCTTGAGCTGAGCTTCAACCAGGGCAAAGCCCGGATACTGCTTCTTCAGGCGAAAATGCGTCTCAGCCGGCCGGGTTTCGGGATGCGTGAGATCACGCCCCCGCGCCACGCGTACCCGTCGCTCGCCTTCGGGCGTCAAGTATTTATAGAGGGGGTCGGTCACTTTGAGCACGGCACCCGGCTTTTCCTGCGCCCACTCACCCGCCACCATTGCCAGGTAGCGCTTATCGCCCTTCTGGCTACGAAACATCTCGTGCAGCCCCACCAGTGCGGGGCGCCGCTTGGCAATCAGCAATACGCCGGAGGTTTCCCGATCCAGCCGGTGCGCCAGTTCCAACAGACGCGCTTCGGGCCGCTGCGCCCGCAGTGCTTCGATCGCGCCCCAAGCCAGGCCGCTGCCGCCGTGGACCGCAATGCCACAGGGTTTGTTAATGGCCAGCAAGCCGTCATCTTCATAGAGCACCGGCAAATCGACCTCTGGGGCAACGGGTGGTCGCGCCTCGACAAAGGCTTCTTGCCGTACGGGTGGCAAACGCAGCTCATCGCCGATGTTTAGGCGCTGATCCGGCTGGCAGCGCCCACCATTGATCCGTACCTCGCCACTGCGAACGATGCGGTAAATCCGGCTTTTGGGCACGCCTTTCAGATGGCGCAGCAGATAATTGTCTAGCCGCTGTCCAGCTTCATCTTCGGTGACCACACGTCGCTGAACCGCCGGCGTCTGGGCGATCGGTGCTCCACCGGGTGTCGGGACCGACTTTTCGACCGGTTGGGCACGGCCAATTCCCTGTTTTTTGGGAGAAATCGGCTTTTTCGTGGCCCGGGACGCAGTTTTTTTACCTAAAGTGCTTGAGGACGGTTGATTACTGCGTGACATGCCTTATACTTTACACGTTTGTGCTGCCAGCAGGTGGGTTTGCGATCATTCGCCCAACCGACTTGCCCAGAACTCCGAGCCAAAATCGCCCACCGGCGAGTTCGTGATTCGAGCGTTCTGTCGCAGCCGGACCGGGCCACGACGACTCGCCTAGACGAACACAAGAAGCCGTCACCGACTGACACACGCCCGGCGTATGCAGTCCCGAATGCAGTCACGGCAGAGCCGCCGCCGATTTTCGGCCAGGCACCCTCTGCCGGTTACAGACCGGTTCACCTTGTCCGTTCGTCCGGCTTGGGATCCACACAGGATATCCCCTGCCTCGCCTTGAGAGCACGCCGCCCGGAAAGCCCTGAACCAGTCCAGGTCCAGCCAGACACTGTCGGCTGCTACCTGCGGGATTGCCCGCGCCGGTGCTTTTGGAGCACCACGCAATGAAACGCATGCTATTTAATGCGACGCAAGCTGAAGAACTACGCGTCGCCATCGTCGAAGGTCAGAAACTGATCGACCTCGACATCGAATCCGCCGCTAAAGAACAACGCAAGAGCAACATCTATAAGGGTGTTATTACCCGTATCGAGCCGTCGCTCGAAGCCGTGTTTGTGAACTACGGCGCTGAACGTCATGGCTTCCTGCCCTTCAAGGAAATTGCCCGCGAGTACTACGCCCCGAACGGCGAAGGTAGCCGCGCCAAAATGCAGGAAACCCTGAAAGAAGGTCAGGAACTGATCGTTCAGGTCGACAAGGACGAGCGCGGTAACAAGGGCGCTGCCCTCACGACCTATATTTCGCTGGCCGGCCGTTACCTGGTCCTCATGCCGAACAATCCGCGCGGCGGCGGCGTATCGCGCCGTGTCGAAGGTGACGATCGTTCGGAACTGCGCGATGCCATGGCCCAGCTCACCGTGCCGGAAGGCATGAGCCTGATCGCCCGTACCGCCGCCATCGGCCGTACCGCCGAAGAGCTGCAATGGGACTTGAACTACCTGATGCAGCTGTGGGTCGCCATTGATTCGGTGGCCAAAGACAACACCGGCCCGTTGCTGATCTTCCAGGAAGGCAGCCTAGTCATTCGCGCCATCCGCGATTATTTCCAGCCAGACATCGGTGAGATCCTCATCGATACCGACGACATCTTCGAACAAGCCCAGGCCTTCATGAGCCAGGTGATGCCGCATAACGTCAATCGCGTGAAGCGTTATAGCGACGATGTGCCGCTCTTCTCGCGCTTCCAGATCGAGCACCAGATCGAATCGGCCTATGCCCGTCAGGTCAACCTGCCGTCCGGCGGTGCCATCGTGATCGACCATACCGAAGCGTTAGTCTCGGTCGATGTGAACTCGGGTCGCGCCACCAAGGGTAGCGACATCGAAGAAACCGCCTTCAAGACCAACCAGGAAGCCGCCGACGAAATCGCCCGTCAGCTGCGCCTACGTGACTTGGGTGGCCTGATCGTCATCGACTTCATCGACATGGAAAGCGCCCGTAATCAGCGCGAAGTCGAGAACCGTCTGCGCGACGCCCTACACCACGACCGTGCACGCGTACAAACCAGCAAGATCAGCCGCTTCGGTCTACTCGAACTGTCGCGCCAACGTCTGCGTCCGGCACTCGCCGAAACCTCGTATATCCCCTGCCCGCGTTGTACCGGCACGGGCCACATCCGCTCGACCGAATCGGCTGCGCTGCACATCCTGCGTATCCTTGAAGAAGAGTCGATGAAGGAAAACACCGCCGCCGTGCACGCCCAAGTGCCGGTCGACGTCGCCACTTTCCTGCTCAATGAAAAGCGTGCGGATATCCAGGCGATCGAACTCCGTCACAAGATCACGATTCTGCTGCTGCCGAACAAGCATCTGGAAACGCCGGCCCACCAGATTGTGCGTCTGCGTCACGACGAACTGAATCAAGACGATCATCGCGAACCGTCGTACAAGATGGTCGATCAACCGCTGATCGAAGCGCCGGTTTTCTCGGTCGAGCAAAAGAATCAGAACCGTCAGGCGGCCGCCATTCGTAACGTCGCTCCGGCCCAACCAGCACCCGTCTCGATCGAAACGACTGCACAACCGGTTCAGGAAGAAAAGAGCGGCGGCTTCATGACCAAGCTGTTCAGCTGGCTGAGCGGCGATACCAAGAAGAAACCGCCGGTCGAAACAACCCGCACGCGTACCCCGCGTGAAGGTGGTCGTGATGGCAACCGTGGCAACAACCGCCGCAATGCCCAGGGCGATGGCGAAGGCCGTCAACGTGGTCCGCGTGGCGAAGGTCGCCAACGCAATCCGCGCGGTGAAGGCCAGGAAGGCCGACGTAACAACGGCAACCGTGGCGAGCGTGCTGCCAATGCCAGCGCCGAGGCAGGCCAGGAAGAAAATAGCGGTAACGGTAATAACCGCCGCCGCGGTGGCCGAGGTGGTCGTGACCGTAACGCCCAGCAAGCGACCGAATCGACGGCTGAAAACGCCGCTATCGCCGCAGTCGATACCAACGCACCGGCCGTCGAAGGCCAGAGCGAGACCGGTGGCCAAGGCAATGGTCGCCGTCGCGGTCGTCGTGGTGGCCGTCGCGAGCGCGGTGAGCGTGGCGAACGCAACACGACCGGTGAAAACCAAACGGATAACAATGACACCGGCGCGACCGATGTCGCTGTTGCTCCGAGCGACACCGCCGCTGCTGCCCCCGCTTTCGAGCTGAGCACCTCACCGGCCCCGACCCCCGTGGTTGAAGCTAAACCTATCGCGCCTGCACCAGCGCCGGTCGTTGAAGCAGCCCCCGTTGCTGCTGCGCCTGCGCCAGTCGTCGTAGAAGTCGCTCCAGAACCGGTCAAGGCACCTGTTGTGCAAGCCGCTCCGGTGGTGATTGAAACTGTTTCGCTCGAATCCGTCGGCCTGCAAATGGTCGAAACCGATCCGAGCAAGCACGCCAGCGTTGCTGCCGCCCCGGCTGAGAAGCCAGTGCGTCAACCGCGCAAGCCGCGCATCAAGCCGGTGGTGACGGAAGAGCCGTTGCAAATGGTGGAAACCCGTAAGGACTAAACCTCCGGGTAACCCCCAAACAAAAACCGCGCCAGTGCAAACTGAGCGCGGTTTTTTTATGACCTGATGCGTACTTCAGTCATCAATGCACCTTGGCGGTCGCCTTCCGCGGCACCTTGGCACCCTGCTTGCCTGAACGTTCACGGCTAATACTATCCAGCAGCCCTTCGGCCGCGTCCTCGATCATATCGAGAACCAGGTCGAAGTCATGCGCTAGACCATAGTAGGGATCAGGCACTTCGTCATCATCAAACTGCCGGGCATAACTCATGAACAGCTTGAGCCGCGGCAAACAGTCAGCGGGACACAGCTTACGCAGTGCATCCATATTGCTGCGATCCATGGCGAGCACGATGTCGAAATACGCCAGATCCTCAGGCGCGACCTTGCGCGCGACAATCTGCGACAAATCATACTTACGTTCGGCAGCAGCACGCTGCGTGCGCGCATCGGGTGATTCGCCCACATGGTAACCATGCGTTCCAGCGGAATCGATTTCCAGCTCGGAGAGCAAACCACGCTGCGCCGCTAGACGGCGAAACACGGCCTCCGCCGTTGGCGAACGGCAGATATTTCCCATACACACGAACAGCACTTTCGTCATTCGCCCCTCCTTTCGTACTGACCACATTCGTCTTGCACAATAAGCAAATGTGGTCTGTTGGTCTTTCCCGTAGGCGCGACCAATTCTTCTGAGGACATTGTTTCATAATTATGGGGGTGTTGAATAGCCTATCCATGGGCGCACGACGCCAAAAGCGTGGTTTCCCCGATACACTATCGACATGACAAACCGACGCATCCGTTCCCTGCTGGCACTTGCCATTGGCATATCCGTGGTTGCCTGTAGTTCGGGGCCCTTCAAGTGGAACCAGAGCGGTCAACCGGCACCGGTGCAAGAGAATCCGAACCTCCCCAAAGCCAAGACGTCGGGGTTCACGGTCCTCATCGCACCAAGCGGTGCCATCCAGACCCAGTACATCTCCGATAAAACCTCTACTGCGGCCGGCGTGATCGGCACTATGGTGGTCGGCCCCATTGCGGGCGCCATTGGCGGTTTAGTCGGCTCTACGGCCAGCAGTGCGGCTGCCTCATCGGCAGAAGAAAAGGCCTCGAAGGACATCGACAGCAGCGATGTCGCCCAAGCGGTGACTCCGATACAGTTGCAGGCCTTCTTCGCGGGCATCCTGTCAGACAAGCTCAACCAGTGCGGCATCCAGTCTGCCGTACACCCGCTGCTGCTCAATCCCAATAAACCCGATTGGACAACCACGCATCTGGTGGTGCCACCGGACTTTATGCGCGATGCTGAGCCCTATCGCTTCTTTGTGGAAACCGGCGTCCTCGGCCTTCAGGTGCGTGCGGCACTATCCGACACCACCATGGAAGGTAACGCTTATGCCCGTGTTTACGAAACCCGTTCTCTGAAGCAAATCGGTCGCTACAGCAAAAAGACCGGGAGCAGTGGTTCCGTGACCTTGAACAATTACGGTGCCGGTACCCCGCAGGAAACTGCCGAACTCCAGCGGTCAGCCAGGCTCGTCGCACAACATCTGGCTAGCGGCATCGCTACGGATATGTGCGCCATCATGCGCCGCTTCTAGTTACTCGCCCAGCGGTGCCGCCCCGAACACCCGCTCCTTGAGCCGGAATAGCTGATCGCGGGTCTGGGCGGCGGCTTCGAACTCCAGATTCTTGGCATGCTTCTGCATCGCTTGCTCCAGCTTGCGAATCTCCTGCGCCAGCTCTTTTTCCGACATCGATTCGTAGGCCTTTTTACCTTGCGCTGCCTTCGGCAGATTGCTCACGCCATCGGTTGCCGCATAACCGGTCGTATATACGCCGTCGATGATGTCCTTGATGCGCTTCTGCACACCGCGCGGCACGATCCCGTGTTCTTTGTTGAATGCTAGCTGCTTGTTACGACGCCGCTCGGTTTCGTCGATGGCACGGCGCATCGAGCCGGTAATCTTGTCCGCGTAGAGAATTGCAGTGCCGTTGATATGGCGGGCGGCCCGGCCGATGGTCTGGATCAGTGAGGTTTCGGAACGCAGGAACCCCTCTTTGTCGGCATCCAGAATCGCGACCAATGACACTTCAGGAATATCCAGACCCTCGCGCAGCAGGTTAATCCCCACTAGCACCTGGAACACGCCCAGCCGTAAATCACGAATGATCTCGACCCGTTCGACCGTGTCGATATCCGAGTGTAGGTAGCGCACTTTGACGCCGTTCTCCGTCAGGTAATCCGTCAGGTCCTCAGCCATACGCTTGGTCAGCGTGGTGACTAGTACCCGTTCTTCCAGCGCCACGCGTTTACGGATCTCGCCAAGCAGATCATCCACCTGCGTCATCGCCGGTCGTACTTCGACCATCGGGTCGACCAGACCGGTCGGGCGCACCACCTGCTCCACCACCTGCCCCGCATGCTGCTTCTCATAGTCGGCCGGCGTGGCGCTCACAAAGACCGCCTGACGCATCCGCTTCTCGAACTCGTCAAATTTCAGCGGTCGATTATCCAGCGCCGATGGCAAACGGAATCCGTAATTCACGAGGTTTTCTTTGCGCGAGCGGTCACCGCGATACATACCACCCACCTGACCAATGGCGACGTGCGACTCGTCAATAAAGATCAGCGCATTATCGGGCAGGTAATCAATTAGCGTTGGCGGCGGTTCCCCAGCCTTACGCCCGGACAAATGGCGGGAGTAGTTTTCGATGCCTTTACAGAAACCGATCTCGCTCAGCATCTCGATATCAAACTTCGTTCGCTGTTCGATCCGCTGTGCCTCGACCAACTTGGCTTCCGCCAGGAAGGCCGCCTTCTGAACGTTCAGCTCTTCCTTGATACCTTCCACGGCGCGCAATACCGTCGCCCGTGGCGTGACATAGTGGCTAGAAGGATAGACGGTAAAGCGCGAGAGCCGCTGGCGAATCTCGCCGGTGAGCGGATCAAATAGCTGCAGGCGCTCGATCTCATCGTCAAACAATTCGATACGTACCGCGTGTTCGGCGTGCTCGGCCGGGAAGACATCGATCACATCTCCACGCACACGGAAGGTGCCGCGCTGGAAATCCATCTCGTTCCGGGTGTACTGCATTTCGGCCAGACGCTTGAGCAGATCGCGTTGCGCAACCTTGTCGCCCTCACGCACGTGCATGATCATCTGGTGGTATTCGTCACGGTCGCCGATGCCGTAAATGCACGATACCGTGGCGACGATGATGCAGTCCGTGCGTTCGATCAGGCTCTTCGTGGCCGACAAGCGCATCTGCTCGATGTGCTCGTTGATCGACGAGTCCTTTTCAATGAACAGATCCCGGCTTGGCACATAGGCTTCCGGCTGGTAGTAGTCGTAGTACGACACAAAGTACTCGACCGCGTTTTCGGGAAAGAACTCCTTGAACTCGGCATACAGCTGGGCGGCCAAGGTCTTATTCGGGGCCAGCACCAGCGCCGGCCGGCCGCTGCGGGCAATCACGTTGGCCATGGTGTAGGTCTTACCCGACCCGGTGACGCCGAGTAGGGTCTGGAACGACAAACCGTCGTCCAAGCCGGCAATCAATTGGTCAATGGCTGCCGGCTGGTCGCCGGCTGGCGGAAACGGTTGATGCAGCCGAAAGGGGCTGCCCGGAAACGTGACGACCTCTGCATTTGCCGCAGGCGTAAAACTATCTACCATGTTAAAATTTTCGCGTTGGGTCGTGTGCTGAAAGGCACAGTTTAACGCCTCATTCTGAATATTCCTCAATTTCTCCCGACCGGTTTCACCGGCACCCTCCGGAGCTGTTATGACCTCGATTTTTGCTGATGTCGCTCTTGCACCGCGCGACCCGATTCTCGGCCTGACCGAAGCCTTTAATGCAGATACCCGCGCCAACAAGGTCAACCTCGGTGTCGGCGTTTATTACGATGATAATGGCAAACTGCCGCTGCTCAAGGCCGTGCGTGCCGCTGAAGAAGTCCGCATGCAAAACTCTCCAGCTCGCGGCTACCAACCGATCGAGGGTTCCCAAGCCTACGACCAGGCTGTCCAGGCCCTACTCTTTGGCCACGATACCCAGCTGCTACGCGATAAGCGTGTCATCACCGCCCAGGCGATTGGTGGCACGGGTGCCCTGAAGATCGGTGCCGATTACCTGAAGCGTCTGGTCCCCAACGCCACGGTTTACATCAGCGATCCGTCCTGGGAAAACCACCGTGCCCTGTTTGAAGCCGCCGGTTTCCCCGTAAAGACCTACAGCTACTACGATGCCAGCACCCGCGGCGTGAACTTCGCCGGCATGCTGGCCGATCTGAAGGCCATGCCAAAGGATTCGATCGTCCTGCTGCATGCCTGTTGCCATAACCCGACCGGTGCCGACCTCAGCAACGAACAGTGGGATCAGGTCATCGACGCCATCCGCGCCAAGGGTCTGATCGCTTTCCTCGACATGGCGTATCAGGGCTTTGCCGAAGGCATCCAGCCAGACGCCATCGTGCTCGACAAGTTCGCCCACTCGGGTCTGCAGTTCCTGGTGTCGTCGTCGTTCTCGAAGTCGTTCTCGCTGTATGGCGAGCGCGTCGGCGCGCTATCGATCGTCACCGAATCGTCCGATGAATCGGCCCGCGTCATGTCGCAACTCAAGCGCGTCATCCGCACCAACTACTCCAACCCGCCGACCCATGGTGCCGCCGTGGTCGCCGCCGTGCTGACTAGCCCGGAACTCCGTGTGATGTGGGAAAAGGAACTGGCCGAAATGCGTGAGCGCATCCGCGCCATGCGCCATGCCCTCGTCGACAAGCTCAAGGCCAAGGGTGTGAAGCAGGACTTCAGCTTCGTCATCCAGCAACGCGGTATGTTCTCCTACACGGGTCTGACCGCTGAACAAGTGGATGTGCTACGTGAGAAGTATGGCATTTACGCCGTATCGACCGGCCGTATCTGTCTGGCCGCGCTGAACAGCAAGAACATCGATGCCGTGGCCGATGCCATCGCTGCCGTGCTCTAAGTCATTCGTTCCTCGCACAGAAAAACGCACCTTCGGGTGCGTTTTTTATTTCTGGGTCGATGGCGCCTGCGGACTCGTTGAAAGCGGCATCATCGCCTTCTCAGCGTCGGTCACCAGCTCGTGCTCAGGCGGGTTTTCGTACTCTTCTGCCAAAACGGCCGATCGCCCAAAACCCACTTTCGCCTGCGCCTGCATGATCTTCTCGGCAATGTCGGTATTACCCGCCTTCAGCGCCCAGTCGACGGCGCTATCACCGCCCTTGGTCCATGTCGGGTCTGCACCCGCATCCAGCAGACGATCCACCATATCGTCCTGTCCCAGTTGTGCGGCAAACATCAGCGCCGAGGCTTGGTTCGGGTTGTTGCCGTTCGGATCTGCACCCTGCTTCATCAGATAATTGAATACATCCATGTTCTTGCCAAAGACGGCATAGCTCAGTGGTTGCCAACCCTGTTTTCGGTTCACCGGCACACCGGCCGCCACCATCTGTTTCACGATCGACAAATTGCCCTTGATCGCGCCGTAGTTAAGCGCATCGTCTCCCACCTTATTCCGTCCCATCGGATCAGCGCCACCCTTCAGTAGCACGGCCACCGTACTGGCGTTACTGTTCGCCGCTGCATGGACCAGCAGGCTATTACCCTGGCGATCTTTGTAATTGGGATCAAAACCCGCTGCCAGACCCTCTTGGATTGTCTCGACATCGCCACCCTTGGCGGCCGCCACCATGTTATCGGCCGACGGCGCTGCCCATACAGCCGACGCCAGCACGAGGCCACACAGCCAGAGCGTGAGTTTCTTCATGCGCCAACCCTCGGTTCGAGCACGGCCGCAGCCGCCGGAAACAAGGTCAAAAAGTTGCGGCTCGTCGCTGCCGCCACCTCTTCCAGTGAGATTTGGCGTAAATCGGCAATGGCCTCGGCCACATGCTTCACATAGGCGGGTTCATTGGGCTTACCGCGATAAGGCACCGGTGCCAGATACGGCGCATCGGTTTCGACCAGCAAGCGATCCAGCGGAATGGAACGTGCCACTTCGTGTACCTGCTCCGCCTTCTTGAAGCTGACAATCCCCGAGAGCGAAATATAAAAACCCAGTTCAATGCCCGCCTGTGCCACGGCCAACGATTCGGTAAAGCAATGCAGGATCCCACCAACCTCCGAAGCGCCCTCTTCCTTCAGAATCGCCAGGGTGTCTTCCGACGCTTCACGCGTATGAATCACCAGCGGTTTTTTCAACGCACGCGCGGCCCTGATGTGAACCCGGAAACGTTCACGCTGCCACTCCGGGCGATCCTTGTGCCAATGGTAATCCAGACCAGTCTCGCCTATGGCCAACACCTTGGGATCAGAGCCCAGTTCACACAGAATCGCTTCATCCGGCTCCTGGTGATCGGCATATTCCGGATGCACACCGACCGAGGCAAAGATCTGCGGATGCGCATGCGCTATCGCCAATACCTGCGGCGCTTCTTCCAGGGTCACGCCAATGGTCATACAACCGGCAATGCCGTTCGCATCCATGGCGGATAAAACCTCCGGCAGGCGGTTGGAGAGGCCATCAAAATCCAGATGGCAATGGGAGTCAATCAGTTTCGTCATAACCGGTCAGGCGCGGGTTTCGAACAATCCCACCGCGCGGGAAAAAATGGATTCGAGAAAGAGTCGGATATTCAACGGATGCGCGCTCAGGCGACGTGCCTCCAGCAACACCTCGGGAAAGCGTGCGAGCGCCTCGTCATTGATACCGGCCGTGAGCTTTTCAAAGGTGGGCTGCAATTCAGGAAAGGCCTTCGCCGTTGACCCCAGGCGGACCAGTTGCAGATCGAGCGCCCAACGCTGCAACCAATCAATCAACTGCGCCAGACGCAAACCCGATTGATCACCCTTGATCAAGGTTTCACATGAACGCGCCAACGCTAAGGGATCGAGACGCGCGCCTAACGGTAACTGTGCCAGTAAGGCATCCAGAATCGCCACTTCGGCGGTCGCTTCATCGGTGGCAGCTGGGTCCTTCTTGGCAGCCTGCGCCAGGGCCAGCGCAAAGCGTAAAGCGCCAGCACAACGGTTGAGCCACAGCGCGCCGTCCTGGGTAGCAATCCCCATCGCCTTGAGTTGTGACAGCGCCATGGATTGTTCTGGCACGCGCATGGGCACAGCCCGGGTACGACTGCGCACCGTCGGCAACAACCGCTCGGCGGCATGACTCACCAGCAGGAAATGCACACCCTCGGGCGGCTCTTCCAGCGACTTCAGCAAAGCGTTCGCCGTCGCCTCGTTCATGGCTTCTGCCGGTTCGATCAGAATCACCCGGCGGCCACGGTGGCTGCCCACCTGAATAAAGGATTCCAGCGCCCGTACCTGATCGATACGGATCTGCTCACTTTTCTTCCGATCGCTCTTGGCAGAGGCTTTGCCTTCATCGTCGCCCACAACCTCGTCTTCATAGGCCTCAGGGCGTATGCGGCGGAAATCAGGATGGTTGCCCGAGGCGTGCCAAGTGCATGAGGTACACGACCCGCAGGCCACGCCATCGTCGCGCGGCGTATCGCACAGCAAACTCGACGCCAGCACTTCAGCAAAGTCGAGCTTGCCAATACCCGCCGGGCCAGTCAGCAGCAACGCATGCGGCAAACGGCCATCCTGACGCGCGCGTTGCAGCTGCGCCCAGGCATTCCGATGAATATCGTGCCAGACGATCATGCGCCCTTACCCGATGCCAGAAGATCGCCCAAGGCCGCAAGAATCTGCTCGCGGACTTGGGGCATCGGCACATCCGACGCTACCGGACGAATCCGTTGTGGGTACTGCGCCGCACGGGCGTGATAGGCATCCCGCACACGCTGGTGGAAATCGGCCGCCTCACGTTCGAAACGATCGAGCACGCGCGTATCGTGCAGTCGCGCTTGCGCCGTCGCAACGGACACATCAAACAGAATCGTGCAATCCGGCTGCAGACCTTCCTGCACCCATTCCTCCAAGGCGGTGAACTTGCGTTCCGGCACACCGCGACCGCCGACCTGATACGCGTAAGTCGCATCCGAGAAACGATCGGAGATAACCCAGGCACCACGTGCCAGCGCCGGGCGAATCACCGTAGCCAGATGCTCTGCGCGGGCAGCAAACATCAGCATCATCTCGGTTTCGGGCGACATCGGTTCATTGAGTAGCAAGGTGCGCAGTGACTCACCTAAAGGCGTACCACCCGGTTCACGCGTCACAATCACCGAATGTCCCAGGTTGGTGAGGTACTCACGCAACCATTCGATGTGCGAGCTCTTCCCAGCACCATCGATACCCTCAACGGTAATAAAGCGACCTGACTGCGACGTGTTCATGCTCACTTGCCCCGTTGGTATTGATTCACGGCCTGGTTATGGGAATCCAGACTCGCTGAAAAATGACTGGTGCCATCACCGCGCGCCACAAAGTACAGTGCATCCGTCACCGCCGGATGCGCCGCTGCCTGCAACGAGGCCTGCCCCGGCATACAGATCGGCGTCGGCGGCAAACCCGCACGCGTATAGGTATTGTGCGGCGTATCCCGTTGCAGATCACTCTTGCGGATGTTGCCGTCGTAGCGATCGCCCATGCCGTAGATCACGGTCGGGTCCGTCTGCAAACGCATGCCCTGACGCAAACGGTTCACAAATACGCCGGCGATTTGTGCACGATCCACCGCCGCACCGGTTTCCTTTTCCACGATGGATGCCAGAATCAGCAATTCGTAGGGCGTCTTCAACGGCAGGTTGGCATCACGCCCCTGCCACACCACATCCAGCTGCTTCTGCATCGCCGTCATTGCCCGGCTCAGTACTTCCAAGTCTTCCGAGCGTTTATCAAAACGATAGGTGTCGGGAAAAAACCAACCCTCCGGCTTGCGATCCGGTACGCCCAGCTTGGCCATGATGGCCTGGTCGCTCAGCGACTGCGTCGTATGAATCAGATCCGGCTGCGCGTTTAACTTGGCGCGCAGTTCACGAAAGCTGATGCCTTCAACAAACAGCACGTCACCCTGGCTGGTATCGCCGCTCGACAACTTACGCAGCAGCGCCCAAAGAGAAATGCCCTGATCAAACTCGTAGCTGCCCGCCTTGATACTCGTCGACAAACCAGCCACCCGACCCACGCCAGAAATAATCCAGGCCGGTACCTGCACCCCACCGGTATTCAACGATTGTGCCGCGACTTTTAACGAGGCCCCGGCCGGCACGCGCACCAGCAACTTGGGCTCGCTCAGCGGCACCGGCCACCAGACCAACGCCAAAAAACCGACGGCCAGCAATAGCCCGGCAGCCAGCAAGGGTTTGATCAATCTGGTCAATTGCGTCATAGCCTCTTATGATACCAATATGAACACACCAACCCTGATCTCCCTGCCCCATCTGACCGTCCTGGAACTCACCGGCGAAGACGCCCAGGCCTTCCTACAGGCCCAAGTCCCTAGCGATGTGAAGCTACTGAATCCCGAGAAGGCCCAGATCTCCGGCTGGTGTACTGCCAAGGGCCGCTTGCTCACCACCTTTGTGATCTGGCCCGTTGCTAACGGCTACCGCCTGATCCTGTCCAGCGATGTGGCGGACGCCATCGCTAAACGCCTCAAGATGTACGTGCTGCGCCTGAAGGTACAGATCACCCGCTTGGAAGACCCGGTGGCCGGTCTGCTCAACCCACCGGCCGCGCTGGGCGCACTCGCCCTACCTACTGAAGCCTGGCAGGTTCGCCAGACCGATAGTGTTACCGCCATTCGCCTCGATCACACCCGGGTACTGCTGACCGGCACCCAAGCCGCATTGGCAAGCCTAACCACTGGCCTCCACGAAGCCCCGGCCGAGGCCTGGCTGCGCGCCGATATTGCTCAGGGCTTCCCGCTCGTCACTCAAGCAACCAGTGAGCATTACGTCCCGCAGATGGTCAACCTCGACAAACTGGGTGGTGTCAGCTTCAAAAAAGGCTGCTACCCTGGCCAGGAAATCGTTGCCCGTACCCACTACCTGGGCAAGATCAAACGTCACCTCTATCGCTTAAAAGCCGAACAACCGTTGGCTACCGGCAGCGAAGTCCGCTCAGCCGTGCTCAATGGCCAGGCGTGCGGCAGTCTACTCAGCGCTGCGCCTGCCGAATCGGGGAATACATGGTTGGCGCTGGCCGTCCTGCAACAAGACGCTATTGCCGGCGCGATCTATCTGGAAACCGATCAAGGTCGGATTGATCTCACACTCATCGACGAAGTGATGCCCGCGCCTGAGGCCGAGCAACCTACCTGAGCGATTTTATCGCTCAGTGCTCTCGGATCAATACCGGGGTGCCCACGGGCACCGTATCAAACAGCTCAACCATGTCGGTATTGGCCATACGCACGCACCCGTGCGAGCCGGGAACACCCAGCGTGGTCTCATCCGGCGTGCCATGGATATACACATAGCGACGCATCGTATCCACCTGGCCACCACGATTAACGCCCGGCTCTTCGCCGCAGAGCCAGAGAATCCGCGTCAGAATCCAGTCTTTACCCGGTTGTGCCGCCATCAGTTCCGGCGTACAGATCTCGCCCGTCGGCCGCCGACCGCGTAACACAGCACCCAGGGGTAAACCATCGCCAATGCGGGCACGAATGCGATGACGTCCCCGCGGCGTCTGATAACTGTTCATCTGTTCGCCCGCGCCCTTGGCCGCCGTGGATACACGGTAACGCTTGATCACGCCACCCGCATCATCCAGTAGCGTCAGGGTCTGATCAGCAATGGAGACTTCAATCCGCATCGTTCTTCCTTGCGTCTCGTAGGTCGCGTGCTTCGGCCCGTCGTCGCTGAAAAAACGACGCAATCAACGCGGCACTGTCTTCTGCCAGCAACCCACCCTCCACCTCGGCATGGTGGTTCAACCGGGCTTCGGCAAACAGATCCACCACGCTGCCACAAGCACCGGTCTTAGGTTCTTTGGTGCCAAAGACCACCCGCCCGATCCGCGCATGCTGAATCGCACCGGCGCACATCGCACAAGGCTCCACCGTCACGTACAAGGTCGCACCCGGTAACCGATAGTTACCCACACGGACCGCCGCATCACGCAGCGCCATCACCTCGGCGTGTGCCGTCGGATCATGCGTGCCAATCGGCTGGTTAAAACCCCGTCCGATCACCTGCCCATCAATCACGACCACAGCACCGACGGGCACCTCGTCGTGCTCGGCACCGGATCGCGCCAGCGCCAGCGCCTCGGTCATATAGCGAACATCGTCTGCAGACATACGGGCAATTACTCGTCGTCTTCGATGTGCAACTTGTGCAAAAATCGGTGGATCACCGGCGTGAAGGCAATAGCGGTCGCCACAATCAGCACCAAACCACAGAACAAGGCGTAAAAGCCCTCGAAGAGCTTGCCATAGACCGTGGTCGGTGCATCGAGCACGCCCATACCCGACATGATCATCGTCGCGTTCACAAAGGCATCCAGCCAGGGAATCGCTTCCAGATAGTGATACCCGGCCATGCCGCTAAACAGCGTTGTCAGCACAATCAGCGTGCCAAAAAACATTGAACGAAACACGCGCCCGGCAAATACCCGGCTCGACGCCAGTGGCTGGGTAAGTTTTTCCAGGACAACGATTTCGGGGATTCGCATAGATAAGGCCGGGTGAATATGAACTGGTCCCTATAATAACGGCTAATTTAACATTTCATCGTTTGATGACCCCATGCCCCTCGACTGGACCGGACAACTCGTATTGCTGATCACCGCCGTGGTGGCCAATTTCTTTTCGGCGATCTCCGGCGGCGGACTTGGGCTCATCCAGTTTCCTATACTGATCTTTCTCGGCCTGAGTTTTGCGGTGGCCCTCGCCACCCACAAAGTGGCCAGTGTGTTCCTCGGTATCGGTGCCATGCTCCGACACCTCAAAGACAGCCATCTTGAACGACGTAATAGCCTACTCATCCTAGGGGCCGGCATTCCCGGCGTGATCCTCGGCGCTTCGTTGGTGCTGCATATGCCAGAGAAACCTGCCCTATTGACCCTGGGCTTTCTCACCACCGGGCTGGGGCTTTATTCCATCTTCAAACCCAATCTGGGTATGGACTATTCGCCGCGCAACTGGCACGGCACCGGTCTGGCAACCGGCATGGCCGGGCTCTTTGCCGTGGGGTTTCTCAATGGATCCATCACCTCGGGCAGCGGCCTATTCCTCACCATCTGGCTGATCCGGCACTTCGGCATGGACTACAAACGCGCCGTCGCTTACACCCTCGTGCTATGCGGTCTGGCCTGGAACGGCACCGGTGCGCTGGTGCTGGGTCTCGCTGGCGAAGTGGCCTGGGCATGGCTACCGGCGCTCATCATCGGGTCGCTGATCGGCGGTTATATCGGTACGCACATCGCTATCCGCCAGGGCAACAAACTCATGAAGCGCGCCTTTGAGGTCACCACCATCCTCATCGGCCTCAAACTGATCTTCTACTAACTTATGCGCTATCTCATTACCCTACTCACCCTGCTCGGCCTCACCGCTTGTGCCTCCTACAGCGGGGCTGGCCTCAAGCCAGGCGTCGCCACCGTGGCTGACGTTGAAACCACCATGGGCAAACCCGCCATGAGCTGGACGAACCCAAAGGGCCAGATCGAACAACTGGCCTATCCGCGTGGCCCGGCCGGTTGGGTCAGCTTCATGGTCTACTTTGACGACAACGGTAAAATGACCCGCAAAGAACAAGTGCTGGACCTCAAGCACTTCACCGAAATCAAAATCGGCCAAACTCAGGAGCAAGTGCTGCGCATCCTCGGCCCTTATCGTGACACCTACCGCTTCCCGCAGAAGAACGCTCTGGATTGGAATTGGGGCTGGTGTGACTCCAGCCAACTACGCATGGCCTATACCGTCAGCTTTGATATGGACACCCTGCTCGTTAAAACCACCGAGATCTGGCCCGACCCCTTCTACCAGCGTGGCGGCATGTACTCCACCTACTGCGAACCCTGGACGGGCGA
>CALKUR010000148.1 GCA_937996725.1 uncultured Dechloromonas sp. | reverse complement strand
TCATGATCCCGGTCATCGGCACGGAATTCCTGCCCAAGCTGGATGAAGGCAATATCTGGTTGACTATCATGTTGCCGCCAGCCACACACTTTGAGCAGACACGTGACGTCGAACGCTCGGTTCGCGCCTACATGAGCACTTACCCGGAAACGCGGAAGATCATCACGCACATTGGGCGACCTGACGAAGGCACTGACCCTAAGGGACCGAACAATATCGAAATCCTTGTGGATCTGGCGCCAAGGTCCGAGTGGCGCTTTGCCACCAAGGAAGCCCTGGTTGAAAGCATGAGCACCGGCCTAAGCGCCATGCCGGGCGTGCCAACCAACTTCTCGCAGGTGATCCAGGATAACGTAGAAGAATCTCTCTCTGGGGTCAAAGGCGAAATCGCCGTCAAGATTTTTGGCCCGGACCTCAATATCCTTCAGGAAAAAGCCGACCACGTGGCAGGCATCATCGCCGGCATCAAGGGAGCGATTGAAGTTGCCGCCATTCAGGTCGGTGGCCAGACCGAGATTTCAGTGATTCCCAATCGGGAAAAGATGGCCCGGCTTGGTATTCCGATCAGCGAAATTAACCGCACCTTCGAGACCGCTATGGGTGGCTACGAAGCAACTGGTTTTTACGAAGGCGATCGCCGCTTCGACGTCACCGTGAGGATGTCGCGACCCAACCGTGCATCCATCAATGACATTGCCGCGCTCGCCATCGAGTTACCCGGCGACGGCAACCACACGATCCCGCTTGGCGAAATCGCCAACATCGAAGTCAAACAGGGGGCATCACGCATCTCCCGCGAGGCGGGCATGCGTGCGGTATCCGTCAAAGCTAATCTGTCGGGTCGAGACATGGGTAGCTTTATCAAGGAAGCCCAGCGCAAAGTGAAACGGGAAATCGCGTTACCCCCCGGCTACACCATGACTTGGGGGGGACAATTCGAAAATCAGCAGCGCGCTATGGCGCGGCTCAAGGTGATCGTGCCGGCCAGCCTGATTGCAATTTTCGGTTTGCTCTTCTGGATGTTCCGATCTTACAAAATCGCCGCCATCATTCTTGCGCTTGCACCCACCACATTGATCGGCGGCCTGTTCGGCCTAGCCATTAGCGGACTGCATCTCTCGATCTCGGCGGCGGTCGGCTTTATCGCCGTTTCCGGTATTGCGATCCAGAACGGGGTGATCATGGTCGAAGAAATCGTCGAGATGTTGCGCAATGGCAAACCGTTCGACCAGGCCGTTCGGGAAGGTGCCGTGCTCCGTATGCGCCCCATCATTATGACGGCGCTGATGGCCGGCCTGGGCTTGTTGCCGGCCGCACTTTCTCACGGCATCGGGTCTGAAACGCAACGTCCGTTCGCGGTCGTGATCGTGGGCGGCATTATCTCTGCCACCGTGTGCACCCTCTTCCTTTTGCCGGTGCTATTCTCCAGGCTCGTCAAACGCGACAAACCGGGTACCCCGGTCTGACCAGACGCCAATATCAGCGATTAACCTATGGCATGCCGCATCAAACCTGAAATAGAAACGCCCTGCGTCAACATCTGTCGCATGGACGAACAGAACCGTTACTGCATCGGCTGTTTCCGTTCGTTGGACGAGATCAAACGCTGGACCACCATGTCCGAGGACGAGCGTGCTGCAGTCATGACACAACTGGAATCGCGCTCCGGCGTCTGACCAAGCCACCGCATTATTTACCCATGCGCTGGGCAATTTTCTGTCGTGTGATCGACAATTACGGTGACGCTGGTGTCTGCTGGCGACTCGCCGCTGACCTGAACCATCGTGGTGAAGCCGTCACCCTCTATATCGATGATCCAGAAGTGCTAGGCACGCTCCTTGATCCAGATCCCCGGACGGACACCGTACTTATCAAACCGTGGCCAGCGGATACCGCGCACTTCACCGCTGCAGACGTTGCTGATGTCGTCATTGAAGCCTTCGCCTGTGATCCGCCAACGGCTTATGTGGCCGCTATGGCTGCGCGGGCAACCGCTGGAAAACCATCCGCCTGGATTAATCTGGAATATCTCTCCGCCGAAGACTGGGTGGGTGCGCATCATCGACTGCCATCGCCGCACCCCCGTTATCCGTTAGTCAAATATTTCTACTTTCCCGGTTTCACGCCGGAGAGCGGTGGCCTGCTGCGCGAAAACGACCAACCGGTCATGGTCAATAATCATGGTGTTAGTGATGCATTACGCATCTTTCTCTTCGGCTACGAACAGCCAGCACTACAAAACTGGGTTCGCGCACAACAAAATGCCGTGCTCTCTATCGCACCCTGTGCGCTTGCCGACCAGCTTGCCGAACTCAGCCTCGAGCTTGCCGAAAGCTGCCGCCTTGAGTACCTGCCTTTTGTGCCGCAATCAGCTTTTGATGAAGTCCTCCGAGGGCAAGATCTCCTCTTCGTTCGGGGTGAAGACTCTTTTGTGCGTGCCCAGTGGGCGGGAAAGCCGGTCTTCTGGCAGATTTATCCACAGGATGAGGCTGCCCACATCAAGAAATTGATCGCCTTCTACAAGCGCTATCTCAATCCGCAAATCCTTTCAGCGCCGGATCGTGAGAACTTCATGCGTTTTATCCTCGCCTGGAACGCCAGCGGCGACACGACCTTATGTGGCACTCTGTGGCCGAAAATCCTGAAACTGTTGCCAACACTGCAGCTGAATGCCCAGCAATGGCGTGAAGACCTGCTCAAACAGCCCGATCTGGTGACGCAGCTCCGGGCTTTCGTGGCTGATCTGGTAAAATAGCGCGTTTTACGGCCTTGCATTTACAACGATGCCAGCCGAATCGATAGACACCCGCAATCAAGAAAGTACGGAATTATGAAGACAGCACAGGAACTGCGCGCTGGTAACGTGATCATGGTCGGCAGCGAGCCGCTGGTCGTCCAGAAAGCCGAATACAACAAATCGGGCCGCAACGCCGCGGTCGTGAAACTGAAGATGAAGAACCTGCTCACCGGCAGCGGTAGCGAATCGGTTTACAAGGCCGATGAGAAGTTCGAAATCGTCGTGCTCGAGCGCAAGGAAGTGACCTACTCCTACTTCGCCGACCCGATGTACGTCTTCATGGATGCCGAGTACAACCAGTACGAAGTCGAAGGCGAAAACATGACCGATGCTCTGAAGTATCTGGACGACGGCATGGCCTGCGAAGTCGTGTTCTACAACGGTAAGGCCATCTCGGTCGAACTGCCGACGGCTGTCGTACGCGAAGTCGAATACACCGAGCCGGCCGTCAAGGGCGATACTTCGGGCAAGGTCATGAAACCGGCCCGTATCAAACCGACCAGCTTTGAACTCCAGGTTCCGGCTTTCGTTGAAATCGGTGACAAGATCGAAATCGACACCCGTACCGACGAGTACCGTGCCCGCGTGAAGTAATTCACCCGAGCCCAACAAAAAACCCGCCAATCGGCGGGTTTTTTGTTGCCTGCGTGCTTCGACAACCTCTAGGGCTGCCAGAGCACACAACTGTTTTAGCTGGCAGTCGTTTCGCGCGAGGCTTTCTTACGCTCGTGTTCCTTGAGGTAGCGCTTACGCAAACGAATCGACTTCGGCGTCAGTTCGACCAACTCATCGTCGGCGATAAACTCAATAGCACCTTCCAGCGACAGCTGCACCGGCGGCACCAAACGGACGGCTTCGTCCGTGCCCGAGGCGCGCACGTTGGTCAGCTGTTTGCCCTTAATCGGGTTCACAACCAGATCGTTTTCACGGCTATGGATGCCGATGATCATGCCTTCGTACAGCTTTTCGCCCGGGTTCACGAACATGCGGCCGCGATCCTGCAGTTTCCACAGCGCATAGGCCACGGCTTCACCGTCATCTTGCGAAATCAGTACGCCGTTACGACGTTCGGCAACTGCGCCCTCTTTCACCGGCGCGTATTCGTCGAACACGTGGCTCATCAGGCCGTTGCCGCGAGTCAGGTTCATGAATTCGCCCTGGAAACCGATCAGGCCACGGGCCGGAATCTTGTACTCGATACGAACGCGACCGCGGCCATCCGGCACCATATCCTGCAGATCGCCCTTGCGCTGGCCCAGCGTTTCCATCACGCCGCCTTGCGTATCTTCTTCAACGTCCACCGTCAGCATTTCGTACGGTTCACACTCGACACCGTTGATCATCTTCTTCACAACGCGCGGACGACCAACCGCCAGTTCATAACCTTCGCGACGCATGTTCTCGAGCAGAATACCCAAGTGGAGTTCGCCACGACCCGCCACGTCGAAAATATCGCCGTTGGCAGTGTCTTTAACGCGGAGCGCCATGTTAGTCAGCAGTTCTTTGTGCAGGCGGTCACGGACCTGACGGCTGGTGACGAACTTGCCTTCGGTACCGGCCAACGGACTGGTGTTGACCATGAACTGCATTTCTAGCGTCGGTTCATCAATCTTGAGCAGCGGCAGCGCCTCAGGGTTTTCCGGATCGGTCACCGTACAGCCCAGCACGAGATCTTCGATACCGGTGATTTGCACGATATCGCCAGCCAGACCTTCATCCATTTCGACCTTGTTCAGGCCCTTGTAACCAAACACCTGGCCAATCTTGGCCTTGATCGGCTGACGGTCGTGTTCGGCGGCTTCTTCTTCCGTACCGAACATCACCATCACGTTCTGGCCGGTCTTAACGCGACCACGAATGATTTTGCCCACGCCAATACGGCCCACATACGACGAGTAATCTAGTGCCGTGATTTGCAGCTGCAGCGGCGCATCGATGTCGGCGTCCGGGGCCGGCACGTGTTCGAGAATGGTGTCGAACAACGGCTTCATGTTTTCGCGCGGCTGATCCAGCTCCATGGCAGCCCAGCCATTGAGACCCGACGCATAAACAATCGGGAAATCCAGCTGCTCATCCGTCGCACCCAGCTTGTCGAACAGATCAAAGGTCAGATTAACGGCCTGATCAGGATCGGCACCATCACGGTCAACCTTGTTCACCAGCACGATCGGGCGCAGCCCCAGGGCCAGCGCCTTCTTCGTCACGAAACGGGTTTGGGGCATTGGGCCTTCAGCTGCGTCCACCAGCAGCACGACACCATCAACCATACCGAGTACGCGTTCAACTTCACCACCGAAGTCGGCGTGGCCCGGGGTGTCGACGATGTTGATGTGTACACCGTTGTATTCGACGGCAGTGTTCTTGGACAGAATCGTGATGCCACGTTCCTTTTCCAGGTCATTCGAGTCCATGACGCACTCAACCAGCTGTTGGTGGGCAGCAAAGGTGCCGGATTGGCGCAGGAGCTGGTCAACCAGAGTGGTTTTACCGTGGTCAACGTGGGCAATGATGGCAATGTTACGAATCGGACGTGCAGACATGTGTATTCAACCGGGAATGTAGAAGGCGTGTATAAACGATCGGTAACCCACTGCGGCGCATTGATGCGATGCAACAGGTCAAATCAAGCTTTAAATTATAGCAGAAACCGATAGATTTCAGGCGCTTGGGAAACCTAACGCTGACGGCAACCGACCGTCACCCGCCGTTAAACGTCCTTATTCCGCATCCAGTCGGCGGTTTTAAACAAGGCGTCGATCAGCGCCCGGCGAGTCGGCTCCGTCACCGGGGCCTTCTCCAGGCATTCGGCCATACAGGTCATCCACTGATCCCGCTCGGAAACCCCGATCGAAAACGGCAAATGACGGGCACGCAAGCGCGGATGGCCGAATTTCTCTTCAAACAGCGGTGGCCCACCCAGCCAGCCCGAAAGGAACCAGAAAAGCTTGTCGCGGGAGGTGCTCATATCCTGCGGGTGCATGACACGGATTCCGGCAAAGCGTTCGTCGAGCGTCATCAGGTCATAGAAATCATCCACCAGCTGGCGCACGCCGGTCTCGCCACCGAGGAGTTCGTAATAAGTCTGATCGACACGCGGGACAACCATGGCGTTTCCTTTGTATGATTCGGTAACTACAAACCGGCTATTCTACTGGCGCGGCCCCGTTTATGGAGAAGTACATGATCAAGGATTTTCTCAAGTTCGCCATTCGCGGCAACGCCGTCGAAGCCCGGGTACAGGCGGATGTAGCTCTTCATACCTTCGG
>CALKUR010000147.1 GCA_937996725.1 uncultured Dechloromonas sp. | reverse complement strand
GCGATGGCACACATCAGCTCGTAACCAATCGTGCCACTAGCATTGGCCACATCATCGATGGCTAGATATTGGCCAAATAGCTCCACTGGAGTACCCACATCGACCCAAGGCGCATCACTGACATCGATGGTGATCATATCCATCGATACCTGCCCCGCCATCGGGCATGAACGTCCTGTGGACCATTGTCCCGCGGGTCCCGATACCCATACCGGTGTACCGTCGGCCGCATGCCTAGGATAGCCGTCAGCGTAACCACAGGCCACCACCGCAATCCGAATAGGGACATCCGTTTTATAGCGTGAACCATAGCCCACGCTCTCCCCGGCTGATAAATGTTGTAGCGCGATGACTTCCGAGCGCAAACTCATGGTGGGCTTCAGACCCAAACCCTCTATATCAGAGGACGCTCCGGATGGAGATGCCCCGTACAACATAATGCCGGGCCGCACCCAATCAGACGGAATCTGTGGGTGCCAAATGAGGGTCGCAGAATTGGCGACCGTACGAAGCCCCGGCAAATCTGCTACGACTTTCTCAAGGGTTTGGTACTGAGCATCCACACTTGGCTGACGATCATCGTAATCAGCATTCGCAAAATGGGTCATATGAGTGATCTCAAAACCCAGGCCATGCAAGCGCTGCCACACTTGTAAATAGTCATCAGGTCTAAAACCCAGACGATTCATACCCGTATTCATTTTTAGATAAATATGGGGGCGAGCACCAGAGAACTGTGGGGCATCCACCATGTTTTCGAGCCAATCCACTTGGCGCCACTCATGAACCACACAGTCACAGGCCAAGTCCGTCATAGCAAATAAATCTTCTTGAGCAAATAAACCCTCCAGCAAAAGAATCGGCCCCTGCCAACCAGTCTCGCGCAAGCGCTTGGCTTCAGCAAGATCCAGCAAGGCAAACCCGTCTGTGGCGGCAAAGCCCCGTGCAGCAGCCTCAATCGTATGGCCATAGGCGTTGGCTTTGATCACAGACCAGACTTTGGCTTTAGGCGCGTAAGCACGCACCAAGGCCAAATTGTGAGCCATGGCATCAGTGTGGATGTGGGCAATGATCGGTCTTGACAGAACTTTCTCTCTTTCGTGGTTTAATGGCACGTTAATAACTAGATTGTACGAATGAAACCAGGTTTTTACACAATTATGGCCGCGCAATTTTTTTCGTCGCTGGCCGACAATGCGCTGCTCATCGCTGCGATTGCCTTGCTATACCAACTCCATGCACCCGCATGGATGACCCCACTGCTCAAATTATTCTTCGTACTGTCTTACGTCTTACTCGCCGCTTTTGTTGGTGCTTTTGCTGATTCACGGCCCAAAGGTCGCGTGATGTTTCTCACGAACAGCATCAAAATTGTGGGCTGTTTGGCCATGCTATTCAGCGCTCACCCCCTCTTAGCTTATGCAATCGTTGGCTTTGGTGCTGCAGCCTACTCTCCAGCGAAATATGGCATTTTGACTGAACTGCTACCTGCAGAGAAATTGGTAGTCGCTAATGGCTGGATTGAGGGTTTGACGGTAGGCTCCATCATTTTGGGTACTGTTTTAGGGGGAGTGCTGATTTCCGATGCGGTCACCCTATCTCTACTCAGCATCGACCTACCCCGATTCGAGACCGGTATTGATACAGGTCCAGAAGCTGCGATTGCTGTAATCGCATTCATTTACCTGATTGCAGCACTCTTTAACCTCAGAATTCCAGATACTGGCGCACGCTATGTATCGCAAAAGACAAATCCAATTGCGCTCATCAAGGATTTTTCAATCTGCTTCAAAACACTTTGGAACGATCGTCTAGGTCAAATCTCCTTAGCGGTGACAACCTTATTTTGGGGTGCCGGCGCAACCCTGCAGTTCATAGTTATTAAATGGGCTCAAGTTGCCCTGCATATGAACCTTTCGCAAGGTGCAATATTGCAAGCAATCTCAGCCGTAGGTGTAGCTGGAGGTGCCGTATGGGCCGCTTGGCGCGTACCGCTACGTAGCTCTCTCAATGTATTGCCCTATGGCATTGTCATGGGTTTGGTTGTTTGTGTAATGGCAATTTATAACTCTGATTTATTACCCAATACCACGCTCATGACTATTGGCAAATTGCAGGTCACGTTAAATTTATTGCCTGCGTATGCATTACTTATCTTAGTTGGCTGGCTTGCGGGTTACTTCGTTGTGCCTATGAATGCCTTGCTACAACACCGCGGTCACGTTCTCATGTCGGCAGGCCATTCAATTGCCGTGCAAAACTTTAATGAAAATATTTCTGTTCTAGCAATGCTAGCGATGTACTCTTTACTGATTTGGTTAGATGTACCTGTTCAAGCCGTCATTATTGGCTTCGGACTTGCGGTCAGTGGAATCATGTGGCTAGTAATTAAACGCCATGCCCGCAACCAGGCTGAATACGATTCAATGCATTTGATTGGTGAACATAAGCACTAAAAAGTGCTGACGCCATATAAAGCTGAAGCGGTGCTAAGTATTTTGCAGAATTGATTTAGCCAATAACAAATCTTGCCATAGCAAAGCTTTCTCTTTTGGCTTACCAACGACTTGCGCAAGATCTTGAGATGCCACCACTGGAATCTCGTCATCATTCCCAGTATTCAAAGCTAATATAGTTTCACGCAACTGAGGCAAAGGATCACGTTCGCCCGTGACTTTCTGTACCGCCGGGGCCCCGAATGCAA
>CALKUR010000146.1 GCA_937996725.1 uncultured Dechloromonas sp. | reverse complement strand
GAATGAATGTTCAGCTATCGTCTGAGTCCGGGAGGTGTTGATTATCGTCCACCGCTTAGTGTACGACGCCCTCAGCCATTCACTCGCTTTCATGTTTTCTCGCTTTCATCATGGCGTCCGCCATTTCATATGCACAATGAGCGATATCGGCCACGTATTCCTCGTAAGTCTCAAATCGTGACTGATGCCCATCGTTAGGATTGGCGAACATGCCCTGCATCGCCTTGGCCGCAAAGTAGTCGCGCAAGTCCATGCCGTTGCGGGAGTCTGACGCCCAATTTTCTTGAAGACATGGAAACGCTTTCATTGCCCCGCCCACAAATGTTGTTTAGCGGCTTCCAAAGCCCCTATGATTTCAAGATTACTAGCAGTACCTGATGTCATGGTGGTCACTAATTTATTTTTAAATCCAAACACGATGACCGACTCAAACCCCCGGTCCTTAGCTTCTTCCAGGATATCTGTGACCTTATAAGGATCGAATTCTACTACTTCAGCCACTTTCATGGTCCATCCTCCAAGGGTACGTAGCGCCACTCTCCGGCGCGATCTTTAGTGGCTTCGTCGTAATGGAACTCGTCTTCCCACCATTGTTGAAGGATTTTAGTGCGGACACTCATCAAATATTTGCCATCATCAGTGGGGACCTGAACCACCCTGTCCACGAACCTGAGCCTGTTGGTGGGCCGCATCATACGTGCCTCATGATTTTAGTATTCGGATCGACTGCCCATTCACGCTTCTCGTTGACATCCATTTTCTCGCTGATCGCACGAGTAATGTCGATACCGTTCATGCGAGCAACATCGAGAAGCAGAATCATGATATCACCAAATTCAGACTCGGATTTCGGATTGCGTGCGTATTCTCCGATCTCCTCGTACGCTTTAAGCAAAACGTCGGCAGTCGTGCGATTCGGGAAATTTTTATCGGCCCATTCGCAGATACGGTCTTGCAATTGCTTAATATCCGCACCCGCCCGCTTGTTGTATGCCAGAACTGCACGCAGCGCGAAGTCTGCATTGATGTCGCATGATCCAGTGACGCCCTTGTATTCATCACGAGTTTCAAAGTCAGCCACCGGAATGCCGTTTGCATCCACCAATAACGCCTCGTTGCTCTCGTGCTTCTTCCACGGTAGCGGATTCATCTCATCGGTGTAACCTTCTGCTTCAAAGATCGGCATAATCAATCTCCCTAATGTCTGCGTCATCCGGACCAAAGCACAGATAATCAATCGGATATCCGGTTTCGTTAGCTTGCCGGATAATGTTGGTCAGTGCATCTTCGCCGCAATAATCGGCAAAGGTCAGCACTGTCTTGGTTGCAAAGTTACCACAATGGAACATAGCGTGTTCATACTGCGCTTTCGAGAATTCGAAGATTCGACGGGGCAGCTTGGTCACCGTGGTGAGTTCAGGCTTTTGCCCGATATCCGCCCACGAGATCTCTTTTTGGCCGGGGTACGCCGGACCCGACGAGCCATCACGGTTGTTCACGCGAATCGGGAAGGTGCGCATGACCATCCATATTACGATATCTTTTGCCCATGCAAACGGAAGGCCACAATCGGCGGCGATCTGCCACGGGGTAACATCACGGGATGTGCAGTAAGGCCAATCACCATGATACAAGGACAGACCAAAGCCCTGTGCACCTTCGACCAGCAGATGCTTCGATTGCTTCAAGATCGCATCATATTCGAAGCGGTCCACCACGAATTGTTCCAGAGGAGTACCGGCAAATCCCAGTCGAGCAATGGCTTTAGTCTCGGGTTTGCGCAGGATTCGGTCGATCATAGCCTGGCCCACGCCCTTGGCAGTCGAGCCCATCTTGGTCATGCCGATGTCCTTTTCACGCTGGGCGTGTTCGTCAGTGACCACCGCCGCGTGTTCATGGATCACCAGACGCTGGCCCGATCGCATGTATTGATCGATTTCACGCTGAAGAGTGGCTACATGAATCAGCGAACCCGGACCAATCATGACCGTACGCACCGTGGGGCCAGAGATTCCGACCGGCAATTGCTGTACCATCATATGCAAGTCGCGGCCACGATCGTTGTATGTGTGGCCCGCTTGAGTACCATACGAGCACACCACGGTGTCATACGGAACACGCTTCGCGAGCCAACCGGACACGCCGCCCTTGCCACATGAACCCCACATACCGTCCATGGTCAAATCGATTTTCATTCTTCACCTCTATAAAGTTGGAATTGCTATTATAACA
>CALKUR010000145.1 GCA_937996725.1 uncultured Dechloromonas sp. | reverse complement strand
AGGTTAATCACTTCTTGATAACCGCGCTCAACCAACGTGTCACGCAACACGCTGAGCGGACGCTGCAACTCGGTCTGGGCGCGCATGGCCATGGGGCCCACGGGCGGCTTGGCCGGGATATGGTCGTAACCAATCACGCGAGCGACTTCTTCAATGAGGTCTTCTTCAATTTCCAGATCATGGCGCCAGCTTGGCGGCACAATGATCACACCACCGTCGGCAATCTTAGGTTGGAAGCCTAAACGTTCGAAGATTGCTTTGATCTCGGCATCGCTCGGTGCAATTCCTAACACTTTGCGAATACGCTCAAAACGCGCTGTCACCGGTTTGCGGTCTGGCAGTGCCGTCACTTGATCCACCACTGGGCCAGCGGCACCGCCACAGATCTCGAGAATCAATTGGGTGATACGTTCGACACCCATCACGGTATCGGCAAAATCGACGCCGCGTTCGAAACGATGACCGGCATCGGTATTCAGCGTCAGCCAACGGCTACGGCCTTGAATAGCCGACGGCAACCAATAGGCCGCTTCAACAAACACATCGGTCGTATTGTCGGTGCACGCCGTGCGCTCACCGCCCATGATGCCAGCGAGGCTGATAGCACCCTGAGCATCGGTAATCACGCCATAGCGTTTATCCAGCGTCACCTCGTTGCCGCCGAGCAGTGTGAGCTTTTCTTCTGGCTTAGCCCAACGCACAGTAAGACCACCCTGCACACTGTTCAGATCGAACACGTGATTCGGGCGATTGAGTTCCAGCATCACGTAATTAGAAATATCGACCAACGCGCTGATCGAACGCAGACCACAGCGCTCCAGCGCCTGCATCATCCAGGCCGGGGTTTTGGCTTGGGCGTTCACGCCCTTGATGATGCGGCCCGTGAAGCGGCCGCACAGGTCAGCGGCTTCAATGCTCACTGGCAGCGTTTGATCGTGTGTTGGTGCAACGGCTTTGATGTCGGGTGCCTTCACCGGCGTATTGGTCAACGCCGAAACTTCACGCGCGAGGCCCAACAGGCCCAGACAATCTGGACGGTTTGGCGTCAGCTTGAGCTCGATACAAATATCGTCGAGCCCCAGCAGTTCGCGCAGCGATGTGCCCGGTTTAGCATCGGCGGCTAGAATCATCAGGCCGTCGCTTTCTTTGGCCATGCCCAATTCAACGGCGGCACACAGCATGCCGGCCGAGGGCACACCGCGGACTTTGGCTTCTTTAATTTTGAAGTCGCCTGGTAGCACAGCACCCGGCAGCGCGCATGGCACGTTGAGACCGACCGCGACATTGCTGGCACCACACACGATCTGACGCGGTGCGCCCTCGCCCGCATCGACTTCACAGACATTCAGACGATCGGCATCCGGGTGTTTGGTGACGGAAAGCACATGGCCGACGACCACGTTGTTAAACGGTGGTGCTACCGGACCACGTTCTTCTACTTCCAGACCAGCCATGGTGAGCAGTTCGGCCAATGCTTCGGAGGAGAGATCCGGATTGACGAACTGACGAAGCCAGGATTCCGAGAATTTCATGCTTGAAGTCTTTCGCTAAAACTAACGACGCGCCACTCAGGCAGCGAACTGATTCAGGAAACGGATGTCGCCTTCAAAGAAGAGGCGCAGATCGTTGATGCCATAACGCAGCATGGTCAGGCGGTCTGGCCCCATGCCGAAAGCAAAACCCACGTAGCGCTCCGGGTCGATACCGGCTTCAGCCAGCACATTCGGGTGCACCATGCCGCAACCGGCCACTTCCAGCCAACGGCCTTTGAGCGGACCGTCACCAAAAGCCACGTCGATTTCGGCGGAGGGCTCAGTGAATGGGAAAAACGACGGGCGGAAGCGTACCTTGAGATCGTCGGTTTCAAAGAACTGATGCAAGAAGTCGATCATCACGCCCTTAAGACCCGCAAAAGTCACATGCTCACCGACCCACAGGCCTTCGACCTGATGGAACATCGGCGAGTGGGTGGCATCGGAATCGACGCGATACACACGGCCCGGCGCAATGATGCGGATCTCGGGCATGCCTTCGTTACCACCATGTGCTTTCACATGATTCTGCATGTAACGCGCCTGGATGGGGCTGGTATGCGTACGCAACAGTACGTCTGACTGTACGTTACCCTGTGCATCCTTCAGGTAGAAGGTGTCGTGCATCGAACGCGCGGGGTGATCATCCGGCGTATTGAGTGCGGTGAAGTTGAAGTAATCGGTTTCGATCTCCGGGCCTTCGGCCACCGAGAAACCCATCGAGGCAAATAGCCCCTCAATGCGTTGCAGGCTACGCGTGACCGGGTGAAGGCCGCCACGTTGAACACCACGTCCTGGCAGTGTCACGTCGAGCGCCTCTTCAGCCAAACGGGCGGCGAGCTGTTCCTCTTTCAGTGCATCACGACGGGCGTTGATAGCGGCTTCCATCTGCGCTTTGATCTTGTTGATCTTGCCGCCGGCGTCTTTCCGTTCTTCGACGGGCAGGTTGACGAGCCCTTTGAGTGCTTCGGTCACGATGCCGCTCTTGCCCAGATAACGCGCCTTAGTCACTTCCAGGGCATCACCGTCCTTAACGGTGGCCAGCGCTTCCGACAGCTCGGACAAAAGGGCTTCAGGGTTCAACGATGACATAGTCAACCTCAGATAAATACTTGCAGAACATCGGCAAAATACAGTGGTTTATCCGACACTGTACTTTGCCAATGATCCGAAAAAAAAGGAGGCTTACCGCCTCCTTTTTCGGATCGGTCTGTGATTACAGGCCGAGGCTTGCCTTGGCTTGAGTCGCCAGTTGGGCAAATGCCGGCTTGTCGAACACAGCCAGGTCAGCCAGAACCTTACGATCGACTTCGATCGAAGCTTTCTTCAGACCATTCATGAAACGGCTGTAGGTCAGACCCAGTTCACGCGAAGCAGCATTGATACGTGCAATCCACAGAGTGCGGAATTGACGCTTGCGTTGACGACGGTCACGGTACTGATATTGACCGGCCTTCATCACCGCCTGCTTGGCGATACGGTAGACGTTTTTACGACGGCCGCGGTAACCCTTGGCCAGCTTCAGAATTTTTTGGTGACGAGCGCGTGCTGTTACACCACGTTTTACGCGAGGCATTGTTTATTCTCCTTATGCGTAGGGCAGCATGGCTCGGACTGCTGCAACATCCGAGGCATTAACGGTTTCCGGACCACGCAGCTGACGCTTGGACTTGGTCGTCTTCTTGGTCAGGATGTGGCGCTTGAATGCGTGGCCGCGCTTGATGCTGCCGCTGCCACGAACGCGGAAACGCTTGGCTGCGCCGCTCTTCGTCTTCATCTTGGGCATTTATATGCTCCTTTATGTCATGTCACCAGGTGACTTCCGACGGAAGTTCTTTTTGACCCGATGCCACTTGTAATGACCCGGTTGTTTGCACAACCCGATCAATCCTGCTGAAAACCGCTACCGCTTATGCCGCAGCCGTTTCCGTTTGTTCTTCTTTCGCCTTCGGCTTGGCGGTTGCCGGGACTTTCTTCACCGGAGCAATCACCATCACCATCTGACGACCTTCCATCTTCGGCATTTGTTCAACAACACCGATTTCTTCCAGATCCGCCTTCACACGTTCCAGCTGACGCATCCCGAACTCCTGATGCGACATTTCACGACCCCGGAAACGCAGGGTCACTTTGACCTTGTCGCCTTCGCCCAAGAAACGCACCATGTTGCGCATCTTGATCTGGTAATCGTTTTCGTCGGTACCGGGACGCAGCTTTACTTCCTTGATCTGGATCTGCTTTTGCTTCAGCTTGGCTTCATGCTGACGCTTAGCTTCCTGGTACTTGAACTTGCCGATGTCCATGATGCGACAAACCGGCGGTTCAGCCGTCGGTGCAATTTCTACCAGATCCAGTTCGGCTTCTTCAGCCTGCGCGAGCGCATCGCGAATGGAAACCACACCCAGCTGTTCGCCTTCGGGGCCGAGCAGGCGTACCTGCGGCGCGGTGATTTCCTCATTGAGGCGGTTCGACTTCGGAAGAGCTATGACCTGTACTCCTTGATTCAATAAAAAAACGAACCGCGCTTACCGGTAGGCTGCAACGTCTGCTTTGAGACGCTCAATCAGTTCTGCGACAGACATCTGCCCCAGATCCTGACCCCCACGGGTACGCACGGCCACGAGACCGGCTTCTTTTTCCTTGTCGCCAACGACAAGTTGGTAAGGCAGCCGGTTAACGCTATGTTCCCGAATTTTATAGGTAATTTTCTCATTACGCAAATCAGCTTCGGCCCGGAAACCGGCCGCGTGTAGCTGATTCACCACATCCTGGGCGTAATCGGCCTGTTTTTCCGAGATATTGAGCACCACAGCCTGGACTGGCGATAGCCAGGTGGGCAGCGCGCCCGAGTGGTTTTCGATCAAAATCCCGATAAATCGCTCTAATGAGCCCAGAATCGCCCGGTGCAGCATGACCGGCACCTTGCGGCTGTTATCTTCGGCCACATATTCGGCACCCAGACGGCCCGGCATCGAGAAATCGACCTGCATGGTGCCGCACTGCCATGAGCGCCCAATGGAGTCCTTCAGGTGATACTCAATCTTGGGTCCATAGAAGGCACCCTCACCGGGCAACTCTTCCCAGGTTTGTCCAGATGCTTTTAATGCTCCACGCAGAGCAGTCTCTGCCTTATCCCAGATGGC
>CALKUR010000144.1 GCA_937996725.1 uncultured Dechloromonas sp. | reverse complement strand
TTTTCCATCTTCTTCTCGATGGTGGCGATGCTGGCTTCGTCGATGAAGACACCCAGTTCGCCCGGATCGGTGAAGTCCAGCATGGTCGTAAAGAAGGTCGCCGAGTTGACGCGGTTATCCTTCTTGGCGGCCATGTAAGCCAGTGTCGACATCAGTAGCGTACCGCCCAGACAGTAACCGGCAGTGTTGATCTTCTTGCTGCCGGTTGCCTGTTCGACGGCGTTGATCGCGGCCAGCGAGCCTTCCAGCATATAGTCTTGGAAGTTCAGGTCGGCGTGCTTCTCGTCTGGGTTCAGCCAGCTGATGATGAAGGTAGAGTGACCTTGGTCGGTCGTCCACTTCACGAACGAGTTCTTCTCGCGCAGATCGAGGATATAGAACTTGTTGATCCAGGGCGGGACGATCAGCAGAGGCACATCGAACTGCTGCTTGGTGGTCGGTTCATAATGGATCAGCTGGAATAAATCATTCTGGAATACAACCTTGCCCTTGGTCGTCGCCACGTTTTTGCCCAGCTCGAAAGCCGAGGTATCCGTCATGCGGATACGTAGCTTGCCGTCACCCGCTTCGACGTCATGCAGCAGGTTGTTCAAACCCTTGACCAGATTTTGGCCCTGGGTGCGCACAGTTTCGCGGAAAACTTCCGGGTTTGTCAGCGCGAAGTTACTCGGCGACAGGGCGTCGACATACTGACGGGTGTAAAAGTTAACCTTTTCGCGTTGCTTGTCATCCATGCCCTCGACGGTGCCGACGGTGTCCAGAATGTGCTTGGAGGCGATGAGGTACGACTGCTTGATGAAATCGAATACGAAATCCTGTTGCCAGCCCTCATCTTTGAAACGCTTGTCGGCACGATCGGGTGCCATGGTCGGCTCGGCGCTCATGCCCATCATGCGCATCATTGAGTTTTGCCATAGCGAGAAATAGTTGTGCACCATATTCATCTGGGTCTGCGCCAGCTGGTACGGATTCGACATCAGACGGGCCGACAGGTCCATAAAGGCCTTGGCAATGCCAACTTCTTCGCCGGCGGTGTTCACACCCTTTTCAGACTGGCGCTCCAGGAAGCTGCTCAGAACGCGGGAAGCGCGTTGCGCGACTTCGGCATACACGTGAACCAGTTCGGCGGGGTTCTTGCCTTCCGCGCCCTCGGCGGGGTTAGGGGACTGCGACATGGTGATCTCCGGAAACTTAAAAGCCAAAAAAAGTGCTGCCCAGGGCGCATAAACGGCAAACCCACGCGGCACGGGGTGCGACAGCCATAGATTGCCTGTAAAGACCCGATCGCACAAGGGGTATGGCGTTGGCATTTTTCGGGCGAATCCGAGCCAGATTTGGGTTGGTGGCATTGGAGCGTTACACTGCGGACATCATGACGCAACCGACCCGACCTACTGAGTCAGACCCCTCGCCACCTATCGATGTTGAGGTGGTGTACCCCTGCGTCGGGGTCTGCATGGCGGATCCGGACAGCGGCCTCTGCCAGGGCTGCGGCCGCCCCTTGGCGGAGCCGCAAGCGCCGGAACCGGAAGCCGGCAACTGAGGCCTTCTGCAGGATGTTCCCGGCGGCAGGGCGCGGGTATAATCGTGCGGAAGACGTCATCGGTCATTTTTCCAAACTTTTACGCCGGAAACCTGCGCATGAACACTGAAAAAGCCCGCTTCAACATGGTCGAACAACAGATTCGCCCATGGAATGTTCTGGATCCGAATGTGCTGGATCTGCTGTTTGAAGTGCGTCGGGAAGAGTTTGTGCCGCAGAACTACCGTTCGCTAGCCTTTGCCGACATCGAGATTCCGCTGACGCCGAATGCCGTGATGATGGCGCCGCGTATGGAAGCCCGCATGCTGCAGGAACTGGAGTTGGCGCCAGATGCGCAGATTCTGGAGGTCGGTACAGGCTCGGGCTATATGACCGCCTTGCTGGCGTCCCAAGGTGCGCATGTCACCAGCCTGGAGATTGATCCGGTGCTGCAAGCACAGGCCCAGGCCAATCTGGCCGAAGCGGGCATTGAAAATGTCACACTGGTGCTGGGGGATGGCCTCAAAGGTTACGAAGCCGGTGAGCCATACGATGCCATCGTACTGACTGGTTCAGTTCCGGAAGTGCCCAACGCGCTGCTGCACCAGCTGGCGCTGGGCGGTCGTCTCATGGCGGTGGTCGGTTCCGGTCCCGTGATGGAAGTTGTGCGCGTGCATTGCACCGGGCCGGGGACTTATTCTCACGAGACGCTGTTCGAGACATTCGTGCCGCCGCTGGAAAATGCGCCACGCACCACAGGCTTTAATCTTTAAGATCAACCCGCTGGCGCTATTCGGGGTCGGCGGTTGACCGATCCGGAAGTGCTGGCATTTTTATCCGCAGTGACCAAAGTATCGCGGATATCGCCGGAGAGCATATGGAGAAGGATCTGCGCGCAGCTGCGCTGGAGTACCACCGCTACCCCACGCACGGAAAGATTTCCGTCACGCCGACCAAGGGCCTGACCAATCAGCGCGATTTGGCGCTGGCTTATTCCCCGGGTGTGGCCTTCGCATGCGAAGAAATCGAAGCGAATCCCGACGAAGCTGACACCCTCACCGCCCGTGCCAACCTAGTTGGCGTCGTTACCAACGGTACGGCGGTCCTAGGCTTGGGCAATATTGGCCCGCTGGCCTCCAAGCCGGTGATGGAAGGCAAGGGTTGCCTGTTCAAAAAGTTTGCCGGTATCGATGTGTTCGATATCGAATTAGCCGAGAACGATCCGGACAAACTGATCGAGATGATCGCGGCGCTGGAGCCCACGCTGGGCGGCGTCAACCTAGAAGACATCAAAGCCCCCGAATGCTTCTACATTGAGCGCGAGCTCAAGAAGCGTATGAAGATCCCGGTGTTTCATGACGACCAGCACGGCACCGCGATTATTTCTGCCTCGGCGCTGATTAACGGCCTTAAGGTCATCAACAAAGATATCGCTAAGATTCGTGTCGTGGTGTCAGGTGCCGGCGCTGCCGCCATTGCGTGTCTCGATCTCTGGTGCGAAATCGGCGTCAAGCGCGAAAACATTACCGTTTGCGACTCGAAGGGCGTCATTTATGTGGGTCGTGAGGCCAACATGGAGCCGACCAAAGCCAAGTATGCGCAGGACACAAAAGCGCGCACGCTGCAGGACGCACTGGTCGGTGCCGATGTTTTCTTGGGGCTTTCCGCCGCCGGCGCACTTAAGGCCGAATGGCTGCCGCCGATGAAAGAAAACCCGCTGATTTTCGCGCTGGCCAACCCAACGCCGGAAATCATGCCGGAAGAAGCACGCAAGGTCCGCCCGGACGCCATCATTGCCACGGGCCGTTCGGATTACCCGAACCAGGTGAATAACGTGCTGTGCTTCCCGTTTATTTTCCGTGGTGCACTCGATGTCGGCGCGACGACTATTACGGAAGAAATGAAGTTGGCCTGCGTGTACGCGATTGCCGAGCTGGCCGAAGTGGAAGTTTCCGACGAAGTGGCCATGGCCTACGCCGGCCATGAACTGCAATTCGGACCGGAATATCTGATTCCCAAGCCTTTCGATCCACGACTCATTACACGCATTGCGCCGGCAGTCGCCAAAGCGGCGGTTAGCTCCGGCGTTGCCCGCCGCCCGATCGCCGATATGGATGCGTATGTCGAGCATCTCAAAGAGTTCGTGTATCACACGGGCATCGGCATGCGCGCCGTCTTCGTGGCCTGTAAAGAAGGCCCGCGTCAGCGGATCCTGTTTGCCGAGGGCGAAGACGAACGCGTGTTGCGTGCCACCCAGGTCATTCTGGAAGAGCAGCTGGCCACACCGATTCTGATCGGTCGTCCGGACGTGGTGGCGACGCGCCTCGAGCGCGCCGGCCTGCGTATCAAACCGGGTGTCGATTTCGAACTGGTGAACCCGCAGGACGATCCGCGCTACCGCGAATGCTGGACGGCGTATCACAAGCTCATGGCGCGCCGTGGCATCACACCCGATATTGCCAAGTCGGAAATGCGCCGAGATACCACGCTGATGGGCGCCATGCTCATGAAGCTGGGCCACGCCGATGGCATGATCTGCGGTGTGCTGGGTCAATACGGCGATCACCTACAGGTCGTCAACGAGGTCGTCGGTAAGCGTACCGGCGTGAGCGTCTTTGCCGCGATGAACTACCTGATGCTACCGGGCCGTTCACTCTTCATTGCCGATACGCATGTGAATGAAAACCCGGATGCCGAACAGATCGCCGAGATTGCGATGCTGGCCGCCGACGAAGTCAAACGCTTTGGCGTACACCCCAAAGTCGCGCTGTTGTCGCATTCGAATTTTGGCTCATCGGCGTCGGCGTCGGCGCTTAAAATGAGTCGTGCTGCCGCCTTGTTGCCGGCCTTGTCTTCCGGCGAACTGGAGGTTGATGGCGAAATGCACGGAGACTCCGCGTTGTCGGAAGAGATCCGTTTGAATGCTTATCCGGAGTCGGCCCTCAAAGGCGAAGCCAATGTCCTGGTGATGCCTAATCTGGATGCAGCCAATATCTCGTACAACCTGATCAAGATGATCGGCGGTTCCGGGGTAACGATTGGACCGATTCTGTTGGGTGCCGCATTGCCGGTGCACATCCTGACATCGTCGTCGACCGTGCGTCGGGTAGTCAATATGACCGCCATGGCCGTGCTCGATGCATTAAAGGCCAAACGCTAGATTGCTTGCCGTAAACCTGTAGAGAGCATAGAGTTAACACGTGCCGTCGTTAGACGGTGTTCTAAACCCAAGGAGAAATCCCGTGAAAAAAACGTTGATCATGGCTGCGGCCGTCGTTGCTTCTGCCACCGCCTTTGCTGCACCAACGCCGACGACTAAAGTCATCAGCACGCAGGAGTTGGTGACGCTGTGTAAAGATAAGGCCAGCCCGCAGAGCCAGAGCTACTGCGGTGGTTTTGGTCAGGGCGTCTACGACAGCTATCTGGTGACGCGTACAAAGAATGCACCGAGTAAGATTTGCATTCCGCAAGGCGCCAAGAATGACAAGGTTGTTCAAGAGTTCATTGATTGGACGGAAGCTAATCCAAAATACAACAGCGCCCCGGCTGCCGAAGCAGTTCTCCGTTTCCTGGGTGGTCGCCATCCCTGCGGCAAGTAATTCTGAGGAGTAGAAGGTTATGAAAAAGACATTAATGATTGTTCCGGTGGTGGCTGCATTTTTGACCGGCTGCTCGGGTATGAGCGATACGCAACAACGTACCCTGTCGGGTGGCGCGATCGGTGCAGCAGCGGGTGCCGGTATTGTGGCAATTGCCGGTGGTAACCCGATCTGGGGTGCGGTCGGCGGCGCTGCAGTGGGTGCGGTCGGCGGCTATGCTTATGATGCTTATGAAAAGAGCAAACAGAAGCAGTACAACGAAGGCTATCAGGCTGGCAAGAAATCCAACAGCAACTGATTGCGTTCTTTTGCCTCAATAAAAAACGGCGCTTTAGGCGCCGTTTTTTATTGAGTGTATCAAGGGCCGCACTCTTATTAACCCTTACGGACCACCTGGCTGATATCACGCACGGCACCTCGATCCGCCGAGGTGGCGAATAGCGCATAGGCCTTCAGTGCTTGAGACACTGCACGCTCACGTGCAACCGGCTTCCAGGCTTGATCGCCACGGGCGCACATCGCGGCATCACGCTTGGCCAAATCTTCATCGCTGACTGCGAGGTGGATTCGACGGTTCGGGATATCAATCTCAATGGTGTCGCCAGTTTCTACCAAGCCGATTAAGCCGCCACTGGCAGCTTCTGGTGAGACGTGGCCAATCGATAAGCCGGAGGTGCCGCCAGAAAAACGACCATCGGTCAGGAGCGCACAGGCTTTGCCGAGGCCGCGCGATTTCAGGTACGAGGTCGGGTATAGCATTTCCTGCATGCCCGGACCGCCCTGTGGGCCTTCATAGCGGATGACGACCACATCGTTCTCGACGACTTCACCGGAGAGGATGCCTTCGACGGCGCTTTCCTGGCTCTCATAAACACGGGCTTTGCCAATGAACTTGAGAATGGATTCATCGACACCAGCGGTTTTAACGATACAGCCGTTGGCAGCCAGATTTCCGTACAGAACGGCGAGCCCGCCATCCTGCGAATAGGCATGCGCGCGATCGCGAATACAGCCGTTGGCGCGGTCTGTGTCGAGATCATCGTAGCGACGATCCTGCGAAAACGCCGTTTGCGTCGGAATGCCGCCGGGTGACGCGCGGAAGAACGTCGTCACGCGCTCATCCTGGGTCTTGGTCACATCGTAGTGATCGATGGCATCGCCCAGGGTGGTGCTGTGAACGGTCGGCGTATCGCGATGAATCAGGCCGGCGCGATCAAGCTCTGCGAGTAAGCCCAGAATGCCGCCAGCACGGTGTACATCTTCAATGTGGTACTTGTCTGTCATTGGTGCCACCTTGCATAGGCAGGGCACGTGGCGCGAGATGCGATCAATATCTTGCATCGTGAAGTCGATACCAGCTTCTTGAGCGGCTGCGAGAATATGCAGCACGGTGTTGGTCGAACCACCCATCGCAACATCCAGCGTCATTGCATTCTCGAATGCCTTCTTGTTGGCCACATTGCGCGGCAGCACCGAGGCATCATCCTGTTCGTAGTAGCGTTTGCAGAGCTCAACAATGCGCTGACCTGCACCCAGGAACAGCGATTTGCGATCGGCATGTGTGGCGACCACCGTGCCATTCCCCGGCAGCGATAGACCCAAGGCTTCGGTTAGGCAGTTCATCGAATTGGCCGTAAACATGCCCGAGCAGGAGCCGCAGGTTGGGCAAGCCGAGCGTTCGACCGCTTCAACCTCTTCGTCCGAGCAATGGCTGTCTGCGGCCTTGACCATGGCGTCCACGAGATCCAGCGCAATAACCTTGCCGCCGATTTGGACCTTGCCGGCCTCCATCGGACCACCCGACACAAAAATCGCCGGAATGTTCAGGCGCAGTGCCGCCATCAGCATGCCCGGAGTGATCTTGTCGCAGTTGGAAATACAGACCAGCGCGTCAGCACAGTGCGCATTGGCCATGTATTCCACCGAGTCGGCGATCAGTTCGCGTGAGGGTAGCGAATACAGCATGCCGCCATGGCCCATGGCAATGCCATCATCCACAGCGATCGTATTGAATTCTTTTGCCACGCCACCGGCCGCTTCAATTTCTCTGGCCACAAGCTGACCCAGATCTTTCAGATGCACATGCCCCGGAACGAATTGGGTGAATGAATTCACCACGGCAATGATCGGCTTACCAAAGTCGCCGTCCTTCATGCCGGTTGCACGCCATAGAGAGCGGGCACCAGCCATGTTGCGGCCATGGGTCGAGGTACGGGAACGATAATGCGGCATGATGAATCCTTAAAACAGTCGGCAGAACGATCAGATGTGGTCAGTGATTGACCTATAATTTCGACATTCTATCGCTTGATCCGCCCGCAGAGTGCCATGACTCCTTTGATGCACCCCCAGTTTGACCCTATTGCCATCAGCATCGGCCCACTGTCTGTGCATTGGTACGGGCTCATGTATCTGGTTGCGTTTGTACTGTTCGTCAGCCTGGGTCGGCTCCATGCTAGGCGCTTGCCATTACAAGGCTGGACTAATCAGGCCATCGACGACCTGCTGTTTTACGGTGCGTTGGGTGTAGTCCTCGGCGGGCGTCTTGGTTACGTACTGTTTTACAAGCCAGCCTATTACCTCGACCATCCTCTGGAGATCTTTGCGCTCTGGCAGGGCGGTATGTCCTTCCATGGCGGCTTGCTAGGGGTATTGTTGGCCATGGCGCTTTATGGTCGCAAGCATGGGCGCTCGTTCTTCGAAGTCACCGACTTCATTGCGCCGCTGGTACCCCTGGGCCTAGCGGCTGGCCGCCTGGGTAATTTTATTAACGGTGAGTTGGTGGGTCGTATTACCGATGTGCCCTGGGCCATGATCTTTCCCCGCACGGACTATTTTCCGCGCCATCCCTCACAGCTCTATCAATTCGCCTGCGAAGGCATCCTGCTGTTCGTGCTGCTCTGGTGGTATGCCGCCAAGCCGCGGCCGCGGGCGGCCGTTTCGGCCGTGTTTCTGATGGGCTACGGCGCAGCACGCTTTTTGGCCGAGTTCGGTCGGGAGCCAGATGATTTTCTTGGGTTGCTCTTCGGCAACCTGTCGATGGGGCAATGGTTGAGTTTGCCCATGATTCTTGCTGGAGTCGTGATGTATCGCTATAGCCAGCGCCAACCTGTATAACCGTTTCAAGGAGTAATGATGCCCCGTCCGTTCAAAATTCTTGGTGTCCAGCAAATCGCTATCGGTGGTCCTTCGAAAGAAAAGCTACGTACCTTGTGGGTCGACATGCTCGGTCTGGAAATCACCGGTAACTTTGTTTCTGAACGTGAAAACGTTGACGAAGACATCACTGCCATGGGTAAAGGCCCATTCAAGGTGGAAGTCGATCTGATGCAGCCGCTGGATCCCGAAAAAAAGCCGGCTGTGCATGCAACGCCGCTCAATCATATTGGCCTGTGGGTCGATAACCTGCCGGTCGCTGTGGATTGGCTCACCAACAATGGGGTGCGCTTTGCCCCAGGGGGCATTCGCAAGGGTGCCGCCGGTTACGACATTACTTTTATGCACCCGAAAGCCAACGACGAGTTTCCGATTGCCGGTGAAGGCGTGCTGATCGAGCTGGTGCAGGCACCGCAGGAAGTCATCGACGCGTTTGCCAAGCTGGCCGGCTGATGCCGTTTCAGTTGAAGTAATAAAAAACCCGGCCTCGGCCGGGTTTTTTATTGAGGCAGTTCAGATCATTCGAACTCGATAATGATCTGATCCACCGACAGCGATTCGCCAGCAGCGGCTGAGACCTTCTTCACCTTGCCATCCTGTTCGGCCTTGAGGATGTTTTCCATCTTCATGGCTTCAATGACGGCCAGCTTTTCCCCGGCTTTGACGTCCTGGCCGACTTTGACGGCCACTTCGCGTAGCAGACCTGGCATTGGCGACAACAGGAACTTCGACATATCCGGTGCAGCTTTTTCGGGCATCAATGCCAGCATTTCAGCAACGCGGGCACGCATAACGTTCAGATTTGCCTGAGTGCCCCAGTGGAACAGGCGGTAGTCCAGCTTATGGCGCTCCACCTGCATCGTGAACGGCTCGCCGTTGACCGTACCGGTGAACAGCGGCTCACCCAGATTCCAGGCAGAACGGATTTTCAGGGTTTCACCCTTGTACATCACGTCGTAACCACCTTCGGCCGCGGTGACCGTGACAGGATGTTGTTCACCCTGGCGAATGACGACGCATTCATCGCCAACTTGCAGTTCATGACCAGGCAGCTGACCGCTCACCTTGGCGGCGCGGTCGATGTAGCGACGGTGCACGAACGCGGCGACCGACAGCAACAGAGCCGGATCATCATGCGGCACGTCGCTGGCGTTGAAGCCTTTCGGATATTCTTCGGCGATAAACGCGGTCGTGAAGTTACCGGCCTGGAAGCGCGGGTGCTGCATCAGCGCGGCCTGGAACGGAATATTCGACGAGATACCGCGGATGACGAAGCTATTCAGGGCATCGCGCATGCGCTCGATGGCCTGTTCACGCGTTGCGGCATGAACGATCAGCTTGGCGATCATCGAGTCGTAGTACATCGAGATCTCGCCGCCTTCGTAGACGCCGGTATCGACGCGAACCTGACCGGCCACCTCTTCCGGTGGCGCAAACTTCACCAGGCGACCCGTCGACGGCAGGAAGCCGCGGAATGGGTCTTCGGCGTTGATGCGACACTCCATCGCCCAGCCGTTGAGTTGCACATCTTCCTGCTTGAATGCCAGTTTTTCGCCGGCGGCAACGCGAATCATCTGCTCGACGAGATCGAGGCCGGTGATCAGCTCGGTCACCGGGTGCTCCACCTGCAGGCGGGTGTTCATTTCCAGGAAGTAGAACGACTTGTCTTTGCCGACGACGAATTCGACGGTGCCGGCCGATTGATACTGCACGGCCTTGGCCAGGGCAACGGCTTGCTCACCCATGGCTTTACGGGTCGCCGGATCGATGAAGGGTGACGGTGCTTCTTCGATGACTTTTTGGTGACGGCGCTGAATCGAGCAATCACGCTCGTTCAGGTACACCACGTTGCCGTGCGAATCGCCCAGCACCTGAATTTCGATATGGCGCGGTTCTTCGACGAACTTTTCGATAAAGACGCGGTCATCACCGAAGGCATTCTTGGCCTCGCTCTTGCACGAGGCGAAACCTTCGTAGGCTTCCTTGTCGTCGAAGGCAACGCGCAGACCCTTGCCGCCACCGCCGGCCGACGCTTTGATCATCACCGGGTAACCGATACCCTTAGCGATTTCAACGGCTTGCTCCGGCGTGTCGATCGGGTCGTTATAGCCCGGAATGGTGTTGACCTTGGCCTCGTTGGCCAGCTTCTTCGAGGCGATTTTGTCGCCCATCGATTCCAGTGCGTAGACCTTCGGGCCGATAAAGACGATGCCGTTGGCTTCGAGCTTCTTACCAAACTCGGCGTTTTCCGAGAGGAAACCGTAACCCGGATGCACCGCTTCAGCGCCGGTCTGCTTACAGGCGGCAATGATCTTGTCGATAACCAGGTACGACTCTTTCGAGGCGGCCGGACCGATGCAGACGGCTTCGTCGGCGAGCTCAACGTGACGTGCCGAAGCATCAGCTTCCGAATACACGGCAACCGTTTTGATGCCCATCTTGCGGGCAGTCTTGATAACGCGGCAGGCGATTTCACCGCGGTTGGCAATCAGGATTTTCTTGAACATGTTTTTATCTCCCGGGGCGATCAAAGCGGAATATTGCCGTGCTTGCGCCACGGATTCTGGATGTCTTTGTCTTTAAGCATGGCCAGCGAGCGGCAGATGCGCTTGCGGGTTTCGTTTGGCATGATCACGTCGTCGATAAAGCCACGTGCACCGGCCACGAACGGGTTGGCGAACTTAGTCTTGTATTCGGCTTCGCGCTCAGCCAGCTTGGCGGGATCGTTCTTTTCTTCGCGGAAGATGATTTCCACGGCACCCTTTGGACCCATCACAGCAATTTCAGCGGATGGCCAGGCGAAGTTAACATCGCCACGCAGGTGCTTCGAGCTCATCACGTCGTAAGCGCCACCGTAGGCTTTACGGGTAATCACGGTCACCTTCGGCACGGTACATTCGGCGTACGCATACAGTAGCTTGGCACCGTGTTTGATAATGCCGCCGTATTCCTGCGAGGTACCCGGCATAAAGCCCGGTACGTCGACGAAGGTCACGACGGGAATATTGAAGGCATCACAGAAACGGACAAAGCGGGCAGCCTTGATCGACGACTTGATGTCCAGACAGCCGGCCAGCACCAGCGGCTGGTTGGCGACGATACCGACAGTACGGCCTTCCATGCGGCCGAAGCCGACGATGATGTTTTTGGCGTAGTCCGGCTGGATTTCGAAGAAGTCACAGTCATCAACGGTTTTGATGATCAGTTCCTTCATGTCGTATGGTTGGTTTGGATTAGCCGGCACCAACGTATCAAGCGAGAAATCGACGCGGTTGGCGCTGTCCAGTGTCGGTTGCACCGGCGGCTTCTCTTTATTGCTCGACGGCAGGAAGTTGATGAGTCGGCGCAGCATGAGCAGGGCTTCGACATCGTTCTCGAAGGCCAGATCGGCGACGCCCGACTTGCTGGTGTGGGTCACGGCGCCGCCGAGCTCTTCAGCGGTCACTTCTTCGTGGGTCACGGTCTTCACGACTTCCGGCCCGGTCACGAACATGTACGAGCTGTCTTTCACCATGAAGATGAAGTCGGTCATCGATGGCGAATAAACGGCACCACCGGCACAGGGGCCCATGATCATCGAGATCTGCGGGATCACGCCCGAGGCCATGACGTTGCGCTGGAACACTTCGGCATAGCCACCCAGCGCGGCCACGCCTTCCTGAATACGAGCGCCACCCGAGTCGTTGAGGCCGATGACCGGCGCGCCGACTTTCATGGCCTGATCCATGATCTTGCAGATCTTCTCAGCGTGCGTTTCCGACAGCGAACCGCCGAGCACGGTGAAGTCTTGCGAGAACACGAAGACCAGACGGCCATTGACGGTACCGTAACCGGTCACCACGCCATCGCCCGGCAGCGACTGTTTCTCCATGCCGAAATCGGTACAGCGGTGCTCCTTGAACATGTCCCACTCTTCAAACGATTCCGGATCCAGGAACAGTTCGATGCGTTCGCGGGCGGTCAGTTTGCCTTTGGCATGCTGTGCGTCGATACGCTTCTGGCCGCCGCCCAGACGCGCCTGTTCGCGCTTCTGTTCGAGCTGATGAACGATGTCATGCATAGTGGAACTCCTCAGGTGATATCCAGTTACGTGCCAAGACCATGGGTCGTTGGCGATGTTTGAGCAAAAGGTGAGCCTAAAAAGGCGCCGAGTAGCTGACGCGCAGCCGAGGCCGGTGTCTGGCGTGCTTGATCGACCGCCTGCCGAATGGCGGGCAGGTTGGCGACGACGGTCGGGTTCGCGTGAAAGGCGCGACGCAGGCCCGAATCGATCAGGCTCCACATCCAGGCCTGGGCCTGATGGCGGCGGCGTGCATCAAACTCACCGGTCGGCAGTAAAGCGTTGCGGTAGTTGTCGATCGCTTCCCAGAATTTTTCGATGCCGTCGTGATGCAGGGCGCTTAGCGCAATCACCGGTGGTTGCCAGTTCGGGCTGGTCGGGCGCAGCAGGCTCAGGGCATTTTTCCACTGCGCTGCAGTGACGGCCGCAGCACGGGGATCGATATCGGCTTTATTGATGATCACCAGATCGGCGATCTCGACGATACCTTTTTTGATCGCCTGCAAATCATCACCAGCGTTCGGTAATTGCAGTAGGCAGAACATATCGACCATGCCGGCGACGGTCGTTTCCGATTGGCCGACACCGACTGTTTCGATAATGATCACGTCGTAGCCGGAGGCTTCGCAGAGCAGCATCGCTTCGCGGGTCTTTTCGGCGACGCCGCCGAGCGAACCGGATGATGGGCTCGGGCGGATGAAGGCTTCTTCACGCGCCGACAACTGTTCCATGCGGGTTTTATCGCCCAAGATCGAACCGCCCGAAACGCTGGAGGATGGATCCACCGCGAGCACGGCGAGTTTGTGACCTTTTTTAATGAGCCACATGCCCAGCGCTTCGATAAAGGTCGACTTGCCGGCACCCGGCACGCCCGAGATACCGATGCGAATCGCGTTGCCGGTTTTTGGCAGCAGCGCGTTCAGCACCTGTTGTGCTCGGGCCTGATGATCGTCGCGTGTCGATTCAATCAGCGTAATGGCTTTGGCCAGCGCCCGGCGCTCGCCCGCGAGCACGCCATCCACCAACGCCTGATCGGCGTCGGTGAGTGTGGCGGCTTCTGCGGGTGACATCGTGTTCATACGCCGTGAAAGGGGCTTACTTGGCTTGAGCCTTGCGGATCTCGCCCAGCACGGTGCGGGCCGAATCCTCAATGCGGGTGCCCGGGCCGAAGATGGCCTTAGCGCCAGCCTTGTAGAGCGTGTCGTAGTCCTGCGCCGGAATCACGCCGCCGGCAAACACGATGATGTCGTCTGAACCTTGATCCTTGAGGGCCTTCACCAGCGCCGGCAGCAGCGTCTTGTGGCCAGCGGCCAGCGACGAGACACCGATCGCGTGCACATCGTTTTCAATCGCTTGGCGGGCAGCTTCTTCTGGCGTTTGGAACAGCGGACCCATATCGATGTCGAAGCCCAGATCGGCGAAGGCCGTGGCCACCACTTTGGCACCGCGATCGTGACCATCCTGACCCAGCTTGGCAATCATGATGCGCGGGCGGCGGCCTTGTTCTTTAACGAAATTCTCGATGTCCTGCTTGATTTCTTCCCAGCTGTCCTGACCTTGCACAACGCCTCCGTACACACCGGAAATGGTTTGATTGTTGGCGCGGAAACGACCGAAGACCGTTTCCAGCGCATCGGAAACTTCGCCGACTGTGGCACGCAGGCGGATGGCCTTCACCGCCAGATCGAGCAGGTTGCCTTGGCCGCTCTTGGCGCATTCGGTGAGCGCGTTCAGTGCGGCTTCAACGGCCTTGCTGTCACGGGTAGCGCGGATCTTCTGCAGACGGGCAACCTGGGCTTCACGCACGGCGTGGTTGTCAATATCGAGAATGTCGATGTCGTCTTCCTTCGCCAGCTTGTACTTGTTGACGCCAACGATGACGTCCTTGCCCGAGTCGATGCGCGCCTGCTTTTCGGCGGCACAGGTTTCGACCTGCATCTTGGCCCAGCCCGATTCCACGGCCTTGGTCATGCCGCCCATGGCTTCGATTTCTTCCATGATGGCCCAGGCCTTGTCGGCCATATCCTGCGTGAGCTTTTCCATCATGTAGGAACCAGCCCACGGATCGATCACGCTGGTGATGTGGGTTTCTTCCTGAATGATCAGCTGGGTGTTACGGGCGATACGCGCCGAGAACTCGGTCGGCAGCGCGATGGCTTCGTCCAGCGCATTGGTGTGCAGCGACTGCGTACCGCCGAACACGGCGGCCAGCGCTTCAATCGTCGTACGCACGACGTTGTTGTACGGATCCTGCTCGGTCAGTGACCAGCCCGAGGTCTGCGAGTGGGTACGCAGCATCAACGACTTGGCGTTCTTCGGGTTGAACTGCGACATCACGCGGTGCCACAACAGACGCGCGGCGCGCATCTTGGCGATTTCCAGATAGAAATTCATGCCCACCGCCCAGAAGAACGACAGACGACCGGCGAAGGCGTCGACGTCCAGACCCGAGGCGATACCGGTGCGTACGTACTCGCGGCCATCGGCCAGCGTGAACGCCAGCTCGATGGCCTGGTTCGCACCGGCTTCCTGAATGTGATAACCCGAGATCGAAATCGAGTTGAACTTCGGCATGTGCTGTGCCGTGTAGCCGAAGATGTCCGAAATAATCTTCATCGACGGGGTCGGCGGATAAATATAGGTGTTACGAACCATGAACTCCTTGAGGATGTCGTTCTGGATCGTGCCGGACAGTTTGTCCTGCGGTACGCCTTGTTCTTCGGCGGCCACAATGTAGCCGGCCAGAATCGGCAGCACCGCGCCGTTCATGGTCATGGAGACCGAAATCTTGTCGAGCGGAATGCCGTCGAACAGGATCTTCATATCTTCGACCGAGTCGATCGCCACGCCGGCCTTGCCGACGTCGCCGACTACGCGGGCGTTATCCGAGTCGTAACCGCGGTGCGTTGCCAGGTCGAAAGCGACCGATACGCCCTGACCACCGGCGGCCAGCGCCTTGCGGTAGAACGCGTTGGAGGCCTCGGCAGTGGAGAAGCCGGCGTACTGGCGAATCGTCCATGGCTTCACGGCATACATCGTCGGCTGTGGGCCGCGCAGGAACGGGGCAAAGCCCGGTAGCGTGTCGGTATGTTGCAGGCTTTCGGTATCAGCTTTGGTGTAGAGGGGTTTGACCGTCAGGCCTTCGGGGGTGTGCCAATCCAGGCGACCCAGATCGCCGTCCGGCGATTGTTTGGCGGCGGCCTTTTTCCAAGCCTCGATGGCTTCAGGGGTGGCTTTGTTCGAATTGCTCATGACGAACCTCACTCGGAAACGGATAGTTGCAATGCAAAATGCCGCGAAGACGCGACCACGCCCTTCCTGGTCGGGAGGGCGACTTCAGTGAAAACAACAAACTATGGCAGACTACGGGCAGTCAGCCACGTCGATAACCGAATCATACGTTATTCATAATTATGGGCGCAACTTCGCCAAAACCCGCCAAAAAGCGTTCGCCAAAGGCATCGCAACCCATTGTTTCCGCAGCACTTTATGAAGAGGTGGCGGACCGCCTGCGCGAGGAGATTTTCGACCATGTGCTGCAACCGGGCGAATGGATCGACGAACTGTCCTTGGTCGCCCGTTACGGCATCTCCCGGACGCCGCTACGCGAAGCCCTCAAAGTGCTGGCTGCCGAGGGTCTCGTCACCCTCAAACCTCGTCGTGGTTGCTATGTCGCCGAGATCTCTAAAGAGGACGCCTCAGAGATTTACCCGGTCCTGGCCATGCTCGAAGGCCGCTGTGCCTACGAGGCCACACGCCGTTTGACCGATGCCGCCGCGATACAGCTACAGCATTGTCACGATGCCCTGGAGCGGGCCGCCGCAGCCGACGAGATTCGTCAGTTCTTCGAAGTGAATCAGGAGTTCCACCGTCTCGTGCAGGAACAGGCCGGCAACCGCTGGCTCATTCAGATCATCAATGACCTGCGCAAGGTATTAAAACTATCGCGGCTCAATTCGCTGTCGCGTGTCGGTCGTTTGGGATCCTCGCTGGCGGAGCATCGACTCATTCTGGCCGCCATGCTGGATCGTGATGCCGAAGGTGCCGAAGCCGCCATGCGCGCGCACTTGCTGGCTGGGCAGCACGCCATTCAAAAGCAGATGGATGAGGGTGCCCCGCGCGAGCGCAACAATGCCTAGGTGGCTCTGAACCTGGGTTCAGTGAGGCCGACAACGCGCCGCATCAGGTTCACCCGCTAGGGGGCGATCACAACAGCGGTTTCATGGTCGCCGACCATTGCTATAAGCATTGGTTCAAGCAAACGCAAG
>CALKUR010000143.1 GCA_937996725.1 uncultured Dechloromonas sp. | reverse complement strand
GGTGCCGACTTCGCGCTGATGCTTCACGGCGGTGAAGCCTTTTTCTGCAGCGGCGAATTCCGCTTCCTGCAGCTCGACGAAGGCCGTCATCTGGTTGCGTGCATAGCCGTGAGCCAGGTTGAACATCGAGTAGTTCAGCGCGTGGAAGCCTGCCAGCGTGATGAACTGGAACTTGTAGCCCATGGCGCCCAGCTCTTTCTGGAACTTGGCGATGGTCGCGTCATCCAGGTTCTTCTTCCAGTTGAACGACGGCGAGCAGTTATACGACAGCAGCTTGCCCGGGCAGGATGCCAGAACGGCTTGTGCGAATTCGCGGGCGAAGCCGATATCGGGCACGCCAGTTTCACACCAGACCAGGTCAGCGTACGGTGCGTAAGCAACGCCACGGCTGATCGATTGCTCGAGACCGTTCTTGACGCGGTAGAAGCCTTCTTGCGTGCGCTCACCGGTCAGGAATGGCTTGTCGTTCTCGTCGTAGTCAGAAGTGATCAGGTTGGCAGCTTCAGCATCGGTACGTGCCAGAATCAGTGTCGGCACGCCCATCACGTCAGCAGCGAAACGAGCCGAGATCAGCTTTTCGATGGCTTCACGGGTCGGCACCAGAACCTTGCCACCCATGTGACCACACTTCTTGGCGGCAGCCAGCTGGTCTTCGAAGTGAACGCCTGCAGCACCGGCTGCGATCATGTTCTTCATCAGTTCGAAGGCATTCAGAACGCCACCGAAACCGGCTTCAGCGTCAGCAACGATCGGCAGGAAGTAGTCGATGAATTCCTTGTCGCCCGGGTTAACACCACGCGACCACTGAATTTCGTCAGCGCGCTTAAAAGTGTTGTTGATGCGGCGAACCATGGTCGGCACCGAGTCGTAGGCATACAGCGACTGATCCGGGTACATCGTTTCCGAGGTGTTGCCGTCGGCGGCAACCTGCCAGCCCGACAGGTACACAGCTTCCAGACCAGCCTTGGCCTGTTGCATGGCTTGACCGGCGGTGATGGCGCCGAAAGCATTGACGTAGCCCTTCTTGGCGCCGCCGTTCACTTTGTCCCACAGAACCTTGGCACCGCGTTGGGCCAGAGTGTATTCCGGCTGCAGGGAGCCGCGCAGACGGACGACGTCAGCAGCGGTGTAACCGCGCTTAACGCCTTTCCAGCGGGGGTTTTCTGCCCAGTCTTTTTCCAGGGCGGCGATTTGCTGTTCACGAGTTGCCATGTTGATTCCTTCAGAGGGGAGAGTTCGCATGAGAAGTTTGCTGAGGCGTGGTCGACCTGGCGGTGCCACGCGTTACGGCATGGGATGACTATATACGCGTTTTGTTGCAAGCGCAATAACTCTTATATAAGACATAAGAATCAACAATTCCTCATTAAATCAATATGATGCGGGTTTAATAAAACAAATGCTGTCAGGTTGGTGTGCGTCAGCACATAAAAAAACCGGCCTAACTGGCCGGTTTTTCAGGGGGGTATGGTTTTTAGACGAGGGGGTATGTCGAGACGATGACACCGTCCTCATCGGCACAAAGCCATTCACCCGGTTTGATCGTGACGCCACCAAAGGTGACGGGCACATCCCGCTCGCCGGTATTTTTCTTTGCGGTTCTCTGGGGGTGTGTATTCAGTGCGCGCACCCCGAGCGGCAATGCGTTGACGGCCGCGCTATCACGGATACAACCATAAACGATCACGCCTTCCCAGTCGTTTTTGACCGCGAGATCCGCCAGCTGATCGCCGAGCACGGCGCAACGTAGACTGCCGCCAGCATCAATCACCAGAACTTTGCCCTTGCCCGGTTCGCTGAGTAAAGGGCGCACGAGTGAATTGTCTTCGAAGAATTTGAGCGTCACCACGGTACCGGCAAAGGCTGGTTTTCCACCATAACGCTGAAACATGGGCGTGACGACGCGCAGTTGTTCCTGCGCGATGAGGGCTTCGTGGCTATCGAGAAGGTCTGTCGTGAGCAGTGCGGTCATGTGTGTTCCTGAAAACTACGCTGGTATGGGTTCTCGGTCTTGCGTATCTTTGTTCGGATTATCCGCGAAATGCAGTTGCACCTTGCCATCCTTGTCGATGTCAACCGTGACATGGCCGCCGTGTGCCAATTGCCCGAAGAGTAGCTCGTCGGCCAGTGCGGCACGGATCGTGTCCTGAATCAGACGTGCCATCGGACGAGCGCCCATGAGCGGGTCGAAACCATGGTCAGCCAGATATTCCTTCAGCGCATCTGTGAAAGTCACTTCGACCTTTTTCTCGTGGAGTTGCTCTTCCAACTGCATGAGGAATTTGTCGACAACACGCAGAATGATTTCGTGATCGAGTGGCTTGAAGGAAATCACCGAATCGAGGCGGTTGCGGAACTCCGGCGTGAAGACCCGTTTGATCTCCTCCATTTCGTCACCAACCTGTTTCTTGGCGGTAAAGCCCATGACAGACTTGTTCAGCGTTTCCTGGCCGGCATTGGTGGTGAGGATGATCACAACGTTGCGGAAGTCCGCCTTGCGACCGTTGTTATCGGTCAGTGTGCCGTGATCCATCACTTGGAGCAGTACGTTGTAGATGTCCGGATGCGCTTTTTCGATTTCGTCGAGTAGCAGGACGCAATACGGCTTCTTGTTAATCGCTTCGGTCAGTAGGCCACCCTGTTCGAAACCGACATAGCCCGGTGGCGCGCCGATCAGCCGAGACACGGCATGGCGCTCCATGTACTCAGACATATCAAACCGGAGCAACTCGATGCCCAGGCAGTAGGCCAGTTGTTTGGCAACTTCTGTTTTACCGACGCCGGTGGGGCCAGAGAATAGAAATGCGCCAATGGGCTTACCAGGGTGCCCGAGGCCGGAGCGGGCCATTTTGATGGCTCGGGCCAGCGCATCAATCGCATTGTCTTGGCCGAAGACCACCGCCTTGAGGTCGCGATCGAGATTTTTCAGCGCGCGCTTGTCGTCGTTAGAAACGTGGGAAGGTGGAATGCGGGCGATCCGCGAGACAATTTCTTCGATCTCGTGTTTGCCGACCACTTTTTTCTGTTTGCTCTTGGGCAGAATGCGTTGTGCAGCACCGGCCTCATCGATCACATCAATCGCCTTGTCAGGTAGATGACGATCCGTGATGTGGCGCGCCGCCAGCTCAGCCGCGGTGGTTAATGCGGAGGCCGTGTATTTAATGCTGTGGTGTGACTCAAAACGCGATTTGAGCCCTTTAAGGATTTCGATCGTTTCGGCCACAGAAGGTTCGTTGACGTCCACCTTCTGGAACCGACGCGATAGTGCCGAATCTTTTTCGAAGATGCCGCGATATTCCACGAAGGTTGTTGCGCCGATGCAGCGCAGTTGACCATTCGCTAGCGCAGGTTTGAGCAGGTTGGAGGCATCTAGTGTGCCACCGGAGGCAGAGCCGGCGCCGATCAGGGTGTGGATTTCGTCAATAAAGAGTACGCCATGCGGGTTGTCCTTCAGCGCTTTTAATACGCCCTTCAGACGTTGTTCGAAGTCGCCGCGGTATTTGGTACCAGCAAGGAGGGCACCCATGTCCAGCGAGTACACGGTGGCTTCGGCCAGCACGTCGGGCACATCTTTGTCGACAATGCGACGGGCCAGGCCTTCAGCGATGGCTGTTTTGCCGACGCCGGCTTCACCGACCAGCAGCGGGTTGTTCTTGCGACGGCGGCAGAGAATTTGAACGACACGCTCGAGCTCGCGGTCGCGGCCGATCAGGGGGTCGATCTTGCCTTGTTGCGCCAGCACGTTGAGGTTGATGGTGTACTGCTCTAGAGGCCCATTCTGGGCTTTTTCGCTATTCTCGGCGTCGCCATCATCGCCCTGGGACTTGGCGCTATCACGCGGCACTTTCGAAATGCCATGCGAGATGTAATTGACCAGATCCAGGCGCGAAATATTCTGCTTTTGCAAAAAGTAGACGGCATGCGAGTCCTTTTCGCCAAAAATGGCCACGAGGACATTGGCGCCGGTGACCTCTTTCTTCCCGGAAGATTGCACGTGCAGGATCGCGCGCTGGATCACACGCTGAAAACCGAGCGTGGGTTGTGTCTCAACCTCATTGCCTTCCTCGACGACCGGTGTGTGCTCTTCGACAAAGCGCGTGAGCTCCAGTCGAAGTGCTTCAAGCTGTGAACCGCAGGCGCGCAAAGCATCCGATGCGGTGGGGTTGTCGATGAGCGCGAGCAGGAGGTGCTCGACCGTGATGAATTCGTGCCGTTTCTGCCGGGCTTCGACGAAGGCCGTGTGCAAGCTGACTTCAAGTTCCTGGGCAATCATGGGGCTTCCTCCATCACACAGACCAGCGGGTGCTGATGCTCCCGGGCCAGATTGGTCACTTGTTCCACCTTGCTGGCGGCGATATCGCGCGTGAAAATCCCGCAGATACCCCGACCCTCGTTATGCACTTCAAGCATGATACGCGTTGCGCGATCATGGTCCATCCGGAAGATCTGTTGCAACACGTGGATGACGAAATCCATGGGGGTAAAGTCGTCATTCAACAGCAGCACCTGGTACAGCGGTGGCGGGCGAACCCGGGTGTCTTCTCGCTCGAGGAGCGCGGTACCTTCCTGGGTTTTGCGATGGGCGGCCATGGCAAGAATGTAAGGCCTGCCCGTTAATTCTTCAATGCCTTCTTGAAAAACCCTGTGGAATCCAGAAGATAGGGGCGTGCACCGCAGCATAAAAAGTTGTAAAAATTGGTTGACGGTAAGTAAAACATCGCGTAAAAAAGGCACATACCGGAAATCCGGTACAGGGAGGAGTGTGGGCGCACCCTGTGTGCTACGTTCTGAAATAAGTGTAAAGAGGTCAGTACGACCGGAAGGAAGCAGTAAAATGGCATTAGGTACCGTCAAATGGTTCAATGACGCAAAGGGTTTTGGTTTCATCACGCCGGATGGCGGCGGTGAAGATCTTTTCGCCCATTTCTCCGCAATCACCATGAATGGTTTTAAGACCCTGAAGGAAGGCGAACGCGTCTCCTTCGATGTGGTCGACGGCCCGAAGGGTAAGCAAGCCGCTAACATCGGCCGCGCTTAAATGCGGATGTGGGCGATGTCCTTGTGACAGAACCCCATCAAGAAAAAGCCCGCCGCAAGGCGGGCTTTTTCATTCTCGCAACGAAACGCAATGGCTGCCAGGTGGGCTATCATTCGGTATGCAAAGATTGAGACGCACCCTTGCAGGCGCACTGATTTGCGTCCTCATGACGCAAAGTGGCGTGGTAATTGCCAACGAACTACCGGAGTTAGGTGACGCATCGCAGGATATTTTGACGCCACAGATGCAGCGCCGTATCGGTGAGGGTTTCTACAATGAAATCCGATTACGCGATCCCGCCTATATCGATGATCCGGAAATTGCCGGCTATGTAAATCGCGTTGGACAACGTCTGGTGTCGGCGAGTCAGAACCCGACCGGGCGCTTCACCTTCTTCGTATTGCGCGATCGACAGATCAACGCCTTTGCTACTTTTGGTGGCTACGTCGGGGTTAACACGGGCCTGCTACTTGCGGCCAGAACCGAATCTGAATTTTCCGGCGTGCTCGCGCACGAAATTTCTCACGTGAATCAGCAACATCTGGCACGCGGCATTATGGCCGCGCGAAGCCAGTCGATGACCTCACTCGTGAGTCTGGCGCTGACCCTGCTCGCCGTACGATCCGGTCAGGCGGGACAGCTGGCCCAGGGCGCCAGTGCCGCCATCGATGCAGCGAACATTCACTCGCAACTGGCTTATTCGCGAGACTTCGAACGCGAGGCTGACCGTGTGGGTTTTCAAACCCTGACCAAGGCCGGCTATGACCCACGGGGTATGGCGGACTTTTTCGAACGCTTGCAGAAATCAACCGCGCTCTACGAGAACAATGCGCCCGTTTACCTGCGGACTCACCCGCTGACAACCGAACGTATTTCCGACATGCAGGGCCGAGCGCACGGCGCGGCCTATCGGCAGGTGCGTGACTCGCTAGAGTTCTACCTGGTACGTGCCAAACTGCGTACCTTGGAATATGCGCCACAAGACGCGTTGGCCGAATTTGAAACCCAGTTACGTGAACGGCGTTTTGTTCATGAATCAGCCGTTTGGTACGGGATGTCGCGCGCGCAGTTGCGGCTTGGACGTCTAGGCGATGCTGAAAAGTCCCTGGCCAATGCTAAAAAACTGGCACCGGCGGATCCTATGTTCGACGTGCTGGCTGCCGAAATTCGGTTAGCCGAAAAAGATGTGGGCGCTGCCGCCAACATCTATCGGGAGGCGTATAAACGCTACCCCAATGATGAAGCCATTGCGCTCGGTTTAATCGGTGTATTGCAACAGCAGGGGCACAATGAGGCGGCATTGCAAATTGTCGAAGCACGCATCCGTTCAGGCGGCGCACGTGACCCCAAATTGTATAAACTTCAGGCACAAGCCTACGCCGCGCTCGGTAAACCTGTGCAATCCCGACGTGCAACGGCCGAGTCCTACGCGCTGAATGGCCAGACACAGGCCGCAGTCGAGCAGCTGGAGCTGGCGCAACGCGAAGCCAAGAATTTCTACGACCAATCGATTATTGAAACCCGTCTCAAAACCTTGCGTGGACAACTCATCGAAGAACGCAAGTCGGCAGGTCAATCACCGTTCTAAGCGTTATAACAGCCATGACACACGCCGCCACACCTGTGCCGAACGTAGATCGCCAACTCGATGTTCGTGGTTTGAAATGCCCAATGCCGATTTTGCGTACCAAAAAAGCATTGGCCGAAATGGCCAGCGGTGAGGTTCTAGAAGTGACTGTGACCGATCCCGCGGCGCGTGACGATTTTGCGGCGTTTGCCCGACAGACAGGTCACGTACTGCTGCATGTGCACGATGGCGAAGCGCAATGGGTCATTTATCTGCAGCGCAAGTGACCACACCATCGTATGCTCGCGCCGCCATCCTGTTCCGGGATGGGCTGGCGGATTCTGCCGCACCGGCTAGCTTATTGTGTGCGGCACCGACTGCCACATGGATGATTCATGATGCCGAGTCGCTGAGTCGGGCGCTGGCAGCGGCCGATGCGGCACGCGACTCAGGACAGTACGTCGTATTTGCGTTGGACTACGAAGCGGGTGCTTTGATTGAACCTGCAGTGCAGAGTCGGAATCCGCCAAGGGCAATGGTGCCCGAGGTACCGCTGGGCTATGTCTGGATCTTTCCAGAAGCACGCTGGTTAACGTTGGCGGAGGCTGATGCATGGCTGACGCAGGGTGGGCAAGCTGGTGTATCGGGTTGTGTTCGCGGTAAGCCTTCGCTGGATATCGCGGCCTATACAGTCAAGCTCCAGCAGATTCGGCAGGCGATCGCCGATGGCGAGGTTTATCAGGTTAATTTCACGTTTCCGCTGGATGTGTCGCTCTATGGCGATCCGGCGCAAGTTTTTTTGAATCTGGCGCGAGCACAACCCACGGCATACGCTGTCTACGTTGATATGCCGGAGTATCAAATATTGTCGTTATCGCCGGAGCTGTTTTTTGCCGTCGACAGGGACCGAATCACGGTGCGTCCGATGAAGGGGACGGCGCCTAGGCAGACCGATGCGGCAGTCGATAGGGCGCAAGCAGATGCGTTACGCGCCTCGGATAAAAACCGCGCCGAAAACCTGATGATTGTTGACCTACTGCGCAATGATCTGGGGCGTATTGCGCTCGCCGGCAGCGTTAACGTTGATGCGTTGTTCGACATCGAGGCCTATCCTACGGTGCACCAGATGACATCGACAGTCTCGGCGCGCTTGCAGACTCAACGGCTAGAAGACTTGATTCGTAGCCTCTTTCCCTGCGGTTCGGTTACCGGTGCCCCCAAGGTGGCGGCAATGCAGAAAATTCAAAGCTGGGAAAATGCACCGCGCGGCATATACACCGGCACTATTGGTTGGGCAGCGGCTGACCGTGTGCAGGCCAACGTGGCGATCCGTTCACTCGTGCTGGATCCATCGGCTACCGATTCGACGCAGATGCGTACCGGGGTGCTGGGTCTGGGTAGTGGTGTCGTTTGGGATTCAGACCCCGCTGAAGAATATGCCGAGTGTCTGTTGAAGAGTGAATTTCTGGTGAAGCCGGATCCCGGATTCACACTCTTTGAAACCTTGCGTCTGGAATTGCCCGCAGATGACCTCACTGACACATTACCGTTGGTCGAGGTCTATCCACGTGTACGCTGGCATATGGCGAGATTGGCGCAGTCGGCTAGTGCGCTGGGGTTTGCATTCGATGTGGGTGCGTTCGAACAGTGCCTATGGCAGATCAAAGCCGAAATCAGGCAGCGACAGGGGCGTAGTGACACGCTGCGTTGTTTTCGCGTCCGTATCGATCTTTCGCATGCCGGTATGCTGCAAACAAGCTGGGCACCGTTGCCGCCCGTGGCAGAACGTGTCGGCCTGATTTGGTCACAAGCCCGTGTGGCAAGTAACGACCCACTGCTGCGCCACAAGACTTCCGTACGTGGTGTCTATGATGCGGCTATTGAAGCGGCCATGGCACAGCAGGCCTTTGATGCCATCTTCTGCAACGAATTGGGCGAGGTCTGTGAGGGGGCGCGCAGCAATATTTTCGTACGTGAAGGCAAGCGGCTTTTAACGCCACCATTGCGCTGCGGTCTCTTGCCGGGTGTCTTCCGTACCACGTTGCTCGATAGCGGTGAGGCCAGCGAGGCAGTGCTCAGTGTGGCCGACATCAAGGCGGCCTCGCGTGAAGGCCGCTTACGCGTCGGTAATGCGTTGCGCGGCCTTGTGCCGGCCGCGCTGAAATAACGATGAATCGAGCTTTAGCGTGTTTTTAATTTTTCGAGTTGCGGCTTAAGCATACCCAGCGTATTGCCAAAGTCGGCCATGCGCTGACGCTCTTGTTCAACGACGGCGGGCGGTGCACGATCAACGAAAGAGGCGTTGCCCAGTTTGCCTTCGGCCTTGGTGATTTCTCCTTCCAGGCGGGCGATTTCTTTTTCCAGGCGCGCAATTTCGGCCGGGACATCAATTTCCACTTCCAGCATCAACTGCACGTTGCCGAGCACGGCTACTGGTGCCATGGCATCAGCCGGCAGCGTTTCGACAAAGCGCACTTCGGCCAGTTTGGCCAGCGCCTTAAGTACCGCTGCGGCTTCGGCCAGGCTGTCCTGTTCAACGTTGCTGGTGGCAACGATCAGCGGCACCTTCGTGGCTGGTGATAGGTTCATTTCGCCTCGAAGGTTACGACAGGCCGAGACCAAGCCTTTGAGTCGCTCGATCTGCGCTTCGGCTGCCTCGTCGATGCGTTGCGCATCACACACCGGATAGCCCGCGAGCAGAATGGTGTCGTGGGTTTTGCGGCCGGCCATGGGGGCAATGGTCTGCCATAGTTCTTCGGTAATGAACGGAATAAACGGATGCGCCAAACGCAGAATGGTCTCGAGTACGCGCAGCAGGGTGCGACGCGTGGTGCGCTGTTCCTCGGGCGTGCCGTTCTGTATCTGCACCTTGGCGATTTCTAGATACCAATCGCAGTATTCGTCCCACACCAGGTGGTAGAGCGCCTGTGCGGCGAGGTCGAAACGGTAGTCGTTGAGTTGTTGGCCGATCTCTGCTTCGGCGCGTTGTAACAGACTGATCATCCAGCGGTCGGCGGCCGAAAACTTTAAGTCAGAATCAGCAGCGTTGATGCCGCAATCTTGCTCTTCGGTATTCATCAGTACGAAGCGCGTCGCGTTCCAGAGCTTGTTACAGAAGTTGCGATAGCCCTCGCAGCGGGACAGGTCAAACTTGATGTCACGGCCCGGACTGGCCAGCGACGTGAAGGTGAAGCGTAGTGCGTCGGTACCGAATGCCGGGATGCCTTCCGGGAATTCTTTGCGGGTTTCCTTCTCGATGCTTTGTGCCTGCTTTGGATTCATCAGGCCAAAGGTACGTTTCTTAACCAGCTCGTCAAGGGTGATGCCATCGATCAGGTCGATTGGATCGAGTACGTTCCCCTTGGACTTGCTCATTTTCTGACCCTTGCTGTCGCGGATCAGGCCATGCACGTAGACATCCTTGAATGGAATACGGCCGGTCAGGTGCTGCGTCATCATCACCATGCGGGCAACCCAGAAGAAAATGATGTCGAAGCCGGTCACCAGCACACTGGTCGGCAGATAGCGATCCAACATGGCGTTCGGCGTGGCGGGCCAGTCGGGTGTCCAATCTAGCGTCGAGAAGGGCCATAGGGCACTGGAGTACCAGGTATCGAGCACATCTTCGTCACGACGCAGCGCACCGGTGTCGCCAGCGGCTGCAGCTTGCGCTTTCGCTTCTGCTTCGTCATGCGCGACGTACACCTTGCCGCTATCGCTGTACCAGGCAGGAATCTGGTGGCCCCACCACAGCTGGCGCGAGATACACCAATCCTGGATGTTGTTCAGCCACTGGTTGTAGGTGTTGACCCAATTTTCCGGATGGAAGCGGATCTCACCGTTAGCTACAACGTCCAGCGCCTTCTGCGTAATCGATTTGCCATCTGCCCCGGGCTTGCTCATGGCGACAAACCACTGGTCGGTTAGCATCGGCTCGATAACAACGCCGGTTCGATCGCCGCGCGGTACTTTCAACTTGTGCTTGTCGGTCTTCTCGAGAATGCCCAGCGCTTCCAAATCCTCGACGACGACTTTGCGTGCATCGAAACGATCCAGTCCACGATACTTTTCGGGCGCATTGTCGTTGATCTTCGCATCCAGCGTCAGAATCGAGATCAACGGCAGGTTGTGGCGTTGACCCACGGCGTAGTCGTTGAAATCATGTGCGGGGGTCACCTTGACGCAGCCGGTGCCGAATTCCATGTCGACGTAGCTATCGGCGATGATGGGGATTTCGCGATCGGTGAGCGGTAATTTCACCATCTTACCGATCATGTTCTGATAGCGAGGGTCATCGGGGTGCACCATCACGGCCGTATCGCCGAGCATGGTTTCCGGGCGGGTGGTGGCAACCGTCAGTGAGCCGCTACCATCGGCCAGCGGATAACGAATGTGCCAGAGGAAACCATCCTCTTCTTCCGAGAGGACTTCCAGGTCAGAAACGGCAGTGTTGAGTTTCGGATCCCAGTTGACCAGACGCTTGCCGCGATAGATGAGACCTTCGTTATAAAGACGAACGAAGCTTTCGGTCACGGTTTTCGACAGACCCTCATCCATCGTGAAGCGTTCACGCGTCCAGTCGCATGAGCTGCCGAGGCGGCGCATCTGCTGGGTGATCGTGCCGCCTGAATAGGCCTTCCACTCCCAGACTTTTTCCAGAAATTTTTCTCGGCCCAGATCGTGGCGAGAAATACCGTCACGCTCCAGTTGGCGTTCCACAACAATTTGTGTGGCGATGCCCGCATGGTCGGTGCCCGGTTGCCACAGCGTGTTGGCACCGCGCATGCGGTAGTAGCGCGTCAGCGCGTCCATCAGCGTTTGATTGAACCCGTGCCCCATGTGCAAGGTGCCAGTCACATTCGGTGGTGGCAGCAGAATGCAGAATGCCTCGTCCTTGGCGGGGTCGTCGCCCGCAGCAAAGTAACCGCGGTCTTCCCAGGTCTGGTACCAGCGGCGTTCGATATCGGCGGGTTCGAAGGATTTTGCAAGCGTCATGATGGGCGTCTAAAAGCTGACGGAGTGGTCAGTTGGGTTTTCGGTAGGTGATCGGGTAGCCGCGATCCTTGTAGAACGCCATGCGTTCGCGGGCGGCGGTTTTGTCGGCATCGTTCTGGCTGACGATTTCGAAGAGTCGTTGAAAGCGGGCAAAGCCCGGCGGCACATCGTCACTCAGATTGACCAGGAGCTCGTCCTGCTGAACGGCATCTGGATTGTCGGTGATGATGATCAGCGTGCGATCCGCTACCTCGCTGGTTGCGTTACAGTGCGGCACAAATGATTGTGGGTCGTTGACCCACAGTGCCTTGTCGAAGGTCTCAGCCCGTTTGGCGTCGGGAATGTAGAAGGTAATCGGCTTGCGTTTTTCCCAAGCAAGCAGCGCCAACCGGAGGGCCTGTTGCAGGCGATCCGGTTGGTCGTGATAACAGTCGATCTGGGTCATAAACTCACAACGTATAACTTAATCAGCTTTGCCAGCGCGCGCCATCAGGAAGCGCGTGAGCAGCGGTACCGGTCGACCCGTGGCACCCTTATCTTTGCCCTGTACCCAGGCAGTGCCGGCGATATCAAGATGTGCCCACGGATAGGCTTTCGTGAAGCGCGACAGGAAGCAGGCGGCGGTAATCGTGCCGCCCCAGCGACCGCCGATATTAGCCATGTCGGCGAACGGACTTTTGAGCAGATCCTGATAGTCGTCCCACAGCGGCAACTGCCAGGCACGATCCATCGTCTCCGTGCCGGCGGTGCGCAGCTGATCGATGAGTTTTTCATCGTTGCCGAGTAGGCCGCTGGCCACCTGGCCCAATGCGACGACGCAGGCACCGGTCAACGTGGCAACGTCAACGACCGCCGCCGGCTTGAAGCGTTCGGCATAAGTCAGGGCATCGCACAGAATCAAACGACCTTCGGCATCGGTATTCAGAATTTCGATGGTCTGGCCCGACATCGAGCTCACGATATCGCCCGGACGCGTGGCGCTACCGCCCGGCATGTTCTCAGTCGTAGGGACGATGACGACCAGGTTGATGGGCAGCTTCATGCCAGCCACGGCGCGCAGGGTACCCAGCACGCTGGCGGCGCCGCACATGTCGTACTTCATTTCGTCCATCTCGGCCGGTGGTTTGAGCGAAATGCCGCCGGTGTCGAAGGTAATGCCCTTGCCAACCAGAACTACCGGCTTATCGGTTTTCTTGCCCGCCATGTATTCCAGAACGATAAATTTCGGTGGCTGGTGTGAACCCTTGGCCACGGCTAGCAGCGAATGCATGCCGAGTTTCGCCATGGCAGCTTTTTCGAGGATCAGACACTTCAGGCCAAAGGTCTTGGCCAGCTTTTTGGCCTCGTCCGCCAGATAGGTCGGCGTACAAATGTTGCCCGGCAGGTTGCCGAGGTTGCGGGTCAGTGTCATGCCGGCGACGATGGCGTCACCCTGGGCGATGGCGTCTGTCTCGGGTTTGCCGGTTTTGCCCACCAGGATCTGCAGGGACTTCAATGTGACCGGTGATGCCTTGGGTGTGGTTTTAAACTGGTCGAAACGGTAGGCAGTCTCGCCGGCCAGCACAACCGCCTGGCGAATGGCGGCCGTCGCCGAGAGGCCCGTTACGGGCAGGGTAGCCAGCGTATTGATGGCATCCACAGCCGTTGTGCCCAGTACCGCCGTCATGGCACCGTGGTGAGCTTGTGTCCAAGTTTTTAGCGTGAATTCAGCCTTGTCGCCCAGGCCAACGAGCACCAAGCGTTCGGCTTTTAAGCCGGTAGGGTGACGTACCACCAAGGTGGTCCCAGCTTTACCGGTGAAGTCCCCTTGCTTTTGCAGGCGCCCGATCAAGCCCTGTGCCGCCTTGTCGGTTGCCGCTGTCGCCGCAGGCTGCGACCCCTTCTCGAAAACGCCCAGAATAAGCGCATCGGTGCTCAAGGACTGGGGGGCGCCGGTTTTTGTGCTAAATTTCATCGGATTCTCCGGATGGGACATGGGCTGAAATAATCAATTCAACCCGTGATTATCCCCGCCGGCATCGCTTTTCGTCAAAATTCCGCACACCGGGTTCTGCCATCGCTTCGGGCGCACTTTGTAGAGTATTTAACCGACCATGATTTTTGCGCGCGCCATGCGGCGCGAATTTGTCCAGAATGCGGTCGCGATTTCCGTGGCCCTGCTGGTGATTCTGCTGACGACGTTTCTCGTACGCCTGCTCAATGAGGCGACGGTCGGCAAGGTCTCGGCCGGTGCCGTTGGCCCGCTACTCGGCTTTGCTATTTTCAATTTCCTCCCGATTCTGCTGTCGCTGGCCTGTTTTATGGCCATTCTCTTGACCCTGTCGCGTTGGTATCGGGATTCGGAAATGACGGTATGGTTCAGCGCAGGTCAGCCGTTGACGGCCTGGATCCGCCCTGTGTTGATCTTTGCCGTGCCCATCATGCTGGTGGTGGGTGTTCTGACGCAAGAATTGGTGCCCTGGGCCCATGGTGAAAGCCTCAAGTACCGACAGCAAGTGGCCGATCGCAACGAACTGGGCATGGTCCGTCCGGGGGTTTTCCGCGAATCCAGCGATGGTCGCCGGATATTCTTCATTGAGTCGGCGGATAAATCCGGCGAAACCGTCAGCAATATCTTCGTAAGCGATACGCAGCCCGACAAGCTGGGCATTACGGTCGCTGAGCGTGGTCGTCAGGAAGTCCACGAAAACGGCGACCGTTTCATTGTGCTCGAACGCGGCCACCGTTATGAGCTCAAACCGAACTCGCCGGAAATGCGCGAGATGGATTATCAGCAGTATGCGTTCCGGGTCGAGACCAAAGCGGCGCAGGACACAAAGCGCCATCAGGACAGCACGCCAACGCGTGAGTTGCTCAATAATCCCACGCGTGAAAGCTTGGGTGATGTCGTCACCCGCGTTGGCACCACCATCATGGTAGCGATGCTGGCCTTGCTGGCGATTCCCCTCTCCTACGTGAATCCACGTGCCGGCCGCTCGGCCAATATGATTCTGGCGTTGCTGGTGTATTTCATCTACATCAATCTGATGACGATTGCGCGCGCCTGGGTGATTCAGGGGCGCTTGCCCTTCGCCGTGGGGCTAGTAGTCCCGCATCTGATTATGTTGAGCGTGCTGATCTGGGGTTTTTATTACCGGATGACCGCTACGACTGCAGGTGCGCGACGTCGTATGAAGAAGGCCGGAAAGTTCGGGGGCGCGGCATGATCTACCGCAAGTATGTCGGCCGCGAAGTATTGCTCGCGACAGCGCTGATCCTCGGTGCCTTCATGGTGCTCTTTGCCTTCTTTGACTTGATGGGCGAGCTCGGCAAGTTGGGTGAAGGTGGTTACAAGTTGTATCAGGCGATCGTCTACGTGGCACTGATTCAGCCGGGCCGTATCTACGAGCTGATGCCTATCTGCGTATTGATTGGTACCTTGTATGCGCTATCGAATCTGGCGCGCCATTCCGAAATTAACGTCCTGCGTGTTTCCGGTGTTTCGAGTACGCAATTGTTGCTCACTCTTATGCGCGTTGGTTTGTGGCTGGTTATTGCCACCTTCCTGTTGGGCGAATTCGTCGTCGCGCCGGCCGAACAGAAGGCGCAGGAATGGCGGGTCAAAGCCATGAGCGGCACCATCACCCAGGGTTTGCAGTCCGGCGTGTGGGTCAAGGACGAAAAGACCTTTGCCAACATTAACGCCTTGCGTCCCGATGGCCGTCTCGAATCGGTGCGGATTTATCACTTTAAAAAGGATATGTCGCTAGATCGCGTCTCGTACGCGAAAACGGCCACCTTCGAGCCGCCTAATGTCTGGATGCTGCATGATGTCTCGGAAACGGTGCTGGAAGGCCAGCGCGTCCGGCAGGTGCAGCTGGCCGACAAGCCCTGGCCGTCAGCGATTACGCCGGATGTGCTGCAAGTGTTGTTGGTGCGCCCACACCTCATGTCGGTGTACGAGCTTTATACCTATATCCAGCATCTCAAACGCAATGGACTCGGGAGCGATACTTACGTCATCGCCACCTGGAAGAAAATCTTCTATCCATTATCGATTCTCGTCATGATGGCGTTGGCCTTGCCGTTCGCCTATCGTCATGATCGTGTGGGCGGGGTGAGCTTGCGGATTTTTGCAGGCGTTATGATCGGCGCGCTGTTCTATATGCTGAACGGTCTGGTGTCGAGCTTAGGTGCCATCAATAGCTGGTCGCCCTTTGTGACTGCGGCGATGCCGATGATTCTGTTCATGGGCGCGGCCGTCTGGCTGCTCAAGCGCGCCGAGCGGCGTTAACGCTCAGGCTTTGGCTTGGGTTCGTAGAGAATCCGGCTGCCCGCGATACGGTCATGCAGAAACTGCCCGTCCGGATCCAGAAACGACCACAGTAATGCGAGGCCCGTTGGCCAACACAACCAGCCCATGCCGTAGCGCACGACGGCTTGCAGCGGGCGTAGATGGCGAGACGATTGGGCATCCACGACCCGGAGCCCCCAGGTTTTCATGGCCAGTGTCTGACCGGCTTTGATCCAGCACCCGATGAAATAAACGCCGAGCAGCAGAAATAGATAAAGCCAGAGCAGACCCGGGGCGGGGACCAGATGCGAGACGCCCGAGAATACGGCGAGCGGCAACAGAAACAGAAAAATCGTCAGCGCCAGAATCACCAAGGCTTCGTATAGCAGGCTGCCCAGCCGTCGACGACGGCTGGCGATTTCAGCGACTGTCATTGCCCGGGTTGTCCGTCGCTGCGGGCTCTTCTGCCGATTTCGCCGACGCCGGCGCAAAGGTCAGCGGGCTAACCGGTGCGGCACCCTTGGGGGGAACCACTTTGACGGCACCGGGTGCCGTCACCAGCGTTGCCGCAACGGTACCGGCTGGCAACGTACCTTCTTTGGTGTGTACCGGGGTAGGCTTGCCGTCGACGGCCGGCGTGCGGGCGGCACGTTTCTCAGCCTTTTCCTGGTCTCTTGCGTCTTGCTCAAGTTGCTGGCGGACGCTTTCAGGAAGGTTCTGGTAGTCCACCCACTTTTTCGCCAGCGCTTCGCGTTCTTCGGCGTTGGTGTTCTTGCTCAATTCCTTGTAGCGCTCACGTGCGGCTTGGCGTTGCGCCGGGGTGAGATTGGCCCAGGCTTGCATGCGCTCGCGCACACGCGCTTGTTCGGCCTCGCTGAGATTCGGATAACGTGCGGCAATTTCCAGCCACTTCTTGCGGCGGAAACGTTCCATGTTGTTCCAGTCTTCTTCCAGCGGGGCCAGAATGGCCTTCTGATCAGCCGTTAACGCTTTCCAGTCCGGTTGTGGGGCGACTGCCACGCGCACGCCGCTCGGCGTGTCTTGGCCAGACCGCATGCGCGGATAGCCGACCGCCACCAGAATGGCGACGAGCGCTAACCCCAGCAGAATGACTACTGGATGTCGGGCGTGCCGCTGGAGACCCATGACTGGAATCCCTTGTCGAGAAGTGCAGACGGCGGTAGGGCTTCGCTGAGCAGGGCGCTATCTTCGCTGGCCAGCTGTTCAACCTGGTTCTGAGCCTGCCAGAACATGAAGACGGCGGTCATGACGAGAACGCCGAACGACGCCGCCCAGCGGCGCCAATCTGTGCCGGAACCGAAAGAATCGCCCAACAGGCTGCCGATGGCACGGTGCGTGCCCTGGCCGGCCAGTTGCAGGGCGCTTTGCCATTGCTTCTGATGTGCCAGTGCCTGCTCGCGCATCTGGGCCAGGCGGGCGGTAACGCGGCTGGGCATCGCGACCGT
>CALKUR010000142.1 GCA_937996725.1 uncultured Dechloromonas sp. | reverse complement strand
CGCTCTTCCGATCTTGGTCGAAGAGTCTGATGCGCAAGAGTCTGAAACAGAAAGCGCATCACCTGCTTCTGATACCGCTTCGGAGTCGGGGTCCGATGAAACAGCAAACCCAACTGACGCCCATTTGCGCTTGCGGTTTAGCGCGTTAGTTGCATCGAACGCTCGCCGTCTGGCACGACGCATACACAAAAAGGGAGCCATTGGCGAAAACGATATATCGCTCATTGCCGACGCTTTGGGCGTGAGCCGCGAATCAGTCAAGCACTGGGCAAAAAACTGCGCTCCCATTCCTGACGAAAATACCTTGCGCAAATTATTAATCACATTGGGAACGACACCATGAATCCTTCATTACTGCTTGGAGAATTTCTGAGCACACCCTGGGCGCTGATGCCTGATCGCCTGCAGGCGATTGCCAGTGTCTTGGCGCGCTGGTCGGGTGGACGAGAGCCCGAAGACAGTGTTCAGTTTCAGATCAATACGGACCGCGTGGTTCGTACTACGCGAAAACAATATGCAGCCGAACGCTCCAGTCTTGGCATTGCTGTGCTGCCGCTCTACGGTGTCATCACGCAACGCGGCAATATGGTCGACAACATCTCGGGGCCGGGTTGCACCAGCACCGAACAATTCTCGGCAGCGCTTCGTCAGCTGCTGGCTGATACGTCAGTTGGTCAGATACTCATCGATATCGACAGCCCCGGTGGCAGCGTCTACGGAGTAGCTGAACTGGCAGAGGAGATTTTTCAGGCCCGCTCACAAAAACCCATCATCGCAATTGCCAACAGTTTGGCTGCGTCGGCTGCCTATTGGATCGGTTGCTCGGCCAGCGAGTTCTACGTCACCCCGGGTGGCGAGGTCGGCAGTATCGGCGTGTGGCAAGCGCACCAGGATTTCAGCAAGGCGTTTGATGATGCCGGGATCAAGACAACCCTGATTTCCTCCGGCACTTACAAGGTAGAAGGCAATCCTTACGGCCCACTGGACCCCGAGGCACAAGCGTTCATGCAATCTCGGGTGGAGGACTACTACAAGCGTTTGCGCAATCGGTTGCCAAGGGCAGAAACGTATCGGTCTCTGACGTTATCTCGGGCATGGGGCAAGGTCGCGTGCTAGGCGCTGACGCTGCAATGAAACAAGGAATGGTCGATAGCGTTGCCAGCTTTGATCAAGTACTGCTCAAAATGCAAAAACAGGCACGCACTACAACCCCGTTGAGATCTACGCATGTCCCACGTCTTCAACATGCACGTGATGCGATCGACCTTATGTAAAAATTAAGTTTAACTTAATGCGCTCCGATGAGCGCCGCAATCCTCGCGACCCATAGGTCGCACCCTAATCGCCACCCCTACGCGGGTGGCTTTTTTATTTATGGAGAGACCTAATGAGTAATAAATTACGCGAGCTTCAGTCTCGTAAAGCCAACCTGGTCAAGGATGCACGAACCCTGACTGATATCGCTGCGGTAGAAGAGCGTGACATGACCGATGAAGAATTGTCTGCCTTTGATGTGCTGAAATCGAAAATCGAAGCGGCGTCTGGTGCAATCGACCGCGAAGCGGCCTTGATTGCTGAAGAGGCGCAGATGGCCCACATCGCTTATTCCGCACCGATTACTCCCTCAGCCATCATTTCTGTAACGGACAACCGTGAGGGCAATCCAACCCATGGATTTCACAGCGTGGGCGAATTCTTAAAAACCGTCTGCCAGGCGCAAAAGCCTGGTAGCACGATTGATGAGCGGCTCTTGATTGGCTCTGGCCGGGGCGCAGCAGTTCCGACCAACTTTGGTAACGAAGGCTCCGCACAAGACGGCGGCTTTCTGGTGCCACCACAGTTTGCGCGTGAAATCTTCCAGCTCTCCTTGGGCGAAGATTCTCTGCTGCCCATGACGGACAACGTCGAGATCACCGGCAACACGATGGCATTTCCCAAAGATGAAACGACCCCTTGGGGGAGCAACGGCATTCGCGCTTACTGGCAAGGTGAAGCCACACCGGCGGTTAGCACCAAACCGGTATTGGGACTCTCTACCCTGCGCCTCAAAAAATTGATGGCCTTAGTTCCCGTAACAGACGAGCTGCTGGACGACACCAACGCACTCTCCACTTACCTGCCTGAAAAAATTGCCACCTCCATTCGCTGGAAGACGAACGAGTCGATTCTCTTTGGCTCGGGCACTGGTGTGCCGGTCGGCTGTATGACCAACAGCACAACCGTCACCGTCGCCAAAGAGCAGAACCAGGCAACGCAAACGCTTTTGCCACAGAATCTTGCCAAGATGATCTCGCGTCTGCCACCGGGCAGTTTCGGCAAGGCGGTCTGGATTGTGAATAACGATGTGCTGCCGGCACTCTTCACACTCACGTTGGGTAACTATCCGATCTATTTGCCCACAGGTCTTTCAGTCGGTGGCATTCAGATCTCGCCCTACGGCAGCCTCCTGGGTCGACCGGTCTTTGTTTCTCAACATGCCAACACCTTCTCCGGACAAGGCGATGTGCTGCTGGCTGACCTTTCCTACTACCAGACCATCACCAAGGCGGGGGGGATGCAAACGGCGACCTCCATGCATCTGTACTTCGATGCAGATTTGACAGCCTTTAGGACCACCTTCCGCATGGATGGCCAATCCAAGATTGCAGCGCCCATCTCTCCTGCCAAAGGCAGCGCGTCGATGTCGCCCTTTGTTCAACTTGGCGCTCGCTAACTAGCCCACCATTTCAAGGAGGTTTGTATGTTTCCCAACGCAAAAGGTAGTGAACGACTGGCAGTCCTTGCCAGTATTGATCCAAGTAACCAGGCTGCTGGTGTAGCAGCCAGTGCTTGGGTGGCTTTGAATGCTCACCATACGTTATTGGCGATGATCGAGACCGGTGCCATGGCTAATGGCAGTACCGTGGATGCGAAGCTTCAACAAGCAACGGATGCCACGGGCACGGGCGCCAAAGACATCGCCGGCAAAGCAATTGCCCAGCTGGCCCAAGCATCCAATGGTGCGAATCGTCAGGCGATGATCAACCTTCGCCCAGAAGAGCTGGATGTCAATGGCGGCTTTGCTTATGTTCGCGTCGCGGTAACCGTTGCCAGTGCCGCTGCCCAGACCGCCGCGCAATTGCTGGGGATCGATCCCCGTTTTGCACCGGCTGAAGGCGCCAACCAAGCGGCCGTCGCACAAGTCGTCTAATCCGTGTCCCTGCAACTCGTCACGCCACCCGCAGGGGAACCGGTGTCTCTGGCCGAGGCCAAGCTTCACCTTCGGGTGGATGTTGACGATGATGATGCGCTCATTGGCTCCATCATTTCTGCTGCCCGTCAGGCAGCAGAGACGTTAACGGGGCGCCAGATGATCACTGCGCGCTGGAAGCTGGTACTGGATGCATTTCCATGCCATGCCATCCTTCTAGCGAAATGTCCGGTGCAATCGGTCGTGAATATCCAGTACCTCGATATGAACGGCATGAGCCAAACGCTGCCTTTGATCGACTATGTGGTGGATACCTCTTGCGAGCCGGCGCGAATCACCCCCGTGTTTGGCAAGACCTGGCCACCCACTCTGCCGCAGATTGGTGCGGTGACGATCACCTTTGATGCGGGGTTCGGTGCTGCGTCAGCAGTGCCCGAAGGCATTAAGAGTTGGATCAAGCTGCGAGTGGGCAGTCTCTATGCGCATCGCGAGGAGATGTCGATTTTAATGCGCGGGCGGATTGACCCGTTACCGTTTGTGGATGGCTTGCTGGATCCTTACCGGGTAGCGCTTGTATGACGGCAGTCCCGGCAGGCATGCTCATCCATCGGCTTGCCTTTGAGCGTGCCACAACGACAGTCGATGGGTTGGGTGCGCCAACGCGAACTTGGGTACCCGTCAAAACCGTCTGGGGAAGCATTACCCCCACCGCAGCTCGGCATTTGGTCATTGCGCAACGTCTGTCAGCAGAGATCACGCATCAGATCACTGTGCGCTACCAGGCGCTGTTTTCTGACTTGCGAGACCTGCCACATTACCGGGCCTCGCACGGTGGGCGGATCTTCAAAATCCATGGGGGCATCAACGAGGATGAAGAAAACGTTCTCGTCACTCTCTTTGCGTCTGAAGGCATCGATGATGGCTAAGTTTGAGCGCATGCAGGTCAAGGGTGCTGCTGAGTTGGTGAAGCTCTTAAATCAACTCCCCGCACGCGTGGCCAAGAATGGACTTCGCAACGCGGTGTATGCCGGGGCGAAGGTCGTGCGTGATGAAGCCAAATACCGCGCCCTCAAAGCGGCTGAAGCCATGCCGAATCAACCCCCACCGGGGACCTTGAGAAGGTCAGTCATCATGAAACACATCCCGGAGCTATCGAGTCTTACGCGTCAGACCTTCTTTGTGACGGTTCGGCATGGGAAGAAATATCGGTTTCAAGGGAAGAAGAAAAATCTCTCCCAAGATGCTTGGTATTGGCGATTCATTGAGTTTGGGACCGTCAAGATGGCCGCGCGACCCTTCCTGCGGCCTGCGCTAGAAACCAAACGG
>CALKUR010000141.1 GCA_937996725.1 uncultured Dechloromonas sp. | reverse complement strand
TTCCTGGCCCTGCTGCCCTTCACCGACAACCACAACGGGTAATCGCGATGCAAATCATTCTTCTCGAAAAAGTCGTTAACCTGGGTAACCTGGGTGATGTCGTTAAAGTTAAAGACGGTTTTGCCCGTAACTTCCTGATCCCGAAGGGTAAGGCCAAGCGTGCAACGACCGCTGCACTGGCTGAGTTTGCCGAGCGTCGTGCCGAGCTGGAAAAGCTGGCTGCTGAAAAGCTGGCCGCTGCCCAAGCCATCGGCGACAAGCTGAACGGTCTGGTCATCGAAATCGCCCGTAAGGCCGGTGTCGATGGTCGTCTGTTCGGTTCGGTCACCAACTTCGACGTGGCAGAAGCCCTCGAAGCCAAGGGCTTCAAGGTCGAAAAGTCGGACGTGCGTATGCCGACCGGCCCGCTCAAGACGATCGGCGAATTCCCGCTGGAAGTTGGCCTGCACACCGATGTCGTTGTTGGCATCACCGTGACGGTTGGCGCTGCCCAGTAATCGGGTTTACTCCGGTTAGAAAAGCCCGGCTGCGTGCCGGGCTTTTTGCTTTTTGCCGGTATCATTACAGCCTATGAGTTCAGAATTTTCCCGCCCACCGCGTCGTGGCGATTTCGCCGGTCAGAACAAGCAGATTGACCCGGCCATTGCCCAGTTGCGCGTACCGCCGCACTCTATCGAAGCCGAGCAATCAGTGCTCGGTGGCTTGCTGCTGGATAACGAAGCGCTGGACCGCATTACCGACCTGATCTCAGAAAAAGATTTCTACCGCAGCGAACATAAGCTGATCTACCAGCAGATGAGTCGCTTGCTGGAGCGGGGCAAACCCGCCGACGTCATTACTGTTTCGGAAGCCATCGAGCAAGCCGGCCTAACAGATGAAACCGGTGGCCTAGCGTACCTCGGTGAACTCGCAGCGAATACCCCGTCCGCGGCCAACATTCGGCGTTATGCCGAGATCGTGCGCGAACGTGCCGTGCTCCGCCACCTCGTGGTGGCCGGTGACGAAATCGCCACCGATGCATTGAACCCGCTGGGTCGCGATGCCAAAGAACTGCTCGATACGGCGGAACAGAAAGTGTTCGCTATCGCAGAGATGGGTGCGCGGGCGCAACAGGGCTTCGTGCATATCAACCCACTGCTCACACAAGTCGTCGAGCGCATTCAAGAACTGCATGATCGCGATAACCCCTCCGAGATCACCGGCGTGCCGACGGGCTTTACGGATCTGGACAGCAAGACCTCCGGTCTACAGCCGGGTGATTTGATCATCGTCGCCGGGCGCCCGAGTATGGGCAAGACCGCATTCGCTTTGAACATTGCCGAGTATGTGGCGGTGGACGTTGGCCTACCGGTTGCCGTGTTCTCCATGGAAATGGGCGGCACACAACTCGCCATGCGGATGCTGGCCTCGATCGGCCGCCTAGATTCGCACCGAGTGCGCACAGGCCGTTTGACCGATGACGAATGGTCGCGCCTGACCTATGCGCTGGGTAAGCTCCACGAAGCGCCCATGCACATTGATGAAACCGGTGGCATGAACCCGACCGATCTGCGTGGTCGCGCGCGTCGCCTCAAGCGCCAGGTCGGTAAACTCGGCCTCATCGTGATCGACTATATCCAGCTCATGGGCACCACCCGTCAGGGTGAGAACCGTGCCACCGAAGTGTCGGAGATCTCTCGCTCGCTCAAAGCGCTGGCGCGTGAACTTGAAGTGCCGATCATCGCGCTGTCGCAGCTGTCGCGTAAGGTGGAGGAGCGTACCGACAAGCGCCCAATGATGAGCGACTTGCGCGAATCCGGCGCTATCGAACAGGATGCCGACGTTATCCTGATGATGTACCGCGAGGATTACTACAAACCAGATACGCCGGATAAAGGCATGGCCGAAGTCATTATCGGCAAACAGCGTAACGGCCCAACAGGCACCGTTAACCTGGCCTTCCTTGGCGAGTACACCCGCTTCGAAAACTTGGCGCGCAACTAACGCTGCGCGCTTGGCCGGTTAGTAACCGCCGCTCACATCCGGGTTGTTGAGCGTATCGTTCGGCGTATAGAGTGAACCACCCCAATTAGCCTGCAGGTCATAGCCCGATTCGCCCACCAGATAGGTGGTCACGTTCGGATTAAACGACCGTTGCTGCCCCCCAGAACCGGCGGATAGATTGGCGTTGATATCACCACCCACACCCTTAGCTGCAGTGAACTGCTTGATGGCGTCCTGATTCTTGAAAATCAGTACCTGATACTGCTTCTGATAACCGGCACCCAGGCCTTCGCCCGCTTTGCGCTCCATCATGAAGACGGGTTTCTGGCCAGGCTGGAAGAGGGCGCCGTCGCCATTCGACAGTACGACCAACACGATATTCACATTGCTGGCGTTAAAGACGGCATAGCCAGCACTCTTCTTGATCTCGTCGGCCACTTTAGGGTTTTGCTTGATCAACGTATCTAAACCGGTGTGTGCCATCTTGAGAATCGCTGCCCGCTTTTCAACGATCTGGCTATTGGTCAAAGGTTTGCCATCACTCTGGGTGGTTTGGCAGCCGGTAAGGGCGATGAATCCTGAAATGGCGAGGACAGAGAGTAGCTGAGGTGTACGCATAATGGTGTTCTAGAAAGTCAATTGCAGATTGTGCGAAAGTTAAAGCTTAGATAAATGTTCAGAGGCAGGGCTGAATAATCTCAATCAGTTTGTCTGTCGAATCCTTGCTCATGGTCGACCACAGTTGAAACACAGCGCCGCCGGTCTTGGCATTGCTTGAATCGATCACGAAATCCGTATTTGTGCCGAATAGGGTTTTGGATTGCGCCACAGCCGTGTAGCCATTGTTCAACTTGTTAACACTGACCTCTTGTTGGGTTGCCTGCTGCCAGCCTTTCGCGACACAGGTTAGGGTTTTTTCCGCGTTCGGGGTCGTGCTTGATGCAGCAAAAGTAACCTGTCGCGCACGGAGTTCTGTTGGTGTTGCGCAACCGGCGAGGAAAGAAACGGTTGCTATAGCGAGTGTAATTACTTTCGAATTCATTTTCATCTCTTATTCCTGTTGTGTAAAACCTCCCTCATTTGCGTAATGAGAGAAGCTGGTTTCATTTAAGTAATTAGCTGGCTGGTCTGGTGTCAATGCGATAGTGTACGGTCACATCAGATACTCTGCCTGATTTCGGTGAGCCGATGGTGGCCAGCGGTGTGGCTAGTCCAGGCAAGCCAGTATCCGGACCACCGGGCAGGGTGAAGCCGGGGCCGTATTCATAACCGACCCAGTTCATTTCCCAATAGCCGAAGAGTTTTTTGCGCAGGTTCTGCAGGCGGCTATCCGTAGGGCTGAGGTTGTCGAGTCGTTGCAGGCGCAACACATCGCCCGGATCGACGGGAATCCAGCCGTAACCCGGCGTATGAAACTCCGCGCGTACCCGTTGGTCTTGCGTCACATTACCGGTAGCACCGAGTTTGGCGTTCAGGCGCGATTCGCCAATGATCTGCCCCCAGACAGCGCGGGCCGGAATGTTGAGCGCACGGCAGAGATTCACAAAAGCAATGACGACATCCTCGCCCTTGGGATTAGGGCAAGTGGTGCGCGGCGGCATCGCCACCGCGAAGGCATTACAGTTGCCGGCCAATGCCTTGTCGAGTAGCCAGTCATAGAGCGCGCGTGCACGCGGCAGGGGTTCGATCACGCGGCCGGTAATGTCTTCCGCTAAACCACGCAGCGCGGCGCTGGTGCCTTGGTAGCTGGTTTCGCGCACGTTGCGATCGAGCTCTTCTTCCGATTCATGAAAGAAGGTGCCACGTTTAGTGATGTCGAACTGACGGGTACGGGTTTCAACGCGCAGGGTCAGCATCACGCTGGGTGTCGAGGAGCCGCCTTCAACCACATAGGCATGAAGCTGGCTGGCCGGATCAAAACGAATGCCGGCATTGCTGCCGCCAGACCATTTGACCGAAGTAACCTGTTGCCAGGGCGTGTCCATGGGGATGGGAATCCACAAGGTCGCATCGCCATCGTGGCTGTTCGAAGAAACATCAATGGTGATTTCGTACGGACGCCAGACGCCACCGCTCATGGCAAGTTCTGGCGCGAGCTTGGCCGGTACCTTGATCGGTGCCGGACCAGAACTGGGCGCGCGCAGACCGCTGCGGCTCGATTTCTTGAGGCCGCTGCCATTCTTCTTGGGTGCGGCAAAGGCGGTGCCGGAGGCCAGCAGGCCTCCGAGCAGAAAGGTCCGACGTTTCATGCGACTTAGAGCACCTCGGAGGCAAAGTCGGCGAGACGCGAACGTTCGCCGCGCTGCAGGGTAATGTGCCCGGCGTGCGGCCAGCCCTTCATGCGATCCACTACATACGTGAGGCCCGAGCTCCCTTCGGTCAGATACGGGGTATCGATCTGAGCGATGTTACCGAGGCAGACGACCTTGGTGCCGGGGCCGGCACGGGTGATCAGCGTCTTCATCTGCTTGGGCGTCAGGTTCTGCGCTTCGTCGATGATGAGAAATTTCTGGATGAAGGTTCGGCCGCGCATGAAGTTCAGGCTCTTTACCTTGATGCGCGAACGGATGAGGTCACGCGTTGCGGCACGCCCCCATTCGCCGCCGTAGGGGCCGCTATCGTCTTCGTTTTTGTTGAGCACGTCGAGGTTGTCATCCAGCGCGCCCATCCAGGGAGACATCTTCTCTTCTTCGGTACCGGGCAGGAAGCCGATATCTTCACCCACCGGTACGGTGACACGGGTCATGATGATTTCGGAATAGCGCTTCTGATCCAGTACCTGGGTCAGCGCGGCCGCCAGCGTCAGCAGGGTTTTGCCTGTACCGGCTTGACCGAGCAGCGACACGAAGTCGATTTCCGGATCGAGTAGCAGGTTCAGCGCAAAATTCTGTTCGCGGTTACGCGCACAGATGCCCCAGACGGCGTTCTTGGGATGCGTGTAATCGATCAGCGTTTCCAGAACGGCGCTCTTGCCGTTGACTTCGCGCACGATGGCTTCGAAGGGCGGGTCGTTCTGGTCGTAGACGAACTCGTTGAGCATGAAGTCACGGCACAGAGGGCCCGTGATGCGGTAGCCGGTGCGGGACTCTTTCTTCCACGACTCCATACCGGTGCCGTGGGTCTCCCAGAAGTTGGCCGGCAGTTCGGTCGAACCGGCATAGAGCAGGTCGGTGTCTTCCAGGACCTTATCGTTGAAGTAGTCTTCCGCCTGTAGACCCAGGGCACGCGCCTTGATGCGCATGTTGATGTCTTTAGACACCAGAATGACCGAGCGGCCTGGGTACTTGAGCTGCAGGAACAGAATGACGCCCAGGATCTGGTTGTCGTATTTGGAGGAGGGCAGCGAGGGTGGCAGCGGCGTATTAATGGCTTCGGTCTGCAGAAACAGACGGCCGGTGGCCAGGCCTTTGGAAGGTTCGGCCAGCGAAATGCCCTGGTCGATGTGCTCGCCGGCATGCGAGACCAGGTCATCCATGGTGCGGGTGACTTGACGGGCATTGCGGGCGATTTCCGACATGCCCTTCTTGTTGTTATCCAGCTCTTCCAGCGTCATCATCGGCACGTAGACATCGTGCTCTTCGAAGCGGAACAGGCTGGTCGGATCGTGCATCAGCACGTTGGTATCCAGAACGAACAGTTTGGTTGCAGCGGGTGTACGATTTGCAGCAGGTTTGCGTTGAGCCATCGAGATCTCGCTAGGTTGCTAAGTCGTTAATAGGGATACCGCAGTTACAACGATGACGATGCCTGTTTCACATCGCCCTTGAGGCTCAGATTAGCCCAGAGACTTCACAAAAGCCAGTACTTCGGCCGCATGGCCCGGCACTTTCACGCCGCGCCATTCCTGGACTAATTTGCCCTTGGCATCAATCACGAAGGTACTGCGTTCGATGCCACGTACCTGTTTGCCATACATATTTTTCAGCTTCATGACGCCAAAGGTTTCGCACACTACTTCATCCGGGTCGGAAATCAGGGCGTAGGGGATGTTCTGTTTGGCGATAAAGTTCTCGTGTGACTTGATGCTATCGCGCGAGACACCGACGATGACGGCGTTGGCCTTGGCAAAATCTTTGTTCAGGGCGCTGAATTGCTGGGCTTCGGTTGTGCAACCGGGTGTGTTGTCCTTTGGGTAAAAGTAAAGCACGAGGTGTTTGCCCATCTGCATGTGCAGGCTGAACTCACCAGCTGTCGATAGCGCGGTAAAGTCAGGCGCTGGTTGGTTGAGAACGACAGTCATGATGGTATTCCTCAAGTTTAGACAGTGGACAGATCAACAATGAGTTCGCCCGAACGGCCTGGAATCTCGCCCCAGGCGAACGGGTATACCGGCAGCATCTGTTGGGTGAGCGTTGCGTGGTAATCACCCATGGTGCCTAGGGTATGGCCTTGAGCGCGCCAGCCGGCGAGCAGACGATCAAAGATGGGTGCGAGCTTTTGGCCTTCCAGTTCGGCATGCAGCGTAAAGACGTGGTCACGCGGGCCATGACGGTTCGGGTCGGTGAGGCCGAGCACGTGCTCGTGCACGTTATCGACGGTGAGGCCGTCGACGCCCAGAATTTCGTCGAGTGTGGGCAACGTGGTCGGCAGCTGCATGTGCTTGCACGGCAGGCCATCGATGCTCATGATGTACGGTGCGGCACCGCGACCATCGGAGGCATATTGCATGCCCCAGGTGTCGAGCTGACGGATGGCCGTTTCATTCATTTGCCAGCCAGCCGCGCCGTGGGTCTTGGGTGCATGGCCGAAGATGTCGCCAAAGCGGTCGTAGCTTTGCTGCATCCGTTGCAGCGTCCAGGTGACGTCACGGCTACGCACCTGGTCGTGCCATTCCACGTGGTCCCAGGTGTGGATACCGCACTCATGGCCAGCGTTGGCAATGGCGCGCATCTCTGCCGCCGCTTTTTTGCCGATGTCGGGTCCTGGCAGTAGGACGCCATACGACAGGGTTTTGAGACCGTAGTGTTCAACAACCGAGGTGCGCGAGACCTTCTTCAGAAAGCCGGGGCGGAAGACTCGACGCAATGCACGGCCGGTGTTGTCCGGGCCAAGGCTGAATAGAAAGGTGGCACGCGCCTGGTGTCGATCAAGCAGTTGTTGCAACGCAGGCACCCCTTCACGGGTGCCGCGTAGCGTATCGACATCAACCTTCAGTGTGATGCGTGACATGGACGAACTAGGCAACCCGGAGGTTGGCCGTCGTTGTTAACTTAGTCGACCAGCTTACGCGCCTGAGCCACGTCGCCGCGGTAGGCTTCGAAAATCTTGCTGATGGCGTCGGTCATGCTGACGGTCGGCTTCCAACCCAGGTCTTCCATGGTGTTGGTGATTTTCGGGACGCGGTTCTGTACGTCCTGGTAGCCCTTGCCGTAGTAAGCGCCCGAAGTGGTCTCCACCAACTTCACGTCTTTGGCAGTGGTCGCGTATTCCGGAATCTTGGCAGCGGTGTCCAGCATCATTGTGGCGAGTTCGCGCACCGAGTAGTTGTTGACCGGGTTACCGATGTTGTAGATCTTGCCGTTGGCGATATCGTCTTTGTTGGCGATGATGCGGACCAGCGCGTCGATACCGTCGTCGATGTACGTGAAGGCACGCTTTTGCGTGCCGCCATCCACCAGGCTGATCGGCTCACCGCGCACGATGTGGCCGAGGAACTGCGAGACGACGCGCGACGAACCTTCTTTCGGCGTGTGGATGCTATCGAGGCCCGGGCCGATCCAGTTGAATGGACGGAACAAGGTGTAACGCAGGCCTTCTTGCTGGCCGTAACCGGCGATGACACGATCCATCAGCTGCTTGGCGCAGGCGTAGATCCAGCGCGGCTTGTTGATCGGGCCATAGGAGAGTTGCGAGTTTTCCGGGTCGAACTCGCTGTCGCTACACATGCCGTAGACCTCTGAGGTCGACGGGAAGACCAGATGCTTGCCGTACTTAACGGCCGAGCGCACGATCGGCAGGTTGGCTTCGAAATCCAGTTCGAATACGCGCAGCGGTTGCTGCACATACGTGGCCGGTGTGGCAATGGCCACCAGCGGCAGAATCACATCGCACTTGCGAACGTGGTACTCGACCCATTCCTTATTGATGGTGATATCACCCTCGAAGAAGTGCATGCGCGGATTGCCGATCACGTCGGCCAGGCGATCCGCCTGCATATCCATGCCATAGACTTCCCAGTCGGTCGTTTCCAGAATGCGCTTGGACAGATGGTGGCCGATGAAGCCGTTGACGCCGAGGATGAGGACTTTTTTCATAGTAGGTTCGGATCGGTCGAGTAGTTTGAAATCAAAGGGTTACAACTGCTTCGGGGAGCGCTTCGGGCGTGCCCGGCGCGCCATCCACCAGAAATTCGGTGATCTGAACCGCCATCTTATCACCGCAGACCCCAATCGCCTTGGTGCCGATCCGGTAAAGCCCCGGGGGGAGGTCAAACGGGGTATCTAGCCGGCGGGCGGCGTTGACGGTGATACGGCGAGTGCCTAGCGGTGTGGTGAGGTCGGTAAAGGCACCCGGGTAGGGTGGTGCCACGGCACGGATCAGGTTATAGACCTGGGCCGCAGTCTGTTCCCAGTCGATGCGGCCGTCTTCAGGCTTGCGACCGCCGAAGTAGCTGCCTTCAGCGAGATTGTTCGGTCGGCGCGGCACCTCGCCTTTGAGCAAGCGAGGCAATACGCCCGCCAGCGTTTGGGTGGCAGCGGTGGTGACGTTGGCAAAGACCTCGCCCGCGGTTTCGTCAGGACCAATGGCCACGGCCTGTTGCGCCACGATATCGCCGGCATCGGGCTTTTCAGCCATTACGTGCAGCGTGGCACCGGTTTTGGTCTCGCCGTGCAGGACCGCCCAGTTAATGGGCACGCGGCCACGGTACTTGGGCAGCAGCGAACCGTGCATATTGAGCGGGGCGATCTTCGCCAGATTCAGTACCGACATCGGAATCATCTGCCGGTAATAGAACGAGAAGACGTAATCCGGGGCGATGGCGGTGATGCGGGCTTGCACGTCGGGCTCGCTGGCGGACTCCGGCGTGATGACCGGAATGCCGGCTTTAGTGGCCACCTCTGCAACGCTGGTGAACCAGATGCGTTCGTTCGGGTCGTCGGTATGCGTGATGACGAGTTGTACATCGACACCGCCATTGAGTAGCGCCTGCAGACAGCGGGCGCCGACCTCGTGATACGCAAATACGACGGCGCGCATGCGTTTAGCGGTCCTGTTCCAGAATGGCCTGGATCACAAAGCGTGGACGGCCGCGTACCTGTTCGTAGATACGGCCGATGTATTCACCGAGCAGACCGACGCCAAAGAGCAGCACACCGATCAGCGCAAAGATCAGGGCGAAGAGCGTAAACACGCCCTCAACTTCAGCGCCGAACACAAAGCGGCGCACCAGCAGCAGGAAGAAGAGTGCCGTCGAGCCGATGGCCAGCAGCACGCCGATCAGCGAGAAGGCTTGCAGTGGCATCGTCGAGAAGCCAGTGACTAGGTCGAAGTTAAGGCGAATGAGGCTGTACAGCGAATACTTTGACTCACCGGCGGCACGCTCTTCGTGCTTGACCTCGATTTCGATCGGGCGGTTAGCAAAGGTGTAGGCCAGTGCCGGAATAAAGGTGCGGCCTTCTTCGCACTGATTGAGCATTTGCACGACGTCACGGCTGTAGCCGCGCAGCATGCAGCCCTGATCGGTCATAGTAATGCGGGTGATTTTTTCGCGCAGATTGTTCATGGCGCGCGAGGCGTGGCGACGGAACCAGGTGTCCTGGCGGTTCTGTCGAATAGTGCCGACGTAGTCGTAACCTTCGCGCAGTTTGGCCAGCAGGTGACCGATTTCTTCCGGTGGGTTCTGCAGATCGGCATCAAGGGTGATGATCGATTGGCCGCGGGCCTGCGAGAAGCCGGCCATGATGGCCATGTGCTGGCCGTAGTTGCCGTTGAACAGCACCACGCGCGTGACGTCCGGGCGCTTGCGGTACTGATCCGACAGAATTAGTGGCGAGCGGTCGCGGCTACCATCGTTGATGAAGATGACTTCGTATTTGGCGTGCAAAGCATCAAGCGCCGGGTAGAGACGATCGAATAGCGCTTGCAGACCGGCCTCTTCGTTGTAGACCGGAATGATGATGCTCAGTTCTGGTGGTTCAACGGTCGGGTTGGTCGGCGTGTCGAGCGGCAGGCCCGTCTGTGCTTGCGGATCCAGGATCTGTTCAGTCATTTCAGATGGGTCTCCAGAACGTGTGCCACGGCGGCGACGATGCGATCAACATCAGATTCGGTGAGGGTCGGGAAGAGCGGCAGCGTGATGATGCTGCGGCCGATACGTTCGGCCACCGGGAACATGCCCTCGGTGAAGCCACGTTCACGATAGAGCGTAAACAGGTGGATCGGCGGGTAATGTAGTCCCGTCCCGATGCCCAGCGCTTTGAGATCAGCCATGATGCCGGCGCGGTCCGTATCCAGGCGGTCGAGCGGTAGCACGATCTGGAACATATGCCAGTTGCTGTGCGCAAAGTCGGCGACGGGGAGCTCGAGACCTTGTTCGACGACCTTGGTTTTGGCAAAGCCATCAAAGTAACGTTTGGCTAAACGCGTGCGCTGTTCTTGAAAATCGCCGAGCTGCGCCAACTGCTGCAGACCGATGGCGGCATTAACGTCGGTGAGGTTGAACTTGCCGCCGAGGACATCGACATCCATGCCGTCGAGGCCCGTGCGGGTGACGCCTTGCAAGCGGAGTTTTTCGGCGAGGCGCGCTTCGTCGGCGTTATTGCAGACCAGGCAACCACCTTCGATGGTGGTGAGATTCTTGTTGGCCTGGAAGCTGAAGCTGATCAGGTCGCCGATGGCACCGATTCGTTTGCCGTTCCAGGATGAACCCAGTGCCTGGGCGGCGTCTTCGATGATACGCAGCTTATGGCGGCTGGCGATTTCATAGAGACGCACCATGTCCACTGGCAGGCCGGCGAGATAAACCGGCATGATGGCTTTGGTGTTGGGGCCGATGGCCGCTTCGACCAAGTCGAGGTCGATGTTGTGCGTGACCGGGTCGATATCGACGAAGACGGGTGTGGCGCCGACCGCGAGAATGACGTTACTGGTGGCGACCCACGAAATCGGCGTGGTGATAACTTCGTCACCGGGGCCAATGCCGGCAATGCGTAGGGCGACTTCCATGGTGGAGGTGCCGTTGGCAAAGGTACGCACGGGGCGGCCCCCAAAGAAGCTGGACAGCTCAGATTCGAACTGCTGCACCTTCGGACCCGATGTGATCCAGCCAGAGCGCAGCACATCGCCCACGCTGGCGATGGTGGCGTCGTCGATGGTGGGACGGGTGAAGGGGATTGGCGGGTCGAAGGGCTTGATTTCGCTCATGCCCGTATTTTACCAGCCGCCAGCCCTTTAACTTCTAGCCAGGATCCAGACGCCGATCAGAATGACGGTAATGCCAATGATGCGCTGCATGCTCAGCACCTCACCGAACAGATACCAGGCGAGCACGGCATTGATCACGTAGCCCAGCGACAGCATCGGGTAGGCAATGGTCACGTCCACACGGGAGAGGCCGATGATCCAGACAAAAACGCTGATGCCGTAGCAGAACAGGCCGCCGATGATGGGCAGTTGGGTGCCGACGGAGATGGTGGTGCTGACCAGCGTATCCAGCGAGAGCGAGAGCTCGCCCAGATTACGCACGCCCGCCTTGAGCAGTAGCTGTGCCGCGGCGTTAAGCAGAATGCCGGTAAACAGAAAGCCAAAAGTACCAAGGGTCATGGTGTCACCGGGGGTGCGTAGGGTTGAGCGGGCGGGACGGGTTGTTGCGTGGGCTTCACGAACACGGCACGACGCGTATCTCGGCCCACTTCGGCCATCGGCAGTTTGAGCGCCGCGATTTCGTCTAGGTATTGCAATGGCACCACCACGACGGGGGCTTCGTCATTCTTCCAGCGCACGGCGAAGTCGCTGACCTTGGGAGCCCAGGTGTCCGGTTCCTGCTGGATGCCGAATTCCAGTTCATCCTGCATATCGACCATGATGGTGGGGTGCTGGATATAGAACGGGAAGGTATGGTCCAACATGCGGATCGAGTACACCGGCGCGTTAGGTTGAATGTAAGGACGAACGGCTGCGGCCAGGTCAGCGCCCGAGATCGAACGACCGTGCGTATCGTGGCCGAGGCCGACCATTTGAATTAACAGGAAGAAGGCGATCGCGGCTCGCAGGAAACTATCGAGCAGTTTGCGCAAGCGGTGGGCCGGGCTTTGCCCGTTGTAGCCACGCAGCGCCGTCCAGCTGCTGACCATGATCACCAATGCGAGCATGAGACCGGTGGCTATCCAGACGGCGTATTGTTGATATTCGAGCTGCTCGTAGCGGGCGTTGCCCATCTGGTAGGCGTAGGGCACGCCGATAAAACCGATGAGTAGGAGCAAGGTCAGATACACCATCTGACGTTTCCAGCTGCGGCTTTCGTCATTCAAACTTATGCGCTCAAACGCGCTGCTCATGGCAAGGCCACCGAGCAATGCCAGTGCCGGAAAGATGGGCATGATGTAGCCGGGTAGCTTGGATTGGGATTTGCTGAAGAACAGGAAGATCATCACGGCCCAGACGGCGCACAGCCAGAGCGGGCGGAAGCCTTCCACGGCTGAAACATCGGCATCGTGACCAGTGCGGCGTTCGCGCCAGGCGCGTAGGAGTCCCTGGCCGATTTGCAGTAACCACGGAATAAACCCCACCAGAATCAGCGGCACAAAGTAGAGCGGATGGCCCTTACGGTTATGGGTGTCTTTGGTGAAACGATCCCAGTGTTCGTGGATAAAGAAGAAGTGCGGGAATTCCGGGTTCTTCAACGACACCAACACGAACCAGGGGGTGGCGATGATGAAGAACACCAGGAGACCGCTGAACAGGTGCAGACGCGTCCAGAGCGCCCAGTTGCCGGTGCTCAACGTGTAGACCACGAGCACCATGCCGGGGATGACAATGCCGATCAGTCCTTTAGACAGCACGGCGAGCGCCATGAAGGCCCAACACAGCCACATCCAGTTGCGGCGGGCGGCGAGTGAGAGGCCCTCGCGTTGGGCAAGCAGCAGGCTGAACAGTGCGCAGCTCAGAATGCTCGATAGCCCCATATCCAGCGTGTTGAAATGGCCGCCCACGTTCCACATCGGGCTGCTGGCCAGCAGAATGGCCGAGACCCAGCCGGCGAGGACGCCGCGTTCGCCGCCGACCAGTTTCCAGGCGGTAAAGCCGGTGGCCAGAATGGCGAAATAACCGGTGATGCCGGTCCACAGACGGGATTGCCATTCACCCACGCCGAAGAGCGTGTAGGCAATGGCCGTCATCCAGGCTTGCAGCGGTGGCTTCTCGAAATACTTGTAACCGTTGTAACGCGGCGTCACCCAGTCGCCGGTGGCATACATTTCCCGGGCGATTTCGCCGTAGCGGCCTTCATCGGAGGCGACCAGGTGGCGGTAATCCAGCACGCCGAACCAGGCGAGCGTAAAGAGGATCGCCAGCACCCACAGAAAGCGACGGGTATAGAACGCGGAGAATAGCGGCGAGAAAGCAGGATTCATGCAACGGCTTCAAAAGAGGGGTCGATGATCACACCGCAGGCCACGTGGCGGCCTTCGGCAACGAGAATATTGTAAGTGCGGCAGGCCGCTTTGGTATCCATCACTTCCAGACCAATGCCGCGGCTAATCAGTGGCTTGAGCAGTTCCGGCCGCGGGAAGCGTTGACGCTCACCGCTGCCAAACAGCACGATTTCTGCACCGGTATTGGCCAGTTTCTCAAACTGATCGGCATCGAGGCCGTCGAAGCCCTTGGGTGCCCAATCCGCTTCGGCCTGGTGGCCGTTGACGAGGACAGACCCTTCGTAGCGGGTGCCGTTGACTGACACATAACCTGGTCCATGACTGGAGAAGGTGAGCAATCCGGCGTTGTGAGCAAGGTGCAGTTTCATGGTGGCAGTCTGAAATGGCTCGAACGTGTCGGGAGTAGCCCTGGAATGGCGCTCAGATGGGTGCTTTGGCCCCCAAGAAGGCCGAAAAAGGAGTAGGATAACCGGTTTTCAGCGGAATTTCCGATTCTGGAAATTTCCAACGCCAGCCCCCTTTTTACCCGCGCGATTCATCATGAAGCCCATCGTCAAATCTTCCAAGCTTGCCAACGTGTGCTACGACATTCGTGGACCGGTGCTGGCGGCCGCCAAGAAGATGGAAGAAGAGGGGCACCGCGTCATCAAACTGAACATCGGCAACCCATTGCCGTTTGGTTTCGAAGCCCCGGAAGAAATCGTTGTCGACGTTATCCGCAATATGCGGGATGCATCGGGCTACACCGATTCGCTGGGGCTGTTCGCACCGCGTAAGTCGATCATGCACTACTGCCAGGAAAAAGGCATCAAGGGCGTGACCGTCGAAGATATCTATCTGGGTAACGGTGTCTCTGAGTTGATCGTCATGGCCATGCAGGGCCTGCTCAATAATGGCGATGAGGTGCTCATTCCGACCCCCGACTATCCGCTGTGGACGGCGGCCGTTAGCCTCTCAGGCGGGAACCCGGTGCATTACCTGTGTGACGAGTCGGCCGAGTGGTACCCGGACCTAAACGACATCCGCAGTAAAGTGACAAGCCACACCAAGGCCATCGTCGTCATCAACCCGAACAACCCAACGGGTGCCTTGTACCCGAAGGAAATTCTTGAAGGCATCCTGCAGATCGCGCGCGAGCACGGCCTCATCGTATTTGCCGATGAGATCTACGACAAGGTGCTGTTCGACGGTAATAAACATATCTCGATTGCCAGTCTGGCCGACGATGTGTTGTGCATCACCATGAATGGTCTATCGAAGAACTACCGCGCCTGTGGCTACCGCGCCGGCTGGATGGTGGTGTCGGGGGATAAGCGTCAGGCCAAGGATTACATCGAAGGCCTGACCATGCTGGCCTCCATGCGCTTGTGCGCCAATGTGCCGGGGCAGATGGCCATTCAGACCGCGCTGGGTGGGTATCAGAGCATCAACGATCTGATCGCGCCAACGGGCCGTCTGACACGCCAGCGTGATCTGGCCTGGAAGCTGCTGACCGCCATTCCGGGCGTCACGTGTGTGAAGCCGAAGGGGGCGCTCTACCTGTTCCCGAAGCTGGATCCGAAGATGTATCCGATCAAGGATGATGAGCAGTTCATGCTCGAACTACTCAAACAGGAAAAAGTGTTACTGGTCCAAGGGACCGGTTTCAACTGGCCGAGCCCCGACCACTTCCGCGTGGTCTTCCTGCCGCATGAAGATGATCTGACCGAGGCCATTGGTCGGGTCGCCCGCTTTCTTGAAGGTTATCGTCACCGCGCAGCCCGCGGCTAAGTTCGTTCCACTCAATTTTTGTTGCAACTGAAACACTAAGGAAACGCCATGAAACTCGACGCGATGCGTGTAGGTCTTTTGGGAATCGGTACCGTCGGCGGCGGCACGTATAACGTGTTGACCCGTAATGCTGAAGAAATTACCCGCCGTGCCGGACGCCCGATCGAAATTACCGTTGTGGCCGATAAAGATGTGGCGCGCGCCAAAGAACTGACCGGTGGCAAAGTCAAAGTCACGGATGACGCCTTCGCCGTCGTGACCGACCCGAACGTCGATATCGTTATCGAACTGATTGGCGGCTATGGCGTGGCCAAAGAACTCGTGCTCAAGGCGATCGAAAACGGCAAGCATGTTGTGACAGCCAATAAGGCGCTGCTTGCCGTGCATGGCACCGAGATTTTTGCCAAGGCCCAAGAGAAGGGCGTGATGGTGGCTTTCGAAGCCGCCGTGGCCGGTGGCATCCCCATCATCAAGGCCGTGCGTGAAGGCCTCTCGGCCAACCGTATCCAGTGGGTAGCCGGCATCATCAACGGCACGACCAACTTCATCCTGTCGGAAATGCGCGACAAGGGCCTGGCCTTCGCCGATGTGCTGAAAGAAGCGCAGCGTCTGGGCTACGCCGAAGCCGACCCGACCTTCGACGTCGAAGGTGTGGACGCTGCCCACAAGATCACGCTGCTGTCGGCACTGGCCTTTGGTATTCCGGTGCAGTTCGACAAGGCGCACATCGAAGGCATCTCCAAGCTGGATGCTACTGATATCAAATATGCCGAGCAACTCGGTTATCGCATCAAGCTGCTGGGCATCACCCGTCGTCGCGACAACGGTATCGAGCTGCGTGTGCACCCGACGCTGGTGCCGGCCAAGCGCCTGATTGCCAATGTCGAAGGCGCGATGAACGCCGTGCTGGTACAGGCAGATGCTGTGGGTTCGACGCTCTACTACGGCAAGGGCGCGGGCGCTGAGCCGACCGCCTCGGCCGTGATTGCCGATGTGGTCGATGTGACCCGTCTGTCGACCGCCGACCCGGAAAACCGCGTACCGCATCTGGCCTTCCAGCCGGACGCACTGGCCAATCTGCCGATCCTGCCGATCGGCGATGTCGAGTCGGGTAATTATCTCCGTCTGCGCGTGGCTGATCAGCCGGGCGTGCTTGCCGAGATCACCCGCATTCTGGCCGACCGCAATATCTCGATTGACGCGCTGCTGCAACGCGAGCCGGAAGAGGGCGAAGACCAAACGGATCTGATCATCCTCACCCACGTCTGTCGTGAGCAGGATGTGCTGAACGCCATGGACGTCATCGGCAAGCTGCCGGTGGTGAAGGGTGCCGTGACGCGTCTGCGTCTGGAAAACCTGCAGTAAGTCTCGGAGCAAGCATGCGTTACATCTCCACGCGCGGCCAAGCGCCGGCTCAGGAATTCTGCGACATCCTGCTCGGCGGCCTGGCACCGGATGGTGGTTTGTATCTGCCGGAAAGTTATCCGCAAGTCACCCGTGCCGAGCTCGATGCCTGGCGTGGCCTGTCGTATGCCGACTTGGCCTTTGCGATTCTGAGCAAGTTCATCACGGATATTCCGGCAGCGGACTTGAAAGCCATCTGCGAGAAAACCTATACCCCACAGGTGTACTGCTACACCCGTGCGGGCAGCAACGCCAACGACATTACGCCGATTACCTGGCTGAACCAGTACCGCCTGGGCTTGCAGGAACTATCCAATGGTCCGACGCTGGCCTTTAAAGATATGGCCATGCAGTTGCTCGGCAATCTGTTCGAGTATGTGCTGAAGAAACGCGGCGAGAACATCAATATTCTCGGTGCCACCTCAGGGGATACGGGCTCGGCGGCTGAATACGCCATGCGCGGCAAGGCGGGCGTCACGGTCTTTATGCTGTCGCCGGACGGCAAGATGTCGGCCTTCCAGCGTGCGCAGATGTATTCGCTGCAAGACCCCAATATCTACAACCTTGCCGTGCGCGGTATGTTTGATGACGCGCAGGACATCGTCAAAGCCGTGTCGAATGACGCCGGCTTCAAGGCCAAGTATCGTATCGGCGCTGTGAACTCGATCAACTGGGCGCGCGTTGCCGCACAAATCGTGTACTACTTCCAGGGCTACTTCCTGGGGACGCAGCACAACAATCAGCAGGTTGCTTTCTGTGTACCATCGGGAAACTTCGGCAACATCTGCGCCGGTCACATCGCACGTCAGATGGGTCTGCCGATTGCCAAGCTGATTCTGGCGACGAACGAAAACAATGTGCTCGACGAGTTCTTCAGCTCGGGCGTGTATCGCCCGCGGGCGACAGCCGAGACGCATGTGACGTCGAGCCCATCGATGGATATTTCGAAGGCCTCGAACTTCGAACGCTTCATTTTCGATCTGGTCGGTCGTGACCCTGCCAAGGTGCGTGAACTGTGGGCTAAGGTGGATGCGGGCGGCGCGTTTGATCTCAGCAAAACCCCGTATTGGGCCGGCATCGCCCAATATGGTTTTGCCTCTGGTTCAAGCACGCATGCCGACCGACTCACGACGATTCGTCAGGTCTGGGAACAGTACAACGTGCTGATCGACACCCACACCGCCGATGGTGTGAAGGTGGCGCAGGAACAGATCAAGCAGTTGCCGGAACAAGTGGCGCTGCTGGTGCTGGAAACCGCGCAGCCGGCCAAGTTTGCCGAGACGATTCAAGCAGCGATTGGTCAGTTGCCGCAGCCGCCGAAGGGGCTGGAGCATCTGGAAACGCTACCGCAACGTGTTGAAGTGATTGATCCGGACGTGGCTGTGGTGAAAGCCTTTATCCAGCAGCACGTCGCGGCTTAATTCGCTGCTAGGTAAGCGTCGGCCGTCAACAGATCGTCGTATTCGGCGGTATTGCTCGGCTGAATTTTGAACAGCCAGGCAGCGTAGGCGTCTTCGTTGATCGTTTCCGGCGCATCGGCGGCAGCTTCGTTGATGGCGATGATCTTGCCGCTCATCGGTGCAAACACATCCGACGCGGTTTTGACGGATTCGACCACGGCGACTTGCTGGTTGGCATCCACATCACTACCGACGTCCGGTAATTGCACAAAGACCAGATCACCCAGCGTTTCCTGCGCAAAATCCGTAATGCCCACGGTGATGGTGCCATCGGTTTCGGGCAGGGCCCATTGATGTTCGGCAGAGTATTTTCGGTCGTTGGGTGCGTGAGACATCCGTGTTTCCTTCGTGTTTCATTGGTTTAAGCGGGCAGATCTTTGAAGCGCATCGAGAGGTCGATGGCGCGCACATCTTTGGTCAGGCCGCCGATGGAGATGCGGTCGACACCGGTTTCGGCAATGGCGCGTACGGTATCGAGGCTGACCCCACCAGAGGCTTCGAGCTTGGCGTGAGTACCAGTCTTGGCTGCCCAGGCATCGCGATGGGCAACGCCTTCGCGCATCATCGCCAGATCGAAATTATCGAGCAGCAGGAAGTCGGCACCGGCGGCGAGGGCTTCATCCAGTTCGGCGATGGATTCCACTTCGACCTGAATGAAACGGCAGCGATAGGCATGTCGCTGAGCGACGGCCTGCGCAGCCTTTACTGCGGGCGTAATGCCACCCGCGGCGAGGATATGGTTCTCTTTGATCAGAATCGCATCCCAGAGGGCAAGGCGATGATTGCCGCCACCACCGACACGGACAGCGTATTTCTGCGCAAAGCGCAGCCCGGGAATAGTCTTTCGGGTGTCGACAATTTGCGCCTTCGTGCCAGCAACGGTGGCGACAAAGGTCGCAGCGCGTGTCGCCACGCCCGATAACAATTGCAGAAAATTCAACGCGGCGCGTTCGCCGGAGAGCAATGCGCGTGATGCGCCCTGGAGTTCGCAGAGCAGCGTGTCCGGGCCGACATGGTCGCCCTCATTCACGTGCCAGGTCACTTTGATCGTTGGATCAATTTCGGCAAAGCAGCGGTTGAACCAGTCGATACCGCAGACGACGGCAGGTTCGCGCACGATCACGGTGGCGATGCTGTGGTTGGCTGCTGGCACCAGTTCGGCGGTGAGGTCGCCAATGCCAATATCTTCGATTAGCGCGGCAGCCACATTGCGCGCGATTTCGGCGTCCAGATCTAGGGGAAAGTCTAAGCGTGTCCGCATGAGATTAGATCAGTGAGTTGAGCAGCGAGCGGGCGGCTAGGATGACTTCGCTCGCGGTGAGCCCGTAGGGGCCATCGCCCGCTTCGACACAGACATCGGCGGCTGCGCCATGCAGCCAGACGGCCGCGCAGAGAGCTTGGGCGGGTGCCATGCCCTGTGCGAGTAAGCCGGTGGTGATACCGGTGAGCACATCGCCCATACCGGCGCTGGCCATGCCGGGGTTGCCGGTGGTGTTGATCCACCACTGCCCATCCGGCGTGGCGATGACACTGCCGCAGCCTTTGAGGACAACGGTGGCGTTGTAGCGCGTGGCGATTTGTTGGGCGGCGCTGATGCGATCGGCTTCGATGGTCGCGACATCGGTCTCGAGGAGTGTGGCGGCTTCACCGGGGTGCGGCGTGAGCAGCGTTGGATCGGCGCGGTTGGCGACTTGTTCAGTGAGCGAAGGCAGCAGCGTGAGCGCATCGGCATCCAGTACCAGCGGGCCGGTAAAGTCCAGTGCGCTCGCGAGTACCGCACGTGAGACATCGGAACGCCCCAGCCCCGGGCCCACACCGAGTGCAGTGAGCGGTGCATCGCGCAAACTGATCGGGTCACGGAACATGATTTCCGGTTGTAGCGGATCCACGGTCGGCGCGCCCGATTGTGCATTGCCGAGTGCCGCAGCGTAAACACGACCGGCACCCATATGCAGGGCGCTTCGCGCAGCGAGCAAGAGCGCGCCCGTCATCGACGGCGCGCCACCGAGCAGACCTGCACTACCGGCGTCGCCCTTGTGCGCGTTGAGGCCGCGTTGCGGGAGATCGTCTGCCCAGAGTTCGGGGCCATTCACAGCACCTCTATCTGCAGCATCGGCGAGATCCATCAGCTCCGGCGCAATATCCAGCGTACAAATTTCGACCGCGCCACAGTGGTCCGGGCCGTCGCCGGTCAGCAGCCCCGGCTTGTCGGCGATAAAGGTCAGTGTATGCGTGGCCGTGATGCAAACCGGTTGTGCGACGCCGGTATCCCCATGTAGGCCAGAAGGAATGTCGAACGCCAACAGTGGAATGTTGTCGAGCAGGCTTAGCGTGTTGGCCGCTTCCACCCAGGCGGCATAAGGTGCAGCGAGTGGTTGATTCAGACCAATACCGAACAGGCCATCAACGATGAGGCTAAAGCGGTAATCGGTGGCGGCGGGGATATCGGTATGCAGCACGCCGCCTGCTTTAATAAAAGCCGCATGTGCGGCTTGGGCATCGGCGGGCGTTTTGTCATTGGCCGACAAGCCGACACAGCAGCAGGCATAGCCCAGGCGCAGCAGTTCGGTGGCGCAGACCAAGGCATCGCCGCCGTTATTGCCGGGGCCCACCAGCACCAGAATCGGATCCGGGCGATCGCCTGTAAGTTCGCGCACCCATTCGGCCGCCGCAGCGCCTGCGCGTTGCATCAGACCCGGTTGCGGCCGCGTGGCCAATGCGGCGGTCTCAACGGCGCGTACACCCCGCACCGTCAATAAGGGGGCATCGGTCGAAGTAGCGGTGAACGCGGTGTCTTGGGGCATAGATGGGCCGATCAGTAAAAGCTTATTTTATCGCGATGCAGGGCGGGCAAACTGTTTTGCGAGACGGATCGTGGCGGCATGGATATCAACGGTGTCTTCGATCGGACGGGCATAACCCCCAGCCATGGCCAGCACAACGGGCACGTCGCGTTCGCGAAAGGCCGTCAGCACTCGGCGGTCACGTGCCAGCAACCCTTGTGCGGTCAGTGACAGACGGCCAAGCCGGTCACCCACGTATGGGTCGGCCCCCGCCAGATAGATACAAAGATCAACATTGCCGAAGGCTATTGCTTGCGCGAGGGCCTCATCCAATGCCCGGAGATAGGTGCCATCGTCCGTGCCATCCGGCAGTTCGATATCGAGGTGGCTCTGCGCTTTTTCGAAGGGGAAATTGCGCGCACCGTGGATCGAGCAAGTCAGCACATCCGTATCGCGGCCCAGGATATCGGCAGTGCCGTTGCCCTGGTGCACATCGCAGTCGATGATGACTACCCTTTTAACCTGTCCGGCGGCCTGCAATGCACGTGTCGTGACGGCGGCATCGTTAAACACGCAGAAGCCTTCACCGCGCGCGTAATGAGCATGATGGGTGCCACCCGCGAGATTGGCCGCGACCCCATCACGCAAGGCGGCCTTGGCGGCGGCCAGGGTGGCCCCAGCCGAACGACGGGAACGCTCGACCATGGCCGGGGTCCAGGGGAAGCCGATGGCGCGCTGTTCGTCTGCCGACAACAGGCCCTGGCTAACCCGTTGAATATATTGAGGGCAATGCGCTAATGCTAAGGTCGCATCGTCGGCGGGTGGTGGTAAATGCAGCATCTCCGGGCTGAAATCTCCGCTGGCTAAGAGCGCCGAGCGCAGCAGCGCGTACTTCTCCATGGGGAAGCGGTGGCCTGCGGGCAGGGGCAGCACGAAAGTGTCGGAATAATAGAGCTCCACGGGCAGGATTTGACCACGGAAAAAGCCATTTTGGCGGCCACCGGAGCGTATAATTCACCCTTTGCTTTCTGTCATTTTCCGGCGCCTTGCCGCCGGGCTTCCGGGTTCCGCTCATGTCGTCTGTGATTGCCTTGCGTGGCGCTGCCGCGCTCTCCGAATTCCGTACCCAACGTCTCCTGGATCGCCTGAAGACCGCCTGGCCCGCCATCACTGGGATCGAAAGCGAACACCTGTATCTGGTCGAACTCTCGGCAGCCCTAGATGGGGCCGAAACAGAGCGCTTAAATGCCGTGCTGGAAGTCACGGGTCCGGCAACGGATGTGGCCGGTGCGTTCATCGTGGCACCGCGCTTGGGCACGATTTCGCCGTGGTCGTCGAAAGCCACCGACATTTTGCGGCACTGCGGTTTGGGTAACGTGGTGCGTGTTGAACGTGTGACCCGCTTTGTACCTGTGGCCGGTAAAAAGACGCCATCGGCCGCGGAGCGTGCTGCATTGGGTGCACTGCTGCACGATCGCATGATTGAAACCGTGCTCGATAACGTGACTGCCACGCACGCGCTGTTTGACCATGTGGCGCCGCGCCCGTTGGCCACGGTAGACATCGTCTCGGGCGGCCGCCCGGCACTGGAAGCCGCCAACCGCGATATGGGTCTGGCGCTGTCGGACGACGAAGTCGAATACCTCATGGCCATCTTCACCGAAGCCGGGCGCAACCCGACTGATGTGGAACTGATGATGTTCGCGCAGGCCAATTCCGAGCACTGTCGTCACAAGATTTTCAATGCCGACTGGATTATCGATGGCGTGACCGAAGCCAAGTCGCTGTTCGGCATGATCCGCGATACGCACAACAAGACACCGCAAGGTACGATCGTCGCTTACTCGGATAACGCCGCCATCATGGAAGGTGCTGAGATCGAGCGTTTCTATCCGCGTGCCGATGGTACGTACAGCTTTAGTAACGAACTGACGCACTACCTGGCCAAGGTGGAAACACACAACCACCCGACGGCGATCTCCCCATTCCCAGGTGCGGCGACCGGTTCGGGTGGTGAGATCCGCGACGAAGGTGCAACGGGTAAAGGCTCCAAGCCCAAGGCCGGCCTCTGCGGTTTCACCGTCTCTAACCTGAATCTACCGGATGCCAAGCAGCCGTGGGAGCGTCCGGCCAGCAAGCCGGATCGTATCGCCAGCGCGCTGGACATCATGATCGAAGGCCCGATTGGTGCTGCCGCCTTCAACAACGAATTCGGTCGCCCGAATTTGGCCGGCTACTTCCGTACCTACGAACAACCGGTCGGCGACATCGTGCGTGGTTATCACAAGCCGATCATGATTGCCGGTGGTGTCGGTTCGATTCAGGCCGAGCAGTCATTTAAGCAAGAGACCTTCGAGCCAGGCACCTTGTTCGTGCAACTCGGCGGTCCCGGCATGCTCATCGGTCTGGGCGGCGGTGCTGCCTCGTCGATGGCCTCGGGCAGCAACCAGGCTGATCTGGATTTTGCCTCGGTACAACGCGGCAACCCGGAAATCGAACGCCGTGCCCAGGAAGTGATTGATCGCTGCTGGCAGATGGGTGCCGATAACCCGATTCTGTCGGCGCATGATGTCGGTGCCGGTGGTCTGTCGAATGCCATGCCGGAACTCGCCCACTCGGGTGGCGTTGGCGCACGTTTTGAACTGCGTGCGATCCAGAGCGAAGACCCGGGCATGAGCCCCGCCGAACTCTGGTGTAACGAAGCGCAAGAACGTTATGTGCTGGCGATTGCCGCCAAGGATATCGAGCGCTTCGCCGCCCTGTGCGAACGTGAGCGCTGCCCATTCGCCGTGGTTGGTACCGCGACTGCGGAAGGCCACCTGATTGTCAGCGATAGTCTGTTCAACAATCACGCCGTCGATATGTCGATGCATGCGTTGCTTGGCAAGCCGCCGCGCATGACGCGTGACGTCAAGCATGAAGCCGAAGCGGCTGTTGCGTTGGATGCGGATGCCGTTGAACTCAAAGACGCCGCCTACCGTGTGATGCGTCTGCCGACCGTGGCCGATAAATCGTTCCTCATTACCATTGGCGACCGAAGTGTCGGCGGCCTGACGGCACGTGACCAGATGGTTGGCCCGTGGCAGGTGCCGGTAGCTGATGTGGCTGTCACCGCTATGGGTTACAACACGCGTCTGGGTGAAGCGTTCGCCATGGGCGAGCGCACGCCGGTCGCCGTGCTGGATGCCCCGGCGTCGGGTCGTATGGCGGTGGGTGAAGCGCTGACCAATCTAGCCGCAGCTCGTGTGGCTACCATGGCTGATATCAAACTCTCCGCCAATTGGATGGCTGCTGCCGGTGCCCCGGGTGAAGACGCGCGTCTGTTCGATACCGTGAAAGCGGTGTCGGATCTGTGCCAGGCACTGGATGTGTCCATCCCCGTTGGCAAGGATTCGCTCTCGATGCGGACGCGTTGGGATGAGAACGGCAAAACCGAAGAGGTCGTATCGCCGCTGTCGCTGATCGTCACTGCTTTTGCCCGCGTGCCGGATATCGTACAAACGCTGACGCCGGCCTTGGATCGCGATGAAGCCGACAGCGAACTGATTCTGATTGATCTGGGTAATGGCAAGAACCGTCTCGGCGGTTCGGCGCTGGCCCAGGTGTTCGGCGCCACCGGTGACGATGCGCCGGACGTTGATGATCCGCAGCAACTGAAGGCCTTCTATGCGGCGATTCAATCGCTCAACGAAGACGGCCTGCTGTTGGCGTACCACGATCGTTCGGACGGCGGTCTGTTTGCCGCTGCCGCTGAAATGGCCTTTGCCTCGCGTTGTGGCGTCACCATCAACGCCGACATCCTCTGCGTCGATCCGATGGATCAAGACACGGATTACGACAAGAAGCCGGGTATCCTGCAAGGCCGCCGTAACGAAAAATTACTCCGCGTGCTGTTCAGTGAAGAACTCGGCGCGGTGATTCAAGTGCGTCGCTCAGACCGTGAAGCCGTCATGGCACGTCTGCGCACGCACGGTCTATCGCGTTACTCCGAAGTGATCGGTTACCCGAACCAGACTGACGAGATCCGCGTTTCGCATTTGGGCAAAACCGCCTTTGCCGAGCCGCGTGTTGAACTGCAACGCGCCTGGTCTGAAACCTCGTTCCGCATTCAGTCGCTGCGTGATAACCCAGCCTGTGCGCAGTCTGAATACGACCGTATTCTCGACACCAACGATCGTGGTTTGTTTGCAGCGCTGTCCTTTGACCCGTCTGAAAACATCGCCGCACCTTTCATTGCCAGCGGCACACGTCCACGCGTGGCCATTCTGCGCGAGCAGGGCGTCAATGGTCAGGTCGAAATGGCCGCCGCCTTTGATCGTGCTGGTTTTACAGCGGTCGATGTGCACATGAGCGATCTGCTCACCGGTCGCGTGACGCTTGAGAACTTTGCGGGCCTTGCTGCTTGTGGCGGCTTCTCTTATGGCGACGTGCTCGGCGCGGGTCAGGGTTGGGCGCGCACGATCCGTTTCAACGAACGCCTGCGTGAAGGTTTTGCCCGGTTCTTCCATCGTGCCGATACCTTTGCTCTGGGCGTTTGTAACGGCTGCCAGATGATGAGCACACTGCAGGACCTGATTCCGGGTGCTGATCATTGGCCGCGTTTTGTCCGTAACCTCAGCGAACAGTTCGAAGCACGTCTGGTCATGGCCGAAGTGCCGAACTCGCCGTCGATCTTCATGGCGGGTATGCACGGTAGCAAGTTGCCGGTGATCGTGTCGCACGGCGAAGGTCGGGCGCAGTTTGCCAATACCGCGGATCTGGATAAAGCGCTCGTCGCGCTGCGTTATATCGATAACCAGGGCAACGCCACGGAGCGCTACCCGTTCAATCCCAACGGTTCGCCACAGGGCGTGGCGGGTGTTACGACGGCGGATGGCCGTTTTACGGTCATGATGCCGCATCCGGAACGCACATTCCGCACGCTGCAGATGTCGTGGTATCCGGGCAAGTTCGGCGAAATCTGGGGCGAAGATGGCCCTTGGCTGCGTATGTTCCGCAACGCGCGCAAGTCGCTGGGTTAATCCGGCGATTGCGCCAACAAAAAAGGGAGGCCGCAGCCTCCCTTTTTTGTTGCGGTCAGATCCGGCTTACTGGACCTTGGCGCTGGCGCGCATCTTCTGGAGATCCTGTTGGAATTCCTGACCAATAACGGCTTCGCGGAACTGCGCTTTGGCTTGATCGAAGCTCGGCGGTGTAAACGGACGACGGTCTTCCAACTGGACGATGAACCAGACGTTGTCGGCGCTGATGGCCGGCGTGTTTTTACCCTTGCCCAGCTTGACCACCGCGTCAGCCACGGGTTTCGGGAAAGCAGTTATCGGGTTCCAGCCCAGTTCGCCGCCGCTTTCTTTGGCGTTCGGGCCGACGGAGTATTGTTTGGCGACGCTCTCAAAGCTGTCACCCGAGTCGAGTTTGGCAGTGACTTCCTTGGCGGCTGCCTGAGTCGGCACGACGATCAGACGGGTCTTGAACTCTTCTTTACCCATGTTGGCCATGGTTTGATCAAAGAGTTGCTTCAGCTGCGCGTCCGACGGCACGTGCTTTTGGGCATAGGTGATCTGATAGGCGCGGATCAGTACGCCTTGGTCGGCGAGGCGAATGGCGGTTTGCACATCCGGCTGCTTATCCAGACCAGCCTTCTTGGCGGCTTGAACGATCAGTTCACGATCGATCAATTCTTCACGTACGGCCTGACGGAGTTGCGGGCCATCTTGTGCACCTTGCGAGACTTTCTCAGCGACCAGCGCATCGGCCAGCGATTGGGGGATAGCAGTCCCGTTAACCGTCGCGACGTTGCCGGCGGCGAAAGCGGGCATGGCCGTAATGAGAGCGGCAGCCACCAGAGTAGTTGCCAGAGTGCTGGAACGCAGAGCTTTGAATGTCATGTTTTTTCCGAGGAGTTCTGAAATCAGAGCGCGCCTAAACGGATCGCCAGGCGCATGTTGAGCAGCATAAAGGGTGCAGAGATTCTTGGCTAGTCCTTTTGCAGATCTTTGCGTTATCCGCGAGGCTTAGGCCGGCAGCACCTTTTTGAATGGTCGAACGACCACCTTGGCGTAAACGCCAGCAGTTGCATAGGGGTCAGCTTCAGCCCAGGTCTTGGCGTCTTCCAGGCTGGTGAATTCGGCCACGATGGCACTACCGGTGAAGCCAGCCGGGCCGGGATCAGGGGAATCCACCGCAGGGAGGGGGCCGGCTAGCACTAAACGGCCTTCGGCCTGCAACGCTTGCAGACGTGCCACGTGTTCCGGGCGGACGGCCAGACGTTTTTCCAGGGAGTTCGGCGTATCTTCGCCAACGATCAGATAAAGCATGCTTAGTTTCCTTCCTTGGGGAGATGCCTGGACATATAGAGACCTTGTGCCAGTACGAAGAGCAGCATGAGACCCATGCCGCCGAAAAGCTTGAAGCTAACCCAGGTGTCCGTGTCGAACTGATAGGCCACGTAGAGATTAAGCGCACCCATGACGCTGAAGAAAATCACCCAGGCGACATTGAGTCGTGTCCACAGGGCGTTGGGCAATGAGATCTGCTGCCCCATCATCGCTTTAACCAGATTCTTTTTCATGAACTGGTTTGATACGAAGAAGACGCTGGCGAATAGCCAGTACAGAATCGTCGGCTTCCACTTGATGAAGGTCTCATCGCGCAGATAGATAGTGGCACCGCCAAATACCACGATGAGCCCCAAGCTGACCCATTGCATGGGATCGACTTTGCGGGTCTTCAGCCAGGTCCAACCAATCAGTGCGGCGGTCGCAACGATGGCGATGGCGGTGGCGACGTAGATGTCTGCCAGCTTGAATGCGGCGAAAAATAGAACGATGGGGAGTAGGTCAAACAGAATCTTCATAGATCAGCATCTTACGGGAGGGTGATGGCCGAAGCTAGGCTTGCTGGCGTGGCGTTTGGATCGAAGGGCAGTATCCCGAGACAGGGAGCGTTAATCCGTTGGTGCAGGGTGGCGATATTGTCGGACTGTGCCAGGAAGGCCGGGTCAACCTGATTGCCGATCCAACCGGCCAAATGGCAGCCTGCATGCTCAAGGGCGGCTACGGTGAGTAGCGCGTGATTCAGGCAACCGAGCCGTAGCCCGACCACCAGAATGACCGGAATCTTGAGTGCTCGGATCAGATCGGGTTGCGAAAGCGACTCCGACAGGGGGGCACATAAACCACCGACGCCTTCGACCAGCACGAGCTCGGCGCGTTCGCTGGCAGCATCAAAGCTTGCCATGATCGGTGACAAGGTAATTTCAGTGCCGGCATGACGCGCAGCGATGTGTGGCGAAACGGGCTCCGTTAACAACCATGGATTCACGGTGCGGGCATCGAGAACGACATTGCTGGCCGCCATAAGACGGCGGACATCGTCGTTCTCGCCATCGGGATCCGTACCGGCGGCAACCGGTTTCAATGCCACAGCGCGTAACCCATCCTGTGTGGCACGCGCAAGCAGGGCGCAAGTGGCGTGCGTTTTGCCGATTTCGGTGTCGGTGCCGGTAATGAAGTAGGCCTGGGTCATTACGTGTTCATCAGCCGCGTTGTGCATGAATCGTTAGCACATTGTAGGTGAGCGGTAGGCCGCGTGGTGTGCGCAGCGCTTCGTAGGCTTCAATCAGGCGGGTGCGGGCGGCGCGACCCAGAGGTTCCTGCTGCGCCGACGGCAGGCGATTAGCACCCACGCCGCGAATTGAATGGCGCAGTGTGCTGAAGTCGGCGTGCCAGGTAGTGATCGGTTGGCATCGGGTAAAGAGCAGTGGGATGCCGCTGTTGCGGCATGTATCAAGCGCTGTCGCTTCCTGCGGCATGGCGAGTAAGTGCGCTGCAGGGGCGAGATCAGCTGCGCTGAACGCGGTGGCCATTTCGTGGAAGGTGCCATTGACCAGCGTTGTCAGCCAGAGGCTAGCGCCCGGTTTGAGGACGCGCGTGGCCTCATCGAGCGCGCTTTGCAGATCGCACCATTGCCAGGCGAGGCTGGAGACATAGAGATCAATCGACGCGTCGGCTAGCGGCAAATGCTGCAGGTCGCCGTTAATGGCGAGCGCATGCGTTGCGCGTGTATTCTGCGTGAGCATCGCTTCCGCAAAGTCGATGCCGAGCAGGGTGGCGTTCGGGCAGAGGCGATGCAGCTGGTTCAGGCAATAACCGGTGCCGCAACCGGCATCCAGAATGCGGCCCTTAAAGTCAGGGGAGAGTGCTGCATGGATATCCTGAATCAATTGATCTGCTACCTGCTGTTGCAGGCGTGCGCTGGCCTCGTAAACGCTGGCAGCCCGATTAAAGCTTTGGCGGATAGCGTGTTTGCTCATGCGCGCTGCTCAATCAATGGGTGCAGTTGGTCGGCGATCTGCGGCGCATGGGTCAACGGCAGTGCATGGCTCGCGCCGTCGATGCTGTGGAGGGTGGCTCCGGTGTGTCGGGCTAACCAATCTGCCGCAGCCATCGGTACGACGGCATCCTGAGTGCCATGGATGAGTAGGGTAGCGGCCGCGCCGGCGTTCATGCTGGGTCGCAGATCGATACTGCGTAACAATCGTAAGCCGTTAGCGAGTTTGATCGAATCAGATTCATAGGCTTGTGCAAGTGTGTCGGAGAACACGCGATCACGGCTGGCGTTAGCATCACCATGGCGGATCAGCATCGAGAAGCGCTTCAGCAACGCGGCTGGGTTATCAGCCAGGCGTTGATCGAAATCATCAAGGAGCGATTCGGGCTGGCCCAGCAACCAGTCATGGCGATTCATGAAACAGGGCGTGCTGGCAATGAGCGTGAGCGAAGCGATGCGTGCCGGTTGCTGGTTGGCAAAGGCTAAAGCCAGCTCACCCCCCAGAGACCACCCGACGATGTGCGCACGTTCCGGTATCAGCGCGCTTAAAGCGTGGATGCTGTGAGACAGCTCGCCGGTTTGTAGTGGCAATGCGGGTACGGCGATACGCGCGCGATCAAGTCCACGCTGTGCCAGGGCATTAACGACGGGTGTCCAGATGTCAGGCGTAAAGCCCCAGCCATGGAGCAAGATGATGGGTGTGTTCATGCCGCCTGCGCTGCTGTGGCGAGGGCATTGAGCAGCCCGGCAATATGCGCATCGGTATGGGCTGCCGAGAGCGAGATGCGTAAACGTGCTGTACCTGCCGGTACGGTCGGCGGCCGGATGGCCGGCACCCAGTAGCCTTGTTCCAGCAGGCTGGCAGATACGGCTAAGGTTTTTGCGTTGTCACCGATCACCAGTGCCTGGATGCCGGTGCGCGAAGGCACCAGTTCAAACGAGAGCTTCAGTCCATCAATGCCTAGGCGCAGTTGCGCGATGTGCCCTTGCAACTGTGCACGGCGTTCGCCACCCTGCAAGATCTGGTCGATGGATGCGAGTAAAGCTCCGGCGACCATCGGGCTGGCACCGGTGGTGTAGATATAACTCCGCGCACGCTGGATCAACCATTCGATGACGTTTGCCTCAGCCGCGACAAAAGCACCGGAAACGCCGGCCGCTTTGCCCAAGGTGCCGATCATGATCAGGCGTGGATGCGGTGGTAGGCCAGCATCAGCAATGCTGCCGCGGCCTTGGGGGCCGAGTACACCTAAGCCATGGGCATCATCAACGATCAGCCAGGCGTCATATTGCTCAGCCAGAGCCATCAGTGCCTGTAGCGGCGCTTCATCGCCATCCATGCTGAATACACTATCGGTAACGATGAGTCGCGTGCCGCCGTCACCCACAGGCGTGGTCTTCAGCTTATGTTCCAGATCAGCCAGATCCACGTGTTGATAGCGTACGTGATGTGCGCGGGATAGCAACGCACCATCAATCAGCGAGGCGTGATTCACGCGGTCGGCGAAGATGACGTCATGGCGATCTGCCAGTGCGGTGAGTACACCCAGGTTGGCCTGAAAGCCGGAGGGAAAGAATAAGGCGGCGTCGCGTTGCGCGAATTCAGCAATACGCTGTTCCAGTACTTCGAAAATACCGAGTCGGCCACTCACCAGCTGCGAAGCGCCGGCACCGACGCCCCATTTTTCAATGGCCTCAATCGCCCCTTGCTTGAGGGCCGAGTCGTTGGCGAGGCCGAGATAGTCGTTGCTGGCAAAGGCCACCAGCGGGCGGCCATCCAACACGATCTCCGGGCCGCAGGCGTTGCTAGGTGTGCGCCGTACCCGCTTTAGAAAAGCGGCGTCCAGCTGCGCCAGTTCGCGGTCGATATCGCTGGGGGTCATGTGCTTCCAGCAAGCGTTGCGTTGAGCGCGCCCAATGCCTGATCAGCCATCCAGTCCGCATCGGTCGTCGTCAGAATATACGGCGGCATCAGGTAGAGCGTGTTGCCGAGTGGGCGCATGAGTAGGCCGCGCTGTAGCGCTTGTGCGTAGAAGCGGCGATTGAAGTCCGGGAGATCGGTGTCGACATCGGCGGCCCAGATCATGCCGCGATGGCGGAAGTGTTTGATGCGCGGGTGCATGGCAATCGCGCGTAAGCGTTGTGTGATGTGCGCGCTCAGTTTGCGGTTGGCACCAAGTACATCGTGTGCGTCGAAGATATCGAGCGTGGCCAGCGCGGCGCGGCAGGCGAGCGGGTTGCCAGTATACGAATGCGAGTGCAAAAAACCGCGACGTGTATCGTCATGCCAGAAGGCCTGGTAGATCGCTTCGGTACACAGCACCACCGAGAGCGGTAGATAACCCCCGGTGATGCCTTTGGAGAGGCAGAGCAGGTCCGGGCGAATGCCGGCCTGTTCATGCGCAAAGAAGCTGCCGGTGCGGCCAAAGCCTACCGCGATTTCGTCGCAGATGAGATGTACTTGATGTTCATCGCACAGCGCCCGTACGCGCTTCAGATACTGCGGGTCGTGCATCGCCATGCCGGTCGCACATTGCACCAGAGGTTCGATGATGATGGCGGCAATTTTGCCTTGGCGTTCGATGAAGAGTTGCGCAAGGGCATCGGCCGCGCGATTGGCGACGTCCATGGCGGTTTCGCCGGGTTGCGCCAGTCTGGCATCCGGCGATGGGGCCAGATGCACATGCTCCTTACGGATCAACGGCGCATAGGCGTCACTGAACAACGGGATATCTGTGACTGATAAGGCCCCTACGGTTTCACCGTGATAACTGCCCGATAGGCAAACGAATTCGCGCTTGTCGGTACGCCCGGCGTTTTGCCAAGCATGGAAGGACATCTTCAGGGCAATCTCGGTGGCGCTGGCACCATCAGAGGCAAAGAAGGCATGGCCGAGTGCCCCGCCAGTTTTGGCCGATAAACGTTCGGCCAGTTCCACGGCAGGCGCATGCGTAAAGCCGGCGAGCATCACGTGTTCCAGACGACTCAGCTGGTCAGTAATCGCCGCGTTGATCTGCGGATTGCCGTGCCCGAATAGATTCACCCACCACGAGCTGATGCCATCGAGATAGCGCTTGCCATCAAAGTCTTCGAGCCAGACGCCTTCGCCACGGGCAATTGGCACCAGCGGCAACGCCGGGTGTTGTTTCATCTGCGTGCAAGGATGCCAGACCGAATTCAGGCTGCGCTGCAGCCAGGCGCTGTTGTTGCTCATCTCAGTGCAGCGTGCTGGGCTGGGCTGCCACAGACTCGGGCATTTCCAGATGGGCCAGTTCGCCATCGGCGTTGGCGTACATCGGGCCGCCGCAATCCTCGCAGAACTCCATCGGGAAGCGGTGTTCGTGCGTCACGATATCGGTCACGCCAGCGGCGCGGAGCACCTGTTCAATTTCGGCCACCATGTCGGTGTGCTCGTCTTCTATGCCCAGTAGCGGCCATACGACGCCGTGGTACAGCACGTCATCGTTCCGTGGACCTAATGCAATACGAAATTCTTCCAGGCGTTGTGCATGAAAGGGGCCGATGCTGGCACGCAGTTTTTCTGGCGGGAGATTGAGCACTTCATGCAGGAAGTGGATGCAGGCCTGAATCGAGTGGGGGCGTGATGCGCGGTCTGCCGCCGCGCAGGCGGCGTGGAATGAATCGGGCAGCAGGGCGGTGATGCGACACCCGGCCAGCAGCGGTTCAAGCTTGGCTTGGCAGGTGTTGGCCCACAGGCGTTCGATATCGCTGCGGTCGTTGGTCTGGGCACTGCCACTTGCGGCACGCGCTTCCTGCCAGCGGAAGATGGCTTCGCCCTTGGGCACAGCGACAGCAGCAATCAAATAGCGGGTATCTGACAGAAAGCGGTTGGTCTCTTCCTTCGATTGGTCGTGAAGTGCCGCGGGTTTTTCGTGCGCCAGCGCATCGGCCAAGCTACGGGTGAGTTGTGCCAGTTGGGTAAATTCGCGGGGAATCTGGTCGGGCCCTACCAGCATACCCAGCGTGGTGACGCGTGCATGACGGGTGAGCACGGTGTTCTTGAGCATTTCGCCCAAAACCAGCTGATCTTTTTTCGGGAGCACTGGGGCCGGAATCGCATAACGCGACCAGGTGAGCAGCGGGCAAGCGATGAGCAACACATCGTGTGGTTTGCCGTCGATGATCGTGGTCGTTGTTTCGACGGCCGATTCGATGGTGTCCATCAGCGCATCGTGCCCCACCGGCTCGCTTTCGCTGAGGCGGTTCAGCACGGTATTTAGTGCATCGTCATCTTCGTCGGCGAGCAGTTGTTCCACGAGTGCCTGCAGACGTTCGAACCAGTAACTGCGTTCGATACGGCTACCCGCTTGGGCAAGACCGGTAGCGAGCCAGCTGAGCTGGGCCATTTCGCGCGATAGGCGCGGGCGAGATCCGTAAGGTGGGCGCTTCATTTCGGCATTTTACCAAGCCGGGAGGCGGATTCGCGCTTCTTGGGGATCCGTTGGTAACATAGACCGTCCCTGATTAGCCTCGGTCTTAACCCTGCCCGTTGGAACGCCACCATGCTGTTTTTGCTGTCACCCGCCAAATCGCTGGATTTTGAGCCTGTCGCTCAGGATATTCCCCATACCCAGCCACGTTTTCTCAAGCAGGCAGAACCCTTGATCGAGATCCTGCGCAAGAAGTCACCGGCCCAGATCGCCGAACTGATGAGCCTAAGCGACAAGCTGGCTGTGCTGAACGTGACCCGTTACGCCGATTGGTCGGCCAAACATACGCAGCCGGAGGCCAAACAGGCCATTCTGGCCTTTAACGGTGATGTCTACGAAGGGCTGGACGCGCCGAGTCTGAACAAGAAGCAGCTCGCCTACGTGCAGGATCACGTGCGCGTGCTGTCTGGTCTGTATGGCGTGCTCCGTCCGCTCGACTTGATGCGGCCTTATCGGCTGGAAATGGGCACCAAGCTAGCCAACCCGTCCGGCAAGGACTTGTACGCCTGGTGGCGCGAGAGCAATACCGCTACCGTGCTGGAAGATCTCAAGGCCGCCGGCCAGCCGCTGGTGAATACGGCCTCTGACGAATACTTTAAATCGGTGGATCGCAAGGCGCTGGAAAAAGCCGGCGTCACCCTCATCGATACCGTGTTCGAAGATTGGAAGGACGGCAAGTTTAAAATCATCAGCTTTTATGCCAAGCGCGCCCGTGGCCTCTTTGTGCGGGCAGCGGCCGAAGGCGGCTGGAAAAAGTTCGAAGACCTGCAGCAGTTTGATACCGAAGGTTATGAATACACGCCCGCCGCGTCGACGGATACCTGCCTGGTCTTTCGTCGCCGTCAGGCCTAATGCGCAAGTTGCAGTCGTTGCATGGCTGCCTCCGGCGGCAAAATGGCAAAAGGGCAGGGACGATTGCGGGCTTTGGCCAGCTGGAGCACCAAGTTGTCGCGGCTGATCAGCATGTCGGCATGGCCGACCAAGGCCAGTTCCAGGAACATCTGGTCGTCGGGATCGCGGCACCTCGGCAGCAACGGCAACGCCGGCGCAATCGGTGTAGTCACGCGCGTCACGTACGCGCAGTACGTTTCGAAGACACGGGCACGACCTGCCGCATCGAGCTTGAATTGTTTGTAACCGGTCACGCGTTCCAGTTCAGCCAGGGTTTGGTCGTTGACGAGGCAGATGACTGCGCCAGATTCAATCGCGGCTATCAGCGGCGCGAGCGGCGGGGCGACAAAGTGAAACAGATCCATCACCACGTTGGTGTCGAGCACGATACGGGGCGTCAGCGAAGAGATGTCTGAACTCGCCATGTCAATCTGCGAAAGCTGCGGTGCCTGCTGCGCAAGCTACCGGGTGGATTTTCATCCGTCTGAATTGGCTAAAACAGTTGGCGGTGCCGGTGTGCCGGTAGCGATGGCACTGACACTGACCCCCAAGCTGATGCGTATGAAAGGCACCGACGATGCCGCACCGCGTTGCATTGCGTTGCAAGGGGAGATCGGTTGTCAGGTGGGCTGCCGCATTTACGAAGATCGCCCCTCGCCCTGCCATGAATTCAATCCCTGGGCAGCACTGGGCATTGCCGATCAGGCCTGTGATCGTGCACGTTTGCGCCATGGCCTGCGCCCGCTGTCCGAGTTGCAGCAACCCGCTAAACCAGCTTGAGCAGATCGGCGTAGGCCGTTTCAAACTGGGCCAGACCGGCCACCTGCAGGTCGTGACCAACTTGTTCCAGGTCAATGCCCAGAGCGCTAACGCCGGCCAGTTGTGCATGTGCTGAGTCGACATCGTTGTCGAGCGTGCATGCCACCTGACCACGATCTCTGAAGGCTACAAGCGTGGCGTCCGGTACCGTGTTCACCGTCTGCGGGCCGATGAGTTCATCGACGTAGAGCGTGTCGCGATAGGTCGGGTTCTTGACCGAGGTCGAGGCCCATAGCAGCCATTGGGGTTTGGCATTCTGGGCAATCAAATCGGCCATCTCCCCGACAAGATCGGTTTGCCATTGAGCGTAAGCTGCTTTGCACAGCGCGATGGCCGTCTTGCCCTGGAGCTCAGTCGGCAGTTTCGAGTCGATGGTGTTGTCGGTGCGGCTGACAAAGAAACTGGCGACGGAGGCCACATCGCCGATGCGTTCCGGTGTGCCGGCCTGTTGGCAGTGTGCCACCCACCGCCGCAGGCCGGCCTGATGCGCTGCCTGGACGGCTTGTAGCTGCTCGTGCGAAAAAATCAGGGTCACATTGACGTTAATGCCTCGGCCAATCACTTCAGTCACGGCTTCGCAGCCGGCCGGCGTGGCCGGAATCTTGATCATGAGGTTGGGGCGGCTAATAGTCTTCCAGAGTCGCACTGCCGCATCCACGGTCCCTTGGGCATCATGCGCCAGGGTTGGGGAAACTTCAAAGCTGACATAGCCCTGGTCGCCCTCGGTGGCATCCCACAACGGGCGGAACAGATCGCAGGCCGCTTGAATATCGGGCAGCACCACTGTTTCAAAACGGATTTCCGGATCGGCCTCGGCTGTGCGGGCGGCGGCAATGGCTGGGGCGTAGGCCGGGTCCTTGCTCAGCGCTTGCTGAAAGATCGCCGGGTTAGAGGTTAGGCCAGCCACGGCATGGTCGTTGATCCAGCTGGCCAACGTGCCGCTTTCAATGAGCGCGCGGGAAAGGGTATCCAGCCAGATCTGTTGGCCGAGTTGGGCGGTGGCGGCAATACGGCTGGGGTTTTGTTGATGAGTTGTCATGGCAGTTTGGCAGGCAAAACAAGGGGGCGGTCAGCTTCGTGTAAGACTAAAGGCGAATTATTGCGTAATTACGGGGTTTCTCCAGATTCATCTGTAGGGATGAGGCGGGTCTGACGCCGTTAAAAGGTAACAACAGTAATCCGATTTTTATCATAAAAAACGGGTGCGGCCATGGTTGCGCCCTAGATAAGCATGCCAGAGGAGGCGCGTCACTATGGGCAAGTATCAGGATTTCCACAAGCGTTCGATTGAGAACCGCGATGACTTCTGGGCCGAGCAGGCCAAGCTGGTTGAATGGAAAGAACCATTTACTCAGGTCTGTGATTTTTCGCGTCCGCCTTTCGTCAAATGGTTCGTGAACGGCAAAACCAATCTTTGCTATAACGCCGTCGACCGCCATGCCGCCAAGCGTCCGAATGATAAAGCGCTGATCTTTATCTCGACCGAAACTGACGAAGAGAAGATCTACACCTGGGCCGAGTTCCAGCGTGAAGTCGAGCGCATGGCCGCCATCCTGCAAAGCCAGGGTGTCAAAGAAGGCGATCGTGTCCTGATCTATATGCCGATGATTCCGGAAGCCATCTTCGCCATGCTGGCGACGGTGCGTATCGGTGCCATACACTCGGTGGTATTCGGTGGCTTTGCCGCCGGTTCGCTGGCCACACGGATCGACGATGCCAAGCCAACGGTGATGGTGACGGCCGATGCCGGCATGCGTAATGGCAAGCCGGTGCCGTACAAGCACCTCGTTGATGAAGCCCTGAGCTTGGCAGAGTTCCCGCCGGCCAAGGTGGTGATCGTTGATCGTGGTCTGGATAAGGGCTTCCCGCGTGTTGCTGGCCGTGACGTTGATTACGCCGAGCTGCGTGCGCAACACATGGATGCCAAAGTGCCGTGCGTCTGGGTTGAATCGTCGCACCCGTCGTACATTCTTTACACCTCGGGTACCACGGGCAAGCCGAAGGGCGTGCAACGTGACACCGGTGGTTACCTCGTGGCGCTGGCTGCCTCGATGAAGCACATTTACCTGGGCGACGAAGGCGAAACCTTCTTCTCGACCTCGGATATCGGCTGGGTCGTGGGCCACTCGTACATTGTGTACGGCCCGCTGATCGCCGGTATGGCCACCGTGGTGTACGAAGGTACCCCGCTGCGCCCGGATCCGGCCATCTGGTGGCAGATCGTTGAAAAGTACAAGGTCAACGTCATGTTCTCGGCACCGACCGCCGCGCGCGTGCTGAAGAAGCAGGATCCTGCTTACATGAAGAAGCATGACCTCTCCAGCCTGAAGCACATCTTCATGGCCGGCGAGCCGCTGGACGAGCCAACCCACGAATGGTTCATGGGCGAACTCAACAAGCCGGTGATCGATAACTACTGGCAGACCGAAACCGGTTGGCCAATGATTGCCGCCGTCCCCGGTGTTGAAAAGACCCCGATCAAGTACGGTTCGCCGTCGTTCCCGGTCTATGGTTACGATCTGCGGATATTCCGTGAAGACGGTAGCGAGTGCGGTCCGAACGAGAAGGGCATTGCCGCGGTCGTGCCGCCGCTGCCGCCGGGCTGCCTCTCCACCGTGTGGGGTCAGGACGAGCGCTTCGTCAGCACCTACTTCAGTCTGTTCAAAGATCCGCTAGTCTACTCGTCATACGACTGGGCCATCAAAGACGACAACGGCTACTTCACCATCCTCGGCCGTACCGATGACGTGATCAACGTTGCCGGCCACCGCCTGGGCACCCGCGAAATCGAAGAAGCTGTCCAGAACCACAAGGCGATTGCCGAAGTGGCCGTGGTCGGTGTCGAAGACAAGCTCAAGGGTCAGGTGCCGATCGCCTTCGCCGTCGTCAAAGACGCTGGCGTGGTCGACACCGCCGACAAGGTCAAGGCGCTGGAGAAGGAAGTCATGGGCACTGTCGATGGCATCCTGGGTGCCATTGCACGTCCGGGTCGCGTCTACTTCGTCACTGCGCTACCGAAGACACGCTCGGGCAAGATGCTGCGTCGTTCGCTGCAGGCACTGGCCGAAGGCCGTGATCCGGGCGATCTGACTACCATCGATGATCCGTCGACCATCGAAAACATCAAGAAGCTGGTTGCTGCTGGCTAATTGATCGTAGTAACAAACAAAAACGGCCCGTCTTAGGACGGGCCGTTTTTACTTGCGCAGTGCAAAATCACAAGCCTCTCTATTCGTATATTCTTGGCAAAAGTTCCTGGAGACATGTATGAAATTGCGCCCCCTGTTGAGCCTGTTAATTGTGTCCGGACTGCTGCCATTGCAGACCTATGCCGCCGAACCGGATCTGGTGCGCCTGGGCAATCTCAAGTTCGCACACTACGCGGCGGTTTCTTACATGAAGGAAACCTGCGGTAAGTACAACCTCAAGGTTGAAGAGCGCGTTTTCCCGAAGGGTCCAGACATCATGCCAGCCATTATTGCCGGCGAGATTGATATTGCAGCCTTAGCCTCGGATGGTGCCATTTCCGGACGTGCTAATGGTGTGCCCATTTATGGCGTTGCCGGTTTTGCCAAAGGCGGTGCTCGCATCGTTGCCGGTAGCGATACTGGCATCAAAAATATGAAAGACTTCAAAGGCAAAAAGATCGGCGTGACCCGTGGCGGCATGCAAGAGTTGCTGCTTTATGCCGAGCTAGAAAAGGCGGGTCTGAACTGGTCCGATAAACCGGGTAAAGACGTACACATCGTATTCTTGGCTTTTGCCGATTTAAACCAGGCGCTGGCCGCCAAGCAGATCGACGGCATGTGCCAATCTGAGCCCCAGTCCTCACAGGCCATCAACAAGAAGTTCGGTGTCGAGATTCTCAAACCCTACAACACGCCCATCGGTGAGCCGCTCCGCGTGTTGGTGATGACCGAGAAAATGTACAACGAGAAAAAAGACGTAGCCCAACGCCTGATCAAGTGCTTTGTCGATACGACCATGCTGTTCAAGCGTGACAGTGCGCTTGCTGAGAAATACGTCGTGAATCAGATGTTCAAGGGGCAGATCACATCGCAGGATTATCGCGATGCGATGAGTAATGCGAAATTCACCTACGACATCAGCTTCACCGATATTGATGCGACGACGCAAATGATGGCGAAATATGGCGTCGGCAAAATGGCGAACCCGCCGAAAGCCGCTGAATGGGTGCGGAACGATCTCTTGCAGAAGGCTAAAGCCGAACTCAAGGCAAACTAAGGGCTCACTGAGTTAATGAAGATTCGTCATGTTGTCGAAGGGGCGGCCGTACCGGTCGCCATCCTTATTGTTTGGGAGTTGGCCTCACGCCTAGGCTTCTTCTCCCCAACGATTTTGCCACCACCTTCCGAGGTGGCCTATAAGTGGTGGCTGTATTTGGCACCCACCATGCCCTATGATCCGGCAGAAGGCACGTATCTCAGCTGGCTCATTTCCGGTGAGCTGATTCATGATACCTACTCCAGCATGTACCGGGTCGTCGTGGGTTTTGTGATCGGGGCCGGGCTGGCTTTACCGCTGGGCTTGGTCATGGGTGCGAATCACCGCATTCACGATCTATGCAACCCGCTGGTGCAAATCCTCCGACCGATCCCGCCGATTGCTTACATCCCTTTGGCAATCCTCTGGTTTGGCTTAGGCAACCCACCGTCGTTCTTCCTGATCGCCATTGGTGCTTTCTTCCCGGTGCTGATGAGCACCATCGCTGGAGTTCGTCAGGTCGACAGCATTTACTTGCGCGCCGCCATGAATCTGGGGGCCAGTAAATGGATCATGTTTACCCGCGTCATTCTTCCGGCCGCCACGCCGTTCATTCTGGCCGGGATGCGTATTGGTATTGGTACTGCCTTCATTGTCGTGATCGTGTCCGAAATGATTGCCGTGAATGAAGGCTTGGGTTTCCGAATTTTGGAGGCTCGTGAATTCATGTGGTCGGCAAAAATCATTGCCGGCATGATCACCATTGGTCTATTGGGCCTGGCCATCGATACCGCATTCAGCCGGTTGAACAACCATCTGCTGCGCTGGCATCGCGGACTGGAGTCTTAAGATGGCACAGATTTTAGTCAACGATGTTCAGAAGGTGTTTCAAACAGGCGAGAAAGATGTCGTTGCACTCAAAGACATCAACCTCGAAATTCCCGCTGGGCAATTTGTGTGTCTGCTCGGTCCATCCGGTTGCGGCAAATCGACCCTGCTGAATGCCGTGGCAGGTTTCTCATTGCCGACGGCTGGCAGCATTACCGTGAACGGCTCACCCGTCAGTGGGCCGGGACCAGATCGCGGCATGGTGTTTCAGGAATATGCGCTGTTCCCCTGGATGACGGTCGAACAGAATGTTGCCTTCGGCCTCGAGATTCAGAAGGCTGCGCCAGACCTCATCAAAGAGCGTGTCTCAAAGCTCTTGTCGATGCTGCACCTCACCGATTTCAGGAACCGGTTCCCGAAAGACCTTTCCGGCGGCATGCGTCAGCGTGTGGCCATTGCCCGGATTCTGGCGCTAGATTCGCCCATCATGCTGATGGATGAGCCCTTCGGCGCGCTGGACGCGCTTACCCGCCGCAACCTGCAGGATGAGATTCTCAAAATCTGGCAAACGCTGGGCAAAACGATCCTGTTTGTCACGCATTCGATTGAAGAATCGATCTACCTAGCAGACCGCATTGTGGTCATGACCTATCGACCTGGCACCGTGAAGCGCGACATCATCGTTGACTTACCGCGCCCACGTGACCCAGCCTCAGCGAGCTTTAACGAACTCAAGCGAGAGCTTGGCCAGCTGGTCATGGAAGAACAGCAACGCCATGCGGCGGATGAATTTAAAACGCCAGCGGTAGATTAATTTTAGTCCGCCGTTAGTGGTTGAGGCGGTCCGCTGAGGCGATCAACCACGTAGTCAAGCCCCAGCACTCTGGCGGCTTCTGTCAGGCGTACGGGGTTCATGGTTGACATCAACCGAATGCTGCCAGTGCCTGTGAGCGACTCAACATTGGCGACCTTGCAAGCTTGCCGTGCGACGGCACCAGCCACGCCGATGAGCTGTGCCTTGGCACCGATGAGGCGGCTGAGGGTCGGGGTCAAGAAGTCGTAGTGGGTGCAGCCAAGGACGACTTGATCGACGCCCTGGTGAATCAGCGGTAAAAGCTGCGTATGGATGTCTTCGATGATCGAAGGCGCTTTGAGGTTGAGCGCTTCGACTTCGGTTGCCCAGCCGTGGCAGGGAATCATATGTACGGTTTTATGCGGGGCATGCCGGCCAATGAGGTCGGCAAGGCGTTGGCTCTTGGCGGTGGCGGCTGTCGCCAGCACAGCGATGTGCCCGCTTTGGGTATTGAGTGCTGCGGGTTTGATGCCGGGTTCGATACCGACGACGGGAATGGTCGGGTGAGCGGCGCGCAGCGCTTCAATCGCTTCGGCCGTGGCGGTGTTGCAGGCGACGACGAGCGCGGTGCAGCCTTCGTTGAGGAGTGCCTGGCCCATGGCCAGCACGCGGGCACGAATCTGTTCGGGGGTTTTGTTGCCGTAGGGTACGTGGGCCGTGTCGGCAGCATAGACGAGGTCTGCAGCAGGGCAGGTCTCAGCTAACGCGCCGAGTACCGACAGACCACCCAGACCGGAGTCAAAGACCCCGATCATAGGACGTGCGTGTTGCTGGTCTGTCGACACCCGGGCGGGTTCTTACGGGTGACGCTTAGGACTTGACCGGAATCTTGCCGATCTTGACCTGCCATTCTTTCGGGCCGGTTTCGTGCACCGAGGTGCCCGACGAATCCACGGCTACGGTCACTGGCATGTCTTCGACGGTGAACTCGTAGATGGCCTCCATACCCAGATCGTTGAAACCGACGACCTTGGCTTCTTTGATGGCTTTCGAGACCAGGTAAGCAGCGCCGCCTACGGCCATGAGATACGCGGCCTTGTTGTCGCGGATGGCGTCAATGGCCGTCGGGCCGCGCTCGGCCTTGCCGACCATAGAGATGAGGCCGGTTTGCTCCAGCATCATGCGGGTGAACTTATCCATGCGGGTCGCGGTGGTCGGGCCGGCCGGGCCAACGACTTCGTCACGCACCGGGTCCACTGGGCCCACGTAGTAGATGACGCGGTTAGTAAAGTCGACCGGCAGCTTTTCGCCGCGGGCTAGCATGTCTTGAATGCGCTTGTGTGCGGCATCGCGACCGGTGAGCATTTTGCCGTTGAGCAGCAGGATGTCGCCCGGCTTCCAGGAGGCGACTTCTGCTTTGGTCAGCGTGTCGAGATTCACACGCTTGGCCTTTTTGAGATCCGGTGCCCAGGTCACATCTGGCCAATCTTCCAGCTTCGGGGTCGGCAGATGCGCCGGGCCCGAGCCGTCGAGGTGGAAGTGCACGTGACGGGTCGCGGCACAGTTGGGGATCATGGCGATCGGCAGCGATGCGGCGTGCGTCGGGTAATCCAGAATCTTGACGTCGAGCACGGTGGTCAGGCCGCCCAGGCCTTGCGCGCCAATGCCGAGTGCGTTCACCTTTTCATACAATTCCAGGCGCAGTTCTTCTACGCGGGTCAGCGTGTGGCCTTCGGCGGCCTTGGCTTGCAGTTCGTGGATGTCGCATGGGGCCATCAGCGATTCTTTGGCCAGCAGCATGGCTTTTTCCGGGGTGCCACCGATGCCGATGCCCAAGATGCCCGGTGGGCACCAGCCAGCGCCCATGGTTGGCAGGGTCTTCAGTACCCAATCCACGATCGAGTCCGACGGGTTGAGCGCGTAAAACTTGGTTTTGTTCTCCGAGCCGCCGCCCTTGGCGGCGCAGATGACTTCCAGCTCGTCGCCTTCGACGATTTCGTAGTGCACGACGGCCGGGGTGTTGTCTTTGGAGTTCTTACGGGCACCAGCCGGGTCGAGCAGGACCGAGGCGCGCAGTTTGTTATCCGGGTTCAGGTAGGCACGGCGTACGCCTTCGTTGACCATTTCCTGCACGCTCAGGGTGGCGTCCCACTTAAGGTTCTGGCCGACCTTGAGGAAAACCACGGCAATGCCGGTATCTTGGCAGATGGGGCGATGGCCTTCGGCGGCCATGCGCGAGTTGGTCAGGATCTGGGCAATGGCGTCTTTGGCCGCCGGGCTCTCTTCGCGCTTGTAGGCTTCGCCCAAGGCTTTAATGTAGTCCAGCGGGTGGTAGTAGCTGATGAACTGGAAGGCATCGGCGATGGACTGGATAAAGTCTTCTTGCTTGATCGTGCTCATGTTTTTTCCCGGACGGCGAAGAATGATTGAGTAGGGCGCTCTGGGCGCATGTGCGATTGTAATAAAAAGTCGGCGGTTGCGGTGGGTCTATGAGCGTGGGGAATTGTTGCGTTGCCACATGAAAGCCGCGTGCATAAAGGCTTTGGCATGTAAGCAAAGCGTAAGGCTCAGGTCATTAAATGATCCCGTACCCAGCGTACGGCCCGATCTCTGAGATCAGCGATCGGTGCCTAGATGCCGGCCCGAAATGCGCAAGCATCTCGGAGTAACCAGGCAGTATCTAACAATAGCGAGGAGATGCAACATGTCGAAGGTCTATCAACCATCCCCGGATTTCGTCAAGAATGCGGCAGTGTCGGGCATGGAAGGCTACAAGGCGCTGTGTGCCGAAGCGGAAAAAGATTACGAAGGTTTCTGGGGCAAGCGCGCCAAGGAACTCCTGAGCTGGCAAACCCCGTTCACCAAAATTCTCGACGAGTCGAAGGCACCGACCTACGGCTGGTTTGTTGATGGCAAGCTGAATGCTTCCTACAACTGTCTGGATCGCAACATCGAGCGCGGCCTGGGCGACAAAGTTGCGCTTATTTTTGAAGCGGACGATGGTCAAGTGACTAAGGTCACTTACAAAGAGCTGCTGGCCCGCGTTTGCAAAATCGCCAACGCCCTGAAGGAACTGGGCGTACAGAAGGGCGACCGCGTCATTATTTACATGCCGATGACCATTGATGGTATCGCTTCGATGCAGGCCTGTGCCCGTATCGGTGCAACCCACTCGATCGTGTTTGGCGGCTTCTCGGCACAATCGCTGCGTGACCGTATCGAAGATGCCGGTGCCAAGGTGCTGATCACCAGCGACGGCCAGTTCCGTGGTGGTAAGTCGCTGCCGCTGAAGGCGATTGCGGATGAGGCTTTCGGCATGGGCGGCTGTGATGCCTGCAAGAAGGTTCTGGTATTCAAGCGCACCGGTGCTGATGTTGCCATGACGGCCGGCCGCGATGTGTGGGCTAGCGACGTCGTCGACAAGCAGTCGGATCAATGCGAGCCGGTGTGGGTTGAAGCAGAACATCCGCTGTTCCTGCTCTACACTTCGGGTTCGACCGGTAAGCCCAAGGGTGTTCAGCACTCGACCGGCGGCTATCTGCTGCACGCCATGCTGACCATGCTCTACACCTTCGATCTGAAGAAGGAAGACATTTTCTGGTGTACGGCCGATATCGGTTGGGTCACCGGTCACACCTACATCACATACGGCCCGTTGGCTTGCGGTGGTACCGAAGTGGTTTTTGAAGGTATCCCGACATTCCCGAATGCCGGTCGTTTCTGGGACATGATCCAGAAGCACAAAGTCAGCATTTTCTACACGGCCCCGACGGCGATCCGTTCGCTGGTCAAGGCATCGGATACCGATCCGAACGTGCACCCGAAGAAGTACGATCTGTCGAGCCTGCGTCTGCTGGGTTCGGTCGGCGAGCCGATCAACCCGACCGCATGGGAGTGGTACTACGACAACGTCGGCGGCGGCCGCTGCCCGATCGTCGATACCTTCTGGCAAACCGAAACCGGTGGTCACATGATCACCCCGATGCCGGGCGCAACGCCACTGGTACCGGGCTCGTGCACGCTGCCGTTCCCGGGTATCCAGGCCGCTGTGGTCGACGAAACCGGTAACGAAGTACCTTGGGGTCAGGGCGGTATCCTGGTCGTGAAGAAACCGTGGCCGTCGATGATTCGTATGGTCTGGGGTGATCCGGATCGCTTCAAGAAGTCGTACTTCCCGGAAGATCTGGGTGGCAAGCTGTACCTGGCTGGTGACGGCGCCATTCGCGATGCTGAAAATGGTTACTTCACCATTACCGGCCGTATCGATGACGTGCTGAACGTATCAGGTCACCGCATGGGTACGATGGAAATCGAATCGGCGCTGGTCGCTAACCCGCTGGTGGCTGAGGCTGCTGTGGTGGGTCGTCCGGATGACCTGACCGGTGAAGCCATCGTGGCCTTCGTCGTGCTGAAGGGCGCTCGCCCGACCGGCGAAGAAGCCAAGAAGGTCATCAAGGAACTGTCGGACTTCGTGGGCAAGGAGATCGGTCCGATCGCCAAGCCGAAGGACATCCGTTTCGGTGACAACCTGCCGAAGACACGCTCGGGCAAGATCATGCGTCGTCTGCTCCGCTCCCTGGCCAAGGGTGAGGAACTCACGCAAGATACCTCGACGCTGGAAAATCCGCATATCCTCGAACAGCTCAAGGGCTAAGAGGAACCCGGAGCGCCGCAGCAACGCGGTGCTCCGGTCGCGATCATTCAGGAGGAGGGTGGTTCGCGACGCCGGTGTATGCCGGACACTCGAGTCGATCATTAGAAATCGACCAAGGTATGACAGAGAAACCGGCGCGGGAGTCTGCGCCGGTTTTTCTCTTTAAGCAGTTTAAGTTTGTAAGGAGTTGAAATGCCCAAAGCCATGCAGAAAACCTTGCTTAAGCTCGGTGTGATCGGCTTTGTGTCGCTGCTGCTATTCAACTACCCGTTGCTGTCGTTGTATCGCGGCACACTCGGCGATTGGCCGGTGTTGTATGTTTTGCTGTTCGTGTTGTGGCTGGCGATGATTCTGATCGCGCGTCGTGTGACTGAGCCCACTGCTCGCTGGCTGTTTAAATCGAATGATGATCGGGACGCGCCATGATCGCCACGTGGGTCGTCGTGCTACTGACGTTCGTCTATCTGGGGCTGCTCTTTGCCGTTGCCCGATTTGGTGATCGCCGTGCCGACGCAGGTCGATCGGTCATTACCTCGACCGTCTATGCTTTGGCGATTGCTGTTTACTGTACATCGTGGACGTTCTACGGCAGTGTGGGGCGCGCTACCACGGGTGGCTTTAGCTTCCTGACAATTTATCTCGGCCCGACGATCATGTTCCTATTCGCGGCCGTGATTCTCAAAATGATTCGCGTGAGTAAAACGCTGCGCCTGACATCGATTGCTGACTTTATTGCTGCACGTTATGGCAAGAGTCAACTGCTCGCAGGGTTGGTAACAGTGATTGCCGTCGTCGGCATCATTCCCTATATAGCGCTGCAACTAAAAGCGATTTCCTACAGCCTGAAGATTCTGTTTCCGGATGATGCCCAGGCGCTGATTCCGGACGCGCTGGAGTCGCTGGCCTTTATGCCGGATTCAACAGCGGTGATCGCCATCATCCTGGCAGCGTTCACCATTGTCTTCGGGACGCGCCACCTCGATGTGACTGAGCGTCACGAAGGCATGGTGCTGGCCATTGCGTTTGAATCGGTCTTTAAGCTGGTGGCCTTCCTTGCGGTGGGTGCTTATGTGGTGTGGTACCTCAATGATGGCTTCGGCGATCTGTTTGCTCGTGCCGAAGCGATACCGGCGATTGCCCGTTTGCTCCAGCCGGAGTCCATCAACTTTGGTAACTGGTTTGCCCTCACATTGTTATCGGGGTTAGCGATTCTGTTGTTGCCGCGTCAGTTCCAGATTACGGTCGTCGAAAACGTCGACGAAACGCATATGCGCCGGGCGGTCTGGCTATTTCCGCTCTACTTGTTGCTGATCAATATCTTTGTGCTGCCCATCGCGCTTTCCGGATTGATTCAGTTCAATGGCCAGCCTTTCGAAGCCGATACGCTGGTGCTGACCATGCCGCTGGCCGAGGGGACGAACGTGATGGCCATGCTGGCGTTCCTTGGCGGGCTATCGGCGGCGACGGGCATGGTGATTGTCGAAACTATCGCGCTGGCCACAATGGTGTCGAATGATTTGGTCATGCCAATTCTGTTGCATGGACGTTTTGATTTTACGACCCGTAAAGACCTTACCGGCGTGATCATGCTGATTCGCCGCTGCACCATCGTCTTTCTGCTCTTCTTGGGCTATCTTTATTTTCGCTTTGCGGGCGAGGCCTATGCGTTGGTTTCGATTGGTCTGATTTCGTTCCTGGCGGTTGCACAGTTCGCACCATCGCTATTGGGCGGCATGTACTGGAAGGAGGGTAACCGCCTAGGTGCTTTGGTCGGCCTGTTGCTGGGGTTCGCCGTTTGGCTCTATACCGCGTTGTTGCCCTCCTTTGGCAAGTCCGGCTGGATCGCCAGCGACTTTATTACCCAAGGCCCGTGGGGGATTCATGGTTTAGCTGCGCATGGCTTGTTTGGTTTGACCACGTTAGATCCCATTGCCCACTCGTTATTCTGGAGCTTGCTGTTTAACGTGGGTGGTTATGTCGTGGTCTCCATGCTCACACGTCAAAATGCCAATGAATTGGCGACGGCTAGCCAGTTCGTCAATATTAATAGTTCGGCATCGTTGGCCCCCAAGATTTGGCGTGGTACCGCTTCAGCAGATTCGTTGATCGAGTTGCTTAAGCGCTTCCTCGGCCCCAAGCAGGCGCAGAGCCGCTTACAGCGCTATGCCAAAGAGCAGGGAATTGCCAAGGTTGGTGAACTCAAAGCGGATGCCAATTTCGTGATGTTCGCAGAAACGCAGCTGGCCGGTACGATCGGCTCGGCCAGCGCCCACGTGATGGTGAGCTCGGTGGTTCAGGAAGAGGAACTCGGCTTTGATGAAGTGCTGAATATTCTGGATGAAGCCTCTCAGGTACGGGCGCATTCCAAGGAATTAGAGCGTAAATCAGCCGAGCTGGAAGAGGCGAGCCGCGAGTTGCGCGCCGCCAACGACAAATTGATGGAAGTGGATCGCCTGAAAGACGACTTCATGTCGACCGTGACCCATGAGCTGCGCACGCCGCTGACATCGATCCGTGCCTTCTCGGAAATGTTGCACGACGATCCGGATATGACCGTTGAAGATCGGACGCGCTTTCTGGGCATCATCGTGGGCGAGGCCGAGCGTCTGACGCGCCTGATTAATCAGATTCTAGACTTCGCCAAGCTCGAATCGGGGCGTGTGGAGTGGCATACCGAGCGGCTCGATCTGCGTGAGTTGTTGGATGAAACGGCCGCGTCTCTGGAGCAGCTGTTCCGTACACGGGGGGCTGAATGCGTTCTGGCGATGCCGAATGATCGTCTGTCGGTGCTGGTAGACGTTGACCGTGACCGTATTAAGCAGGTCATCATTAATCTGCTGTCCAACGCAGTGAAGTTTGTGCCGGCAGACAACGGCCGCATTACGGTGAGCTTGTCGCGTGCTAACGGTGTCGCGACCGTGTCCGTCCACGATAACGGTCCGGGCATTCCGGAGGCGTATCAGGGCCTGATCTTCGAACGATTCCGTCAGGGCGGTAATACGATGACCGATAAGCCTCAGGGCACTGGTCTGGGGCTGCCAATCAGTCGAGAAATTGTTGAGCATTTCGGTGGCAAGCTTTGGGTCAATAGCACCACGGGCGGTGTGACTGCCACGGGCTTGAAGATCGAATCCGGTTCTACTTTCCTCTTTACCATTCCACTGGCAGATGCATGACGCAAAGGAGCCTGCAATGACCCATAAGATCCTGATTGTCGACGACGAGCCGAATATCGTGATGTCGCTGGAGTTTCTGCTCAAAAAAGAAGGCTTCCAGATCGATACCGCCGGCGATGGTGATGCCGCGATCGATAAGGTGTACAGCTTCGGGCCAGACCTGGTGCTGCTCGACGTGATGATGCCGAAGAAGTCGGGCTTTGAAGTCTGCGAGATCCTTCGGGCAGATGCCGGTCTGACCAGCCTGAAAATTATCATGCTCACGGCCAAAGGCCGCGATACCGAACAGGCTAAAGGCCTAGCGCTCGGTGCCGATGCCTATATGTTGAAACCCTTTTCGACCAAAGATCTGGTGGCCAAGATCCGAGAGGTGTTGGCCTGACTGTGAGACATGGGTGCGGTGGCGCATAATGAAGCAGTTTTGGGTAAAAAGCGGTCATAGGAATAGCGATGTTTTTGCGTGATTTGAAAGCCAAATGGCGGTTTGTGCTGGCCGTACTGGTGCTCGGCATGTTGATGACGGGCCCCTTCCTGTTGACGTCTGTGTTGATCTGGCTGGGCGCATCCCCTGGAATGCGTGAGGTGTTGGTTCAGCATCTGCTACCGCAGGTGCCATTGGGCGGCATGTTGACCGCCACGGGTTTCGTGCTGGGTCTGGCGCTCGTGCGCCGGCTCTTTAATCGCTACGTCACGGGCATGGCAGCGATGGTGGAAGAGTTACGCCTGATGCTGGGCTCTAATCGCTCTTTCCGTATTACGGAAGAAGGCCCGCCAGAGCTGCGCGAACTGGTGCGGGCCATCAACGACCTCGCGACCCAGCGTGATGCGTATATTGATGACGTCGAAGCCCAGGTTGCCAAGGCCAAAGGCAATGTCGAAGAAGAGAAGAACCGGCTGGCGGCACTGATGTCTGAGCTGGCGCAGGCCGTGGTGGTGTGTAACCTTGATGGGCGGATTCTGCTGTACAACAACCGTGCACGCTTCATGTTCGAGTCGCTGGCCAAAGGGCCGACTTCCGTGTCGAGTGGCGCACTCATTGGCCTGGGCCGATCGATCAATTCGATTCTGGAAGAAAGCCAAGTCGATTACGCGCGTGAAACCATCCGTATCCAGCTGGAGCGCGGCAACCGCCATGCGATCGCCAACTTTGTCACCACCACCGATAACAGTCAGCTGATTCGTGTGCAGATTGCCCCCGTGTTGCGCGAAGTCAACGGGGTGCAAACCGCTTCCGGCTATATCCTGCTGATTGAAAACATTACCCGTGCTCTGGAACAGGATGCCAAGCGGGATGCTGCCTTGGGTGAGCTCACCGAAGGCAGCCGTGCGTCGCTCGGGACGTTGCGTGCCGCGGTAGAAATGCTGGCCGACAACCCGGAAATGGCGGCGGAAGATCGAGAACGATTTGTCGGTGTGTTGTCGTCCGAAGTGAACCGCATGAGTGAGCGCCTCGACGTCACACTCAAGACAGTGGCCGATTCGCTCCGTCAGAATTGGCCGCTAGACGACATGATGGCGGCGGATATTCTGGAAGCGGCCGGTCGGCGAATCCAATCCCGTTTGAAGTTGCCGGTGGATGTGCAGACCGAAACGCCGGAGCCGCTCTGGGTGCGGGCCGATAGTTTTGCGCTGGTGTCGGCGCTAACCTTTCTTGCATCACGGATCGAAGAAAGCGGTGAGGTTCGCTCGCTGACGCTGGCGTTGGGCAACGACGAGCGCTTTGTGCATATCGACCTCATGTGGCTTGGCTTGTCGATGTCGACAGAAACCGTATTGTCTTGGGAAATCGAACCCATGCGCGATGGCCATGGCGTGAATCCGCCTACCTTGCGTGAAGTGCTGGATCGCCATGGCGGCGAGATCTGGTATCAGCGCCAGCGTGCTGCTAACCAGGCATCGCTGCGGCTGCTGATTCCCCGTGCGACGCCCGATGAGCGCGTTGAACTGAATGTACGCGATGGCGATTCCCGTCCGGAATACTACGACTTCGATCTCTTTGATCGACCGCTGGGGCAGGTCGATCTCGACCGTCCGCTGGCTGATCTGGTGTACACCGTATTCGACACGGAGACGACCGGCCTAGAGCCAGCCAATGGTGACGAGATCATCCAGATCGGCGCGCTTCGTATTCTAAATGGTCGCCTGTTGCAGCAGGAACACTTCGATCAGCTGGTTGATCCGCGTGTACCGCTCAAGGCGGCCAGCATTGCCATCCACGGGATTACCGACAGTATGCTGCTAGGCCAGCCGACCATCGACCAGGTGCTGCCCGCGTTTTACGACTTCTGCGCGGATACGGTATTGGTCGGTCACAACGTGGCCTTCGATATGCGCTTCCTGGAGATCAAAGAGGCCACTCTGGATCTGCGCTTTGATCAGCCCGTACTCGATACCTTATTGCTCTCGGCAGTCGCGCATCCGAATCAGGAAAGCCATAGCCTGGAAGCGATCATGCAACGCTTGGGTATCCACATGGATCAACGCCATAACGCCCTGGCCGATGCGACCGCGACTGCGCAGGTGTTTGTACGATTGCTGCCGGCGCTGGCTGATCGGGGAATCACCACCCTGGGGCAGGCCATTGAGGCTTCGCAGAAAACCTATTTTGCTCAAGTGAAGTATTGATATGAATTTCGGAGACAACACCTTTGCCGTTAATCGCGCTCAAGCGCTGGCGGCGAAGATTGAAAAAACCAGCAGCATGTCTGGCTTGCTGGCATTGGCGGATGAGGCGCAACGCATTGACCAGACCTTCCTGGATGACGGCCTAACCGGTGCGCTAGCCACCTATGGTATTTCCTGGCTGAATGACGCCTTGGCGGCGCGCGTGGTTGCCCTGACGGCTGAAGAGGCGCGTCTACCGGCCGCCAACTGGTGCTGGATCGGTCTGGGGTCTGAAGGTCGCCACGAACAGACATTGGTGACCGATCAGGATAACGGCTTGATCTTCTCAGCCTCCGATGAGCGCGAGGCGGACCTGTTGCGCGAGGTGTTTCTTCCCTTTGCTAAACAGACCAATCAACGATTGGCGGATTGCGGCTTTACGCTGTGTTCTGGTGACATCATGGCGGGTAACCCGGCTTGGTGCCGTTCGGAGGACGAATGGAAAACGTTGTTCTTTGACTGGATCCACAAGCCGGAACCGGCTGCCTTGTTGAATGCGTCGATCTTCTTTGATGTGCGGCCGCTTTATGGTGATTTCTCGATGGTGGATCCGTTGCGCGACATGCTAGGGCGCTGGGCCCCTTCGGCGGAAACGTTTCTGCGGCTGATGGCCACCAATGCGCTGGCCGCCGAACCGCCCATTGGTTTTACCGGTGATGTGGTGATGGAGAAGGAAGGCAAAGAAAAATTTGTCGACATTAAAAAATATGGCATCCGTATTTTTGTGGATGTGGGCCGCATCATTGGCCTAGCCCATGGTGTCAAGTCGGCGAGTACGCGTACGCGTTTCCTGGAAGCGGGCGAAAAGTTCGGGATGTCGGCACTCGATGTGTCGGCAGCGTTGCAGGCGATGTCTGAACTCCAGCGCCTACGATTGAATCACCAGCATCATGCAATAACCACGGGCATTAAGCCCGATAATCACCTGCACCCCGAAGAGCTCAGCACCTACGATGAAGCGGTCCTTCGTGAAGGCCTGAAACAGGCCAAGCGCTTACAGCAACGCCTGAAGCTCACCTACCGGATCTAAGGGGTGGGTAACCGACTACGGCTATTGCTCGGAGCCTATGGCCCGGCGATTTTTGTCACGTTATTTGCCCTCGGGTTTGTCGCAGCAGTTCTGGTACTAGCATGGCTAGAGAGTCATGGACTCAGCGACCGCTGGATCGGATACGTTTTTCTCTTTCTGACACTGCTGGTGTTTTCGCTGGTCGGGCTGTTTACCCGTACCTCGGATGTCGCCGAGTACTTTGTTGCTGGTCGCCGTGTGCCAGCTGTCTATGCGGGGATGTCTGCCGGAACGGATTGGTTATCGGCGGCGTCTTTTATCGGCCTGGCCGGCGCGCTCTATCAATCCGGTTATCAAGGGCTCGCGTTTGTCATCGGTTGGACGGGGGGTTATGTATTGCTGGCCTTGTTGCTCGCCCCGTATTTGCGTAAGTTTGGGCAGTACACGCTGCCGGACTTTCTGGCCGCCCGTTATGGCGGACAGTCGATTCGATTGCTGGGTGCTTTTGCGGTCATCATTGCCTCGCTGATCTATATGGTTGCCCAGGTCTATGGTGTGGGCCTGATTACGAGCCGTTTCATCACGCTGCAGTTTGAAATTGGCGTTTATCTGGGTCTGGCCGGCGTGCTGGTGTGCTCCTTCCTCGGTGGCATGCGCGCGCTGATGCATGCCCAGGCAGCGCAATACGCCATTCTGCTGATTGCCTACATTACGCCCATTACGATTCTGGCCTTTGATAAAACTGGGATCCCGGCACCCCCCGTGCTCTACGCCAAAGCTATGCATCAACTGGTTGAACTGGAGCACGAGATCTTTGATCGGCCGGAGGAGGTTGCTGTCCGTCAGTTGTATGCTGAGCGTGCCCGCGCGCTGCAAACCAAAATCGATGGCTTGCCGCAGTCTCTGGTTCAGGAACGTAAGGCGCTGACAGGCCGGATTGAACAGATGAAAGCAGCTGAGGCCACGCCGCGCGATATTGTTCAATTGGAACGCGAACGCCGCCAGATGCCTGTGAATGCTAAAGAGGCGCATGGCGTGTGGCGTAATGATCTCAAAGAAGCAAAGCGCCGAGCAGAGTCGCCGGTGGATGATTTGCAGGCGTTTGCATTGCCGGAATCAGCCAATAGCCGCATCAACTTTCTGGCGCTCATCTTTTGTCTGACGATTGGCACCGCCTCGTTGCCGCACCTACTGATGCGGTACTACAGTATCGCCAGTGTTAGCCAGGCACGGCGTTCTGTCTTCTGGTCCCTCTTCTTTGTGGCGCTCGTCTATTTGCTGGCCCCTGCTTATGCGGTGTTCGTCAAACTGGAAGTGCTACAAAATTTGGTGGGCGCACCGATCGAGTCATTGCCGGGGTGGGTGAGTGCTTGGACGCGTATCGGGTTAGTGTCGATCGACGACATCAATCATGACCATCTCGTGCAATGGGCTGAACTGGCGATTAGCCCCGACGTGATTGTGCTGGCGACACCGGAAATCGCCGGCTTGCCTTATGTCATATCCGGCATGGTGGCGGCCGGTGGTCTCGCGGCAGCACTATCGACCTCTGAGGGTTTGCTGCTCTCGATTACCTCGGCGTTATCGCACGACATTTACTTCAAGATGTTACGGCCCGATGCCTCATCATCGTGGCGCTTGATTGTTTCGAAGTCGGTGATGGTGACAGTGGCGATTATCGCGGCGGCCATTGCCGTTCAGCGCCCGGCGACACTGGTGGATATGGTGGCCTGGGCATTCTCGCTGGCGGGGGCGGCATTATTCCCGGCGCTGGTACTGGGCATCTTCTGGCCACGCGCTAATCGCCAGGGTGCCATCGCGGGAATTGTTGTCGGCTTGTTACTGACGCTGTATTACATCGCTCGGGTACGCTTTGACAGCATTCCTTGGCTGGGTTGGTACGGTATCGGCATGGATCCTTGGTTCGGCATCGAAGCCGCGGCCGCCGGCGTTTTCGGCGTACCGGCGGGTGTTGTGGCCAATGTGCTGATCAGCCTGCTGACTACGCCGCCATCTGTTGAGAGCCGTCAGTTTATCGAGCGCCTACGCTATCCACGCATTCTGTATAGCCGCGAGGCCGATGGCGATTCGTCGGTCCGCCAGCTTCAGCGTCGCTTCTGGCTCAAGACGATGTCGGCAACACTACTCCTGCTCGGCATCTGGTTTGTGGTCACCTTTGTGGCCAGCTACGCCGCGCGTTCGCTCGATCAGTGGACCGTGCTTGGCCTGCCGCTGGGCTACGTGATTGCTGCGCAAGGTGCCCTGATCGTGTATTTGCTGCTGATTGCGATCTACGCCCACTGGATGAACCGGTTGGACCGCGAGTTCGGCGTGGATGAGCAATGACCTCCGCGCTACTCTTTGTCCTCGTGGCTGCGCGTGCGGTGATTGAGCTGGTCGTCTGGCTCATGATTGGCCGCGTGGCACTGGCTTTGTTGGCCGGGCGAGCCGGTGCCGACAACACCATCCTGCGCTTGTTCGATATCGTGCTCAACCCACCGCGTGGGTTGGTGAGCCGGTTGTGGCCGTCGGCAAGCTTTGTGGCAAGAGAGTGGCTGCTCTTTGGGTTACTGTTCTCGCTTTGGCTTGTTCTGGGTCTGAGCAAATGGTGGTTACTGGGCTGAGACGGTCCGCCAGGTTGCAAAGCAGCAAGTCTTTGGTTAGAATCTCGCCTCTGCAGTAGGCGCGTAGCTCAGCTGGTTAGAGCACCACCTTGACATGGTGGGGGTCGTTGGTTCGAGTCCAATCGCGCCTACCAACGAATTCAGCCCTCAAGCCAGAGTCAGATTCGCCGACTATCGCAAGTATCGCGACCCCGGCCACCTGCTCTGGCTTTTGTGTTTTTGTTGTGCCGTTTGTTTATCGAATGCGAGCTCAAGATGCCCGTGATTACGCTTCCTGATGGTTCCCAGCGAGACTATTCCCAGCCAGTGACTGTGCTGGATGTCGCCGCCAGTATTGGTGCCGGCTTGGCCCGTGCTGCCCTCGGCGGTCGTATTGGTGACAAGCTGGTCGATACCAGCTATGTGATCGAAACAGATTCGCCGCTCGCTATCATTACTGACAAAGACCCGGAAGGGCTGGAACTGATCCGTCACTCAACGGCGCACTTATTGGCTTATGCGGTCAAAGAACTGTATCCGGAAGCGCAAGTGACCATTGGCCCGACGGTCGATAACGGTTTCTACTACGATTTTGCTTACTCACGCCCGTTTACGCCGGAAGATCTGATTGCGATTGAAAAGCGTATGGCCGAGCTGGCCAAGAAAGATATCCCGGTGACGCGTGAAGTCTGGTCGCGTGACGATGCCGTGAAGTTCTTCGAAGGGCAGGGCGAGCGTTACAAGGCAGAGCTGATCGCAGCGATTCCGGCCGATCAAGATGTATCGCTGTATCGCGAAGGCGATTTCATCGACCTTTGCCGCGGCCCGCACGTACCATCCACGGGCAAGCTGAAACACTTCAAGCTGATGAAGATTGCCGGTGCCTACTGGCGTGGCGACCCCAAGAACGAGCAACTGCAGCGTGTCTATGGCACGGCCTGGGCCAAGAAAGAAGATCTGGAAGGCTACCTCCACATGCTGGAAGAGGCCGAGAAGCGTGACCACCGTCGCCTCGGTCGTGCGCTGGATCTGTTCCACATGCAGGATGAGGCCCCGGGCCTGGTGTTCTGGCATCCCAAGGGTTGGGCTGTCTGGCAGGAAGTTGAGCAGTACATGCGTCGCGTTTATCGCGACAACGGTTATCAGGAAGTGCGTTGCCCGCAGATTCTGGATCGCTCCCTGTGGGAGAAGTCCGGTCACTGGGATCACTATCACGAGAATATGTTCACGACCGAGTCGGAAAAGCGCCATTACGCGCTGAAGCCGATGAATTGCCCGGGCCACGTGCAGGTGTATAACGCTGGTCTGCGTTCGTACCGTGATCTGCCGCTGCGCTATGGTGAGTTCGGTTCGTGCCACCGTAATGAATCGTCAGGCGCGTTGCATGGCCTGATGCGCGTGCGCGGCTTCGTGCAGGATGACGGTCACGTCTTCTGTACCGAAGACCAGATCGAAGCCGAAGTGACGGCTTTCAATGCCTTGGTCAAACAGGTGTATGCCGATTTCGGGTTTAACGAGGTCGCCGTTAAGCTGGCGCTGCGTCCGGAAGGTCGCGTGGGTTCCGACGAGATCTGGGACAAGGCCGAAGAGGCGCTGCGCGAGGGCGATCTGCCCGGCGCGCTGGACCGTCAGGCCGAGGCGATGGAGGCCATGCAGGTGCTGACCCGCACCGAGGGCATCATGCCGGCGATCGAATCCGCGCACGCGCTGGCCGGCACCATGCGCGCGCTCGAGCGCGCGGTGCGCGAGCGCCTGGCGCTGGCGGGCGCCGCGCACCAGGACCACAAGAAGCGGCGGCTGATGGGCGAGACCTGGGCGCGCTATGAGCGCGAGACGAGCTACTGGCCGTTCGGGGCGCAGCTGGCCGGGCGGCAGCCCTGGAGCGCTGTGTGGCCCGGCGT
>CALKUR010000140.1 GCA_937996725.1 uncultured Dechloromonas sp. | reverse complement strand
GAGCGCGTCATGAAACTTTGATCATACGGACGGATTATGAGTCCGTTGATCTTTCGATCCTAATCGGCACCGCAAACGAAACTGTATGCTTAGGGTGTTTTTTGAGATAATTAGCCGGTGTCGCGCAAATTAGTGTTGGATTGACTACTTTTTGCCCTTTTTCCTCGCGCCAAAGAAGAAGTTTTGCTTTTATAATCAAACAGTTGGAGATATATTTTGGCTGGGCATAGTAAATGGGCCAATATCCAGCACCGTAAAGGTCGCCAGGATGAAAAGCGTGGGCGTGTCTTCTCGCGTCTGGCCAAAGAGATCACCGTCGCCGCCAAAATGGGCGGTGGCGATATGAGTTTCAACCCGCGTCTGCGTCTGGCAGTCGACCGCGCCAAGGGCGTGAACATGCCGGCCGACAACATCGACCGTGCCGTTAAAAAAGGCACTGGCGAACTCGAAGGCGTCGACTACGTCGAGCTGCGTTACGAGGGCTATGGCATCGGTGGCGCTGCCGTGATTGTCGATTGCCTGACGGATAACAAGACGCGTACGGTCGCCGATGTGCGCCATGCCTTCTCGAAGCACGGCGGCAATCTGGGCACCGATGGCTGCGTGGCATTCCAGTTCCAGCACTGCGGCCAGTTCCTGTTCGCCCCGGGCACCGATGAAACCAAACTGATGGATACCGCTATCGAAGCGGGTGCCGAAGACGTGCAAACCCATGACGACGGCGCACTGGAAGTGCTCTGCGCACCGAACGATTTTGGTACCGTACAAGACGCGCTCACCGTAGCCGGCTTCAAACCAGAGATGGCCGAAGTCACGATGCGCCCGCTCAACGAAACCGAGCTGACGGGTGACGATGCCTCCAAGATGCAAAAGTTGATCGACGCCATCGAAGCCCTGGACGATGTTCAGGCCGTGTATACCAGCGCCGTGTTCGACGAGGCCTGATCTCTTGTCATCGGTCCCGCACTCGACCAACGCACCCGTGACCCGTGTACTGGGGATCGACCCCGGCCTGCGCATGACCGGCTTCGGCGTCATCGATGTGCAGGGACAAAAGCTCCGTTACGTAGCGAGCGGTTGCATCAAGTCGAATGGCGAGCAGCAGTTGCCCGAGCGTCTGCACACGCTCTTTGCCGGTGTCACCGAAATTATCGAAACCTATCATCCGACAGTCGCGGCCGTGGAGCAGGTGTTCTCCAACGTGAATCCCCAATCCACACTATTGCTCGGCCAGGCACGCGGTGCCGCCGTAACAGCGCTGGTGGCGAAGAAGCTGGCCGTGAGCGAATACACCGCATTGCAGGTTAAACAAGCCGTGGTGGGCCACGGCAAAGCCGCCAAGCAACAAGTCGCTCATATGGTGATGCGGCTGCTGGCGCTTCCCGGCGAACCCGGCAGCGATGCGGCCGATGCCCTGGCCTGTGCCATCTGTCACGCGCACGCCACCCAGGGCATGGGCCAACTGGCCGCACCCGGTCGTCGCCAGCGCGGTGGTCGCTTACTGGCGCTGGCCGATAGTGAACAGCTCAATCGCGCTAAGGTACGCGCCACCCCCCGGAGGACCGCCCCATGATCGGACGCCTCAACGGCCACCTGCTGGCCAAGCAACCGCCGTCGATCTTGCTCGATGTTAACGGTGTTGGCTACGAAATCGACGTGTCGATGAACACCTTCTGCGAACTCCCGGCGCTCGATGCGCCCGTCACGCTGCACATCCATATGGCCGTACGTGAAGACGGCCACTTCCTCTACGGCTTTCTCACCGAAAGTGAGCGCACCGCGTTTCGCCAACTGGTAAAGATCTCTGGCGTCGGTGCCCGTATGGCCTTGGCCGTACTCTCTGGCCTGAACGTCGACGAACTGGCCGCCGCGATCGCGCGCCAGGATGTCGCATGCTTTACGCGCATTCCGGGCATCGGCAAGAAGACCGCTGAACGCCTGCTCCTTGAACTGAAAGGCAAGCTAGATCTGGTCGCTGGTGCTGTGGGCAACAGCGGTGCCGGCCAACCAAGCATCAGCGATCCTTTGCAAGACACGGTCGATGCACTGGTCGCGCTCGGCTACAATGCCAAAGAGGCGCAGAGCGCTACCAAGGCCCTGCCCGCCGGCGTGAGCACCACCGACGCCATCCGTCTTGCCCTGAAACAATTGTCCGGTCTCAAATAAGCACCGGCACGAGGAACTCGCGATGCAAGCCTCCGGATTACAGCTCGCCCGCACAGCCATCATCACCCTGTTGATCATCGGCGTGCTGTGGGTGCTGCGACCCTTCCTCTCGCCGCTGCTCACCGCGCTGATCATCGTCATCGCCACCTGGAAGCCGTACCACTGGATGGTGCGCAAACTCGGCAATCGCCACACGCTGGCCGCCAGCCTGATGACCTTACTGCTCACCATCGGCATTCTGATCCCGATGTTCTTCCTCGGTGGCCAAGTCACCAAAGTGGCCGCCATGCTGGTGCAAATGATCGGCCAGAAACTGGGCCAGGGCACACCGATGCCGCCAGATTGGCTCATTAACCTGCCGATCGTTGGCGAGCACATCCAGGAAACCTGGCGACATGTCTTTAACGATGCGGGCTCCATGACCGAAATCTTGCAGCGGGTTTACGAACCGGCACGCCGCCTGATTACGAGCATTGCCGGGGGGGTAGCCAACGGCATCATTCAGGTATTGCTGGCCATCTTTATCGCCTTCTTCGCTTACCGTGATGGCGACCAATGGGCAAATTGGTTGCGCAACGCGGCTCGCCGCATCAGCGGCGACCTGGGCACCCACGTGGTCGATGTGGCCGGCAACACCATCATCGGCGTGATGGTGGGCGTACTCGGCACAGCCGCTGCCCAGGGCACCGTGGCCTATATCGGTTACAAAATCGCCAGCGTTCCCAACGCCGGCCTGCTGGCTGCCGCCACGTTCATGACCTCGATGCTCCCGGCGGGTCCGGTGTTGCTCTGGCTCGGCGCCGCTTACTGGCTCTACGACCAAGGCCTCACCGGTTGGGCCGTCTTCATGGCAGTCTGGGGTGCATTCGGCATCAGCAGCGTCGACAACGTAGTTCGACCGATTCTGATTGCGCACACCTCTAGCCTGCCCTTTCTGCTCATCGCTCTGGGCACCTTCGGCGGCATTCTGGCTTTTGGTTTTGTCGGCCTATTTATCGGCCCAACACTGTTGGCGCTGGCGGTGGCGATTGCCAACCAGTGGTTGAATCACCGTAACTCCATTACGCATTCGGAACGCCTGTGATCGAGACGGAAGATTTCTCGGCCGGTAACGATGATCGCCTGATCACCGCCACCAGCGCCTCCCGTCAAGAGGAAGCGCTGGAGCGCGCACTGCGCCCGAAGCGTCTGGCCGACTATACCGGTCAACACAAAGTGCGCGACCAGTTGGGTCTCTTCATCGAAGCCGCCAAGAAGCGGGGCGATGCACTGGATCATGTGCTGCTGTTTGGCCCACCGGGCTTAGGCAAAACGACGCTCGCCCATATCATCGCGCACGAACTCGGCGTCAATCTCCGCCAGACCAGCGGCCCCGTTTTAGAGCGCCCGGGCGACCTTGCCGCACTGCTGACCAATCTGGAACCGCACGACGTGCTGTTCATCGATGAAATCCATCGTCTCTCGCCCGTCGTCGAGGAAATTCTCTACCCGGCACTCGAGGATTACCAGATCGACATCATGATCGGCGAAGGCCCCGCCGCGCGTTCGGTCAAACTCGATCTGCCCCCTTTTACGCTGGTCGGTGCCACCACGCGCGCCGGCATGCTCACCAACCCGCTGCGCGATCGCTTCGGTATCGTGTCGCGCTTGGAGTTCTACGCGCCGGAAGACCTACAACAGATCGTGCTGCGCTCCGCCCGCTTGCTGGAAATGACGCTCGCCGATGACGGCGCTCTCGAAGTGGCGCGGCGCTCGCGCGGTACGCCGCGGATCGCCAACCGCCTGTTGCGGCGTGTGCGCGACTACGCCGAGATCCGTGCGGCGGACCACCAAGGGGGCATCAATGCGCGCATTGCCGATGCTGCACTCGCCATGCTCGACGTCGATGCCGTTGGTCTTGATCTCATGGATCGCAAACTGTTGCTAGCGGTCATCGAAAAATTTGGCGGCGGCCCGGTCGGCGTCGATAACCTCGCAGCCGCCATCGGCGAAGCGCGCGACACCATCGAAGATGTGCTCGAACCTTTCCTGATTCAACAGGGCTATCTACAGCGCACACCGCGTGGACGTGTGGCTACCAGCCGTGTGTACCAACACCTGGGGCTGCCCACGCCTTCGGATCAAGGCAATATCCCCTTGTGGCAAAACGACGAGCGTGCATCCTCATGAGCACCGAGTTCCGCTACCCCGTTCGCATTTACTACGAAGACACCGACGCCGGTGGCGTGGTGTATTACGCAAACTACCTGAAGTTCTTCGAGCGTTGCCGCACAGAATGGTTGCGCTCTTTTGGTCATCATCAGACCGATCTACTGGCTAACCACGACATCGCTTTTGTCGTGAAATCGGTTGCAGCAGATTACAAACGCCCCGGCCGCCTCGACGACGCGCTCGAGGTCGGCTTGCGCCTACAACACCTGGGCCGCGCCCAGTTGCAATTCGAACAATGGGTCGAGCGCATCAACCCCGATGGCACCCGCGAAACCCTGGTCACGGGCCACGTCAAGCTGGCCTGTGTCAACCTGAAGACCCTCCGACCCGTTTCTCTCCCTGACTGGCTGCACAGCCAACTACAACCTAGCGACGCATCATGAATCCAACACAAGACATGTCGATCATCAGCCTGGTGCTTAACGCCGGCGCTGTCGTGCAGGGCATCATGCTCCTGCTGCTCATCGTTTCTTTTATGTCGTGGTACTACATCTTCCTCAAGTGGATGACCATCCGCTCGGAGAAACAGAAGTCCAGCGAATTTGAAGGCTCCTTCTGGTCCGGCAGTAGCTTGAACGATTTATATCAAGCCGCGCTGAACGATCGGCACAATGCCGGCGCTCTGGAACGGATCTTCGAATCTGGTCTGCGCGAGTTCAATAAGTTGCGTGATCAACACCTCCTGGAATCCAAAGACATTCTGGATGGTTCGCGCCGCGCCATGCGCGCCACCTACCAGCGTGAGCTCGATCGCATCGAATCGCACCTGGCCTTCCTCGCCTCGACGGGTTCGGTGTCGCCATATGTGGGTCTGTTCGGTACGGTATGGGGCATCATGCACGCCTTCCGTGGCCTGGCCAACGTAGGTCAAGCGACGCTGTCGTCCGTCGCCCCCGGCATTGCCGAAGCACTGGTCGCCACGGCGATTGGTCTGTTCGCCGCGATTCCGGCCGTCGTTGCCTACAACCGCTTCTCGTACGACATTGACCGCCTGGCCTCTCGTTTCGAATCCTTCATGGAAGAGTTCTCGAACATCCTCCAGCGTCAGATGAAGTAAGGGTGCCGCGCAATGCGTAACCGCCGTAAACTCAAAAACGAAATCAACGTCGTTCCCTATATCGACGTCATGCTGGTGCTGCTCGTGATCTTTATGGTCACGGCACCCATGATGCCGACGGGCAATATTGATCTGCCTACCGTGGGCACTGCCGCGACGCCGCCCGCCGCACCGATTGAAGTGACCGTACGCGAAGACCGCAGCCTGGCGATTGTTGATCGCGGCAGCAACGGTAAAGAGCAACCTGTGTCATTGAATCAACTGACCGACCAATTGTTAACCATGCAGAAGGGCAACCCCGATACGCCCGTGTTGATCGCTGGTGCCAAGAACGTGCCGTACGAAGCCGTGCTGCAAGTCATGGATCAGCTGCAACGTGCGCAAATCAAACGCGTGGGTCTCCTGGTCGCGCCCACCGGCAAATAAGCGGAGCCGTTACGTTGTCGTTGCCCGAATTCCTATCGCGTCTCAAAGCGTATTGGCATGGCCACCGCTTTGCCGTCGATGGCATGGTGGCGTTCGATCCCGAAGCGGAAGAGAAAGCACACGAACGTCGCGCCCTCATTCTCACGATTGCGATGCACCTGCTGCTGGTGTTCTTTCTCATCTTCAGCATCAACTGGAAAAATAGCGAGCCCTCGGCCATGCAGGCCGAGATTTGGACGCCACAACAACTGGCGGCTGCCACGGCGGCCGCCAAGCGCGATGCTCAGACCTATGGCGATCCAACGCCTGACCCCACCCCACCAAAGCCTGAGCCAAAACCGGAACCACCGCCGCCGAAGCCTGAGCCCAAGCCCGAACCAAAGCCCCAGCCCAAACCGGAGCCAGTGAAAACTCCGGTCAACCCGAAGGCTGACATCGCCATCAAACAAGATAAGAAGGCCGAGAAAGATAAGCCGCAGGAAAAGACACCGGATAAGAAAGACACCAAAGACGATAAAAAGAAACCCGACGCCAAGAAAAAGGCGCAGGATGAATTTCTGGAAGAACTGAAGCGCGAAGAGCAGAAAGTCGCCGCTCAGAAACAACAGGCCGCAGCGGCCGATGCGCGCGCGCAACGCGAGGCGGCTATGCGTGCACAAGCCGGCGCTGAAGCCAAGGCGGCCGGTGCCGAACGCGCACGCGGCGACGACCGTAGTTATCTGGCCAAACTCAAAACCAAGATTCGCGGTAACGTGATTCTGCCGCCGAATCTGCAAAGCAACCCGGCTTCGGTCTTCCGCGTCACACAACTCCCCTCGGGTGAAGTCATCGACGTCAAGCTCATTAAGTCCAGCGGCAATCCGCAACTGGATAGCGCGGTCGAGCGTGCCATCCGCAAGTCGTCACCGCTGCCGACGCCGGAAGGCCGCTCCCCTGATCGCATTATCGACATTACCTATCTTCCTTTCGAGAAGCCGCCGCAGTAATGCTCAGCCGCTCTTAAGGATCAACCTTTTATAATCTCCATACGCTCATGATCACCATGCTCATTCGCAAACTTTTTGCCGCATTGACGCTCACCGCCCTCTGCGCCGCGCCCGCACTCGCGCAACTGAATATCGAAGTGGTGGGTGCCGGCATGCAACGCATCTCGGTGGCCGTGCCCAACTTCGGCGGCGACGAATCGCTAGGGCGCGAGATCGCCACGACGGTGCGTAGCGACCTCACCAGCAGCGGTCTCTTCAAGATCGTGAATACCGATAGCCTCGTCGCCGAAGAAAACAGCGCCGTCGACTTCAATGCCTGGCGTACGCGGGGTGCCGATGATCTGGCAACCGCCACGGCAACCCGCCCCGGGGGCCAGATCGAAGTGCGTGTTCGCGTCGCCGACATCATTAAGCGCAGCACACTCGGCAACACGACCATTACCGTGCCGGGCAATAACGCGCGTCTGGCCGGTCACAAGGTGGCCGATTTCATCTATCAAAAGCTCACCGGGCAACCCGGCTACTTCTCGTCACGCATTGCCTACGTGCTAAAGCAAGGCACCGGTACCACCGCCCAATATCACCTGATCGTGGCTGATGCCGATGGCCAGAACCCGGTACCCGTCTTTAAATATAACCAACCGATCATTTCGCCCGCCTGGTCGCCGGATGGCACCAAGCTGGCCTACGTGTCGTTCGAGAAAAACAAGCCGGTCATTTTCGAGCAAACGCTCAAAACCGGTGCGCGCCGTGCTGTGGCCAGCTTCCGTGGCTCGAATTCGGCCCCAGCCTGGTCGCCCGATGGCAGCCGTCTGGTTGTCGCACTGTCGCGTGAAGGCGGCACCCAGCTCTATAGCATCAACCTGGCATCACTCCAGGCCACGCGGATCACTAATACCTCCGGCATCGATACCGAACCGGCTTTCTCGCCAGACGGCCAGTGGCTGTACTTCACCTCGGACCGTGGCGGCAGCCCGCAGATCTACCGTATGCCGGCCAATGGCGGCAGCGCCCAACGCGTGAGCTTTGACGGTAACTACAACGTCACGCCTCGCCCGTCGCCCGACGGCCGTACGCTAGCCTTTATTACCCGCCGTGATGGCGGATTCCGTGTCGCCACGCTGGATCTGGCCACCCGCCAGGTCACCGTACTGACCGATTCACAGCGTGACGAGTCCCCCACCTTCGCCCCGAACGGCCAGATGATTCTTTACGCCACCATCCTGGGTGGCCGCGGCGTGCTGGCAGCGGTATCGGCCGATGGCCAGATCCGCCAGAAGCTCTCGGCAGTCAACGGCGATGCCCGCGAACCTGCTTGGGGCCCGAATCGTTAATGCGGCTTTAAGACTCGGCATGGAAAATGCTTCTGTCTCAATGCCTTGATCGCTTACAATGAGCAAAACTATGGAGTACCCCATGAAAACGATGTCCCGCAAAACCCTTCTTCGCACCCTGCTGCCGGTCCTGATGGTCTCGCTACTGGCTGCCTGTAGCTCCACCCCGGAAAACTCGGATCTCGCCAGCGTCGATGCCACCGGCACCTCCGGCGTGCCCAAGCTGTCGGCGGCCGCACTGGCCAAGCTGCGTGACCCGAACAGCCCGCTGTCGAAGCGTAGCGTGTTCTTTGACTACGACCAGTACGACGTCAAGGGCGAGTACAAGAATCAACTTCAGGCTCACGCCAAGTTCATCGCTTCGGAACCCAACGCCCGCGTGTTGGTCCAAGGCAACACTGATGACCGCGGCAGCCGCGAATACAACCTGGCACTGGGTCAACGCCGTGCGGATGCCGTCAAGAAGCAACTCGTGCTGATGGGCGCACCGGAGTCGCAAATCGAATCGGTGAGCCTGGGTAAAGAGAAGCCGAAGGCACTGGGCGACAACGAAGCCGCTTGGGCTGAAAACCGTCGCGCCGACATGCTCTACAACGGCGAGTACTGATGACTCGGCTAATGGCCCGTCATTTCAAATTACCGGCGGCGCTCTGTGCTGCCGGTTTTCTTTGTGCTGCGCTGCCGGCACAAGCCGGCCTGTTTGATGATGACGTTGCGCGCAAACAGATTTCCGATCTACAAAAGTCCACTAGCCAAACGCTGATTGAGCAACACCGCCTCTCGGAACAAATGAGCCGGGAAGTGGCTGAGTTGCGCGGTCAGATCGAAGTGCTCACCAACAGCATTCAGGATCTGGAAAAACGCCAGAAAGATCTGTATCTGGATCTGGATAACCGCATGCAGGCCATTGAAGCGGGCCGTGGCAAAAAAGTAGCCGCGCCCGTCGTGAGTGATACTGTCAAATCAACTGATAAGGCCGCAGACACCAAGGCCGATGTCGCCAAACCGGCAGATGACCCATCGGCGATCCTCAAGAGTTACGAAGCCGGCCTCGCCTTGTTCAAGGCTGGCAAATTCAAAGAAGCCGCCGCGGCTTTCGATAAGTTCGTGAAGACCTACCCGGACAGCGAACAGGCCCCCGCCGCGCAATACTGGCTGGGCAATAGCTACGAGCTGCTGGGTGATTGCAAACAGGTCATCACCTCACAACAGAAGCTGCTAGCCAAATGGCCGAAGAACAGTCGCGCACCGGACGCCATGGCCAAAATTGGCCAATGCCAGGCCGACCTCGGACAAAAGGCGGAGTCGCAAAAAACCTTCAAGGATCTGGTCAGCAAGTACCCGGACTCCAAGGCAGCCAGCGCCGCCAAACAGCAAATTAAAAAGTAAGGCGTCATGGCGGACCCGATTGACGTGAACCGTGAAGCCACGGTTCGCCTGACCGAAATCTTTTACTCGCTGCAAGGTGAGGCCGCACGCTCGGGCATGCCCACGGTGTTTATCCGTCTGACCGGCTGCCCGCTGCGTTGCACCTGGTGCGACACCGAATATGCGTTTACCGGCGGCACATCCACAGCGATTGCCGACATCCTGGCCGACGTTGCCCAACATCCGACACGCCATGTCTGCGTCACCGGTGGCGAGCCCCTCGCCCAAAAATCCTGCCTCACGCTACTCACCGCTTTATGTGATGCCGGCTACGATGTCTGCCTAGAAACGTCTGGTGCGCTGGACATCAAGCCGGTGGACCCACGCGTCGCCCGCATCATGGACCTCAAAGCACCGGGCTCGGGTGAATGCGAGAAGAACCTCGTCGCCAACATCGCCGCCCTGCGTGCGGCCGATGAAGTCAAAATCGTGATCGCTTCGCGGGCCGACTTTGACTGGGCCACGGACATGATCGCCGAGCACAAACTCACCGAGTGCTGCGATGTCGTTCTATCGCCCGTCGCCGGGCAGCTCAATCCAAGCGAACTGGCCGAATGGATTCTGGCGGCAGGACTCAACGTTCGCTTCCAGCTCCAACTACACAAGCTGCTCTGGAAAGACGCCCGTGGTAAATAACGCACAACATCCGCCCGCCGTCGTGCTCTTATCCGGTGGCCTGGATTCAGCCACCGTCCTCGCCATCGCCCGTAGCCAGGGCTATGAGTGCCATGCCATCGCGTTTGATTACGGTCAGCGCCACCGCGCCGAGCTCGATGCCTCACTGCGTCAGGCCAAAGCCCTAGGGGCCAAATCACACCGGGTTGTTCACGTCGACATGAACCAGTTCGGCGGGTCGGCACTCACCGACCTCAGCATCGAGGTGCCTGAGGCGCATAGTCAACCCGGCATCCCCTCGACCTACGTTCCGGCACGCAACACCGTCATGCTCTCGCTGGCGCTAGCCCTTGCCGAAACGCTGAACAGCCGTGACCTCTTCATCGGTGTGAATGCGGTCGACTATTCCGGCTACCCGGATTGTCGACCGGAATACATTGCTGCCTTCGAACATATGGCCAACCTAGCCACCAAGGCCGGCGTTGAAGGAACGCATTTCCGGGTCCATGCCCCCCTCATCGAGCTCAGCAAAGCCGACATCATTCGCCAGGGCACCGAGCTGGGGGTCGACTACAGCCTGACCGTTTCCTGCTACCAGGCCAGCCCCGAGGGCGAGGCCTGTGGGCACTGCGACTCCTGTGCCCTGCGTGCCGCCGGCTTTGCCGCCGCCGGCATTCCGGACCCGACGCGATACCGCCCCAAAGCCTGACTTGACGGGAACCCCCCGAAAACGCTAGAATTTCGCCTCTTTGTAGTGCCCTGGGGGTCGGTAGCTCAGCCGGTAGAGCAGCGGACTTTTAATCCGTTGGTCGTGGGTTCGAATCCCACCCAACCCACCAGATCGCTTAGAATAAGCACCCAGGATGGGTCGTTAGCTCAGTTGGTAGAGCAGCGGACTCTTAATCCGTAGGTCGAGTGTTCGAGTCACTCACGACCCACCATCCTAGCCCTGTTTGGGATCAGGATCTCGGCACACCCCATACAAAATGCTCAAACAACGAAGCTCTGAAACCCTCGGGCTCATTTTCGCGTGCCTTTTCGCAGCCTTTTCGACGAGCGCGTGGGCCAGCGGGTCGACCAAGGATGTCAACGGTCGCTTCGTTAATCGTTACGCTGATCTTTCGCATAGCCAGAACTTCCTCAGCTGGCAGTGGACGCGGATCGTGGAAGGCCTGCCCAAGCCCGCCAAAATCCCCACTCCCCAGATGCCCGTCGACGAGACGCGGCTGAAGCTGCCTCGGGGTGACGCCCAGGTCACGTGGATCGGTCACTCTAGCCTGCTCTACCAAATCGACGGTAAAAACTTTTTGTTTGATCCAGTCTATGCGGAATACGCATCGCCGGTACCGCCGCTGGGTCCGAAACGCGCCCAACCGCCCGGCATCCCTTTTGAATCTTTACCGCATATTGACGCGGTATTTATTTCTCACAATCACTACGACCACCTGGATCTGGACACTGTGCGACGCCTGGCGCAGCAACCGGGCGGTTCACCCAAGTTTTATGTCCCGTTAGGCCTGGATGCCTGGTTCGTCGATAACGTGCCGGGCAGCCGTGTCGCGGGTGATGCACCCAACGTCATTGCGATGGATTGGGATGAGTCACAAACCCTACCAGGCAAGTCCCAACCGATGACGATCCATTTTTTAGCGGTTCAACACTGGGCAGCGCGCTCGCCGTTTGATCGAAACAAAACGCTTTGGGGTAGCTGGGCCATCGAGCACCCGCGCTTCCGATTCTGGTTTGCTGGCGATTTAGCCTACTCACCCGATATTGACGACATTGCGCGCGCATACGGCGGCTTTGATCTGGCGGCGATTCCGATTGGTGTGTATGAACCACGCTGGTTTATGAAGCGCGCTCATGTCGATCCGCACGAGGCCATCGAGGTCTACAAGAAGGTGCGGGCTAAAAAAGCTTTAGGCATTCATTGGGGCACATTCGACGGGCTGAGCGACGAGTCGCTGGACCAGCCACCCGAGGCTTTTGAACATGCCCGCCAGGCGGCGCATCTACCGGCAGAAGACTTTGTGCTTTTCCGCATTGGCGAAACACGCAGTTATAACGCCACCCCTTCGAACGATCAAGCATTGAAGAAGTAAGCGGTTAACGCGCTTGGTGCCAGTCAGTTAATTTCTAGCTTCCTGCGCAGCAGATAGATGGCGTTGACCAGGTCGAAATAGTGCGGCTCTTCGCCAACCGGTATGCCATGACGGATTGCATGCTCGTTGATTGTCGTCAATCGCTTCCACACCGATTTTTTTTCGTCCTCAGTGAGCTTGCGTGTCGACAGCAGCTGATCGATTTCAAGCAATTCTTCGTAGAACGGGCGCTCATGGATGACAAAGCGCAGCTTTCGGATATGCAGATTAAGCTTTGATAGCGGATAGAACACAGCCACTAGTCCCAAAAGGAGCAACCAGGCGCGATCAATAAAGCCAGCGATCCAGAAAGGGAAGAATCGCATGGTTTGCGGAGGGCCATAATCGTAAAAGTGAGCTGCTACGGGGCTGATGGGTACTGTTGGATCAACATAAGCGGGAAATTCGTTGCGCTGGGCGAAGAAGATGTTTTCCGAGCTGCGATTCATTTGTTTAATCGTCATCAGTAGTGCAAGCTGAAGATCGGGGTGCATCCCCTTTTTGACGACGACGCTGGTGGTGGTCGCCACTAGATTAATATCGCGGGCAGGAATCTGTGGGTAAATGCTCACTGAGCCCGCCGGCATTCGCACTGCCTCAAAAGAGTTGTATTGCTTATCAAAGGCATCGGCATTGGGGAAACTGTAGACCTCAACGCCCGGCATATGCAGCGCCTGTTGAACAATCTCGTCTTGTACCGTCGACACCATGATCAGCGCATCAGCACGGCCCTCTTGAAATCGTTTACGCGTACTTTCAAAGTCATCCGAGATAAAGTGTTCATTGCCTTCGATTTCTACGCCGTAAATTTCCATCAGCTTCTTGCCGATGGCGTAAGAACCGCTGCCAACAGGTCCCATAGCAACCCGGTAATTGGTTAGATCTCGAGGGCTATTAAGTTTTGGGATACGGCTTTTTCGATAAAAAATCCAGATCGGTTCGTATGAAACACTACCGAGAGAAACAATTTCCTGACGTTGCTTCTTATCCAGTGCAATACCATAGGTAAATGTTGCGTTGATCGGATCTTTCGGATCAATCATTCGATTGACGTTATCGATTGCACCCTTGGTGACAACCACCTCACTATTGAGGCCTTTTTTCTTGAGAAACTCGGTTGATTCTTTTGCCATCTCATACCAGTCACCGCCTTGGTAGGAGCTTCCGATATAGATGTGGCGATCCGGGAAGGGTTCCAAGTAGACGATGATCCCACCTAGGCATACCAGAAACGCTAACAACAGAGTTTTCGATTCACGAAACTGATCACGGATGGCTCTGATCTCATCCTTAATAACGATTTTTGCGTAAGCGAGCAGATTCATGAAAGGCGTAGCAGCGTCTAGGTGGATAAGATATTAGCGTGAATTCGCATCAAAAAAGAAAAGCCCGACTCACGCCGGGCCTTTCTTGCCTCTACCAAATCCCTTGATAGACGCTTAGCGAAACAGCCTTACTTACGCTTGGTAACCTTAACAGCAGCTTCGGTAGCCTTGGCAACGTTAGCTTCAGCGATTTCAGCAGCTTGCTTCACGGCCTTGCTCAGGTTGGCATAAGCAGCGTTGTTGGCTTCAACGGTTTGCTTGATGGCGGCCAGAACAACGTCCGAACCAAACGGGGCAGCCTTGGCACCGGTCACGGCAGCGTCTTGCACCTTCTTGCTCAGGTCGTCGAATTGCTTCTTCAGCATGCCGCTGATTTCCGAAGCGGCACCGTTGGCGATGTCGTACACGCCACGAGCATAAGCAACCACGCTTTCAACAGCCGGCTGAACCGACTCAGCGTTCATAGCAGCGGCTTCTTGCGGCGACTTCAGCTTCAGCGCAGCGCTCACTTGCTTCGAACCCTTGTCCAGCGACTGGCGGGCAAAGTTCAGGTTCAGAGCCGACAGGCTTTCGATGGCTTCCAGTGCGGTGTGCGCAACAGATTCCAGGTTGGCGATAGCGGCGGCGTTAGCAGCGGTCAGTTCTTCAACATTCGGGATATTGGCGGTCTTGGCCATGATCGGTTCCTTTCTAAGATTGAGTGGGTATCAGTCATCTGATGAACCCATTGTACACACATTTTGCTGCGGCGCAACATTTTTTCTGTTTTATTTTAAAATCAGTACGTTGGCATGCCATCGGCATAGGTTGACCGGCCCCCGGTTGTGACCCCATCGGGGCTGGCGTAGCATACCGCCCATGAGAACCTTCGCGCCCCTTTCTGTCTTATCACTGCTGGCTTTCGCGGCTTTGGTCAGCTGTAGCTCGATCGATGTGACTTCGGGTCACCTTCAGAACAATACACCCCGGTATACGACCTTTACGACCGAGGCCCCGCAAACCATGTTGGATTGTATCGACCACCGCTGGACCACCAGCGGCCGACCAGCACTGGTGTTCCGACGCACGGACACCGGTTTTGTACTACTGACCGTTCAGAAGCTTGATACCCATGAAAAGCAGCCCATGATTTATATCGCTGTCGACAAGAGCCGAGAGGGCTCTTCCGTGCGTTTCTACACCAACCACATAGACGAAATGGCCGATCGCAGCATGGTGACCATCATTCAAAGCTGTCATTAACCCTGCTGGCGCATAGCCTTAAGACGCAAACGGGTTTATAAAAAACCCTTAGTGACGTCTAGACGAAGCGCCGAGAAGGCGTTACATTTATGTAACGAGTTTTCAATAGAAAAGCCGTCTCTCCGAACTCTTGGATATCTCCCGATGAAATCTAAAAACCCCTACGTCCGCATGCTGAACTTTATGCGCGCCTCGAACAACGGTGACGCCGGTTTCGAAGGCTGCGAAGAAGTGATGGCGTATATGCACGAAGCTGCCGCCAACGGCAAAAACGTCAAGATCACCGATCTGGTGCAAAGCCTGCAGTTCGGCACGGGTCCGACCGTACATCGCAAAGTGGTTGAGCTGCAAGAGCGCGGTCTGATTGACGTTGCGCGCTCCGCCACCGATGGCCGCGCCAAAACGCTGGTGTTGTCAGACGCCGGTGCCAAGCATCTGGAACAACGCAGCAAGTCGCTCAAAGCCATTCTGCAAGGCTAAGGCATGGCTGCCAGGTCGTCCGGGCAGGATTCGTCCCGGGACGACCGGCAGCGCTTTGCGCTCCCCGCTGACGATGTCGCGCCCGGACGCTCACAACCCAAACGTAAACCACCACCCCGGCGAGACGGCAACCCTCAGTTGCTGCACCGGATCGCTTGGGGCGTTGCCACGTTTGGCATCTCATTAGCACTGGTCTCGGTCGGTTATGGCCTGATGGTTTCAGAGGCCTTCGCCGAGATCGTTTTTGAAAATGGCGCCACCACAGCGGCGGTCGCTTTACTGATCGGCTGCTTTTCACTACCGGCTGCCCAACGCCAAGTGCTGAAACCGCGCCAGAATCTTGCCGCCTGCGTGCTGATACTCGCGACAACACCCTGGACCTATGTGCTGAGTAACAACCTCAATGATGCCGGCAACTGGATGGCACCCGGTCTCAACTTTATTTTCGAAATTCTACTGGCGGTGGTGGCTTACCGGCTGATTGCACAGCGTTCACCGGTAGCCCAAACCCGCTAAGACGTTTCTATGCCCGCCTTTGTATTTCTGGAACTGGGCATCGCAGCACTCCTGGTCATCGGCGTCTGGGGCTGGCTGCGCTGGCACCGCCCCCGAGACGACGATGAAACCCCGACCGCTTAGAGCTCGGTAATCACCACCGCTTCGGCCAGACGCGACTTGGGCAGCGCTGCATTAAAGTCTGCCGCCGATTTATGGCCCAGCGCCACAACGACCACACTGGTCAGACCTTTAGCCTCCAGGCCCAGTTCCGCATCCACCGCCTTACAGTCGAAACCTTCGATGGGGCAGGCATCGACACCGATTTCGGCGGCACCCAGCAGCAAAAATCCCAATGCGATATAAACCTGACGGGCAGTCCAGTTCAGCACCGATCCGGCGGCTTCATGCTTCTGCACATACCCCTTACGCACGTTATGTTGGTTTGTCCGCGCTTCGTCATTGGCCAATCGACCATCCTGGGTTTCCTGGTCCAGCACCTGGGTGAGATACCCATCATCCAAGCGTGTCCGGGCGCACAGCACGACGACCTCGGCAGCATTCATGATCTTCGGTTCGTTATAAGCAAAGTTGCCCGCTGCACCAGCGGCGATGCGGCGCTTGGCACCGTCGGTTTTCGCGATAAAGAAATGCCAAGGCTGGGCATTGGTCGACGACGGACTCATACGCAACAGCTCGCGCACGGCGGCCGATTGCGCCGGGGTTAGGGCCTGCCCTGCCTCGAAGGCCTTGGTCGTTTTGCGTTCGTGAACAATCTTGGCAACAGGTAAGGCGCTGGTCATGATGTGAGATCCTCTATGTCGAATAAGCGGGCAGGCAATGCTGCGTTCAGCTAGTATGTTAACTGCTTTAGACAATGCCATGACAGACCTTTTTAGCCCCGCCGCCACCGATTCCGCCCCGGATTTTGCCCGCGTCTCGCTCCGGCAACTTCCGGTCGATGCGGTTGTGATTTGCGCGACCCAACGTCTGGCACAGCAGTTAGCGCAAGTACACGATGCCAACGCCGACAAAAGCGCCAGCTGGCCTACGCTGCAAAGTAAAACTTTCGGACAATGGCTACAGGAACGCTATGAGGCCATGGCCTTACGCAATTGCGAACCACCCGGGCTCGCGGGTGTACGCGTACTCGACAACTTTCAGGAACGGCTGCTCTGGGAGCAGGTCATCCATCAGAGCCTCGGTCCTAACGAGGCGCTGTTGTTTGATATCGGCGCACTGGCAGCAACGGCGGCAGACGCCCATGCTCTAACGATCAACTGGGCGGTCGTACCGCCTGTTGGCAACGCGGCATTTGCCAGTGAAGAACAACGCCGATTCGCCGAATGGCAAGCCGCCTTTCTGAAACGTTGCAGCGAACTCAACCTCATCGATAGTGCGCGGCTCCATGCCGAATTGATCCGGCACATGGCTGGTACGCACCTGGGCATTCCGGGCCAAGTGGTTTTTGCCGGTTTTGATCACTACACGCCATTAGAGCGCGACTGTCAGAAACAACTGGCACAGGCAGGCTGCAAGCTCGGCACCCTGGAACATGACGCAGCGTCTCAAAAGACAACCACGGCTTCCTATGTTGCAGAGACCATCGACACCGAATGTCTGGCGGTGGCGCATTGGGCAAAAACACAGCTTGCCGATCGGCCAAACGCCACCATCGGGATTGTCGCGCCCGATCTGGCCACTGTTCAACGAACGCTGGCCGATGCGTTGGAAGATGTTATCGATCCAACGCTCGTGCATCCGGCCAATGCGTTACAACGGCGACCCTTTAATATCAGCCTAGGGCAACCCTTAGCAACATTGCCAGTGGTACAGACAGCGCTCGGCATGCTGCAATTGTTGGCGCAGCATCATGCGGTTGAGCAGCCTATGATGCGGGCGCTGCTGGCCAGCCCCTATTGGTCGCGCACCGATGAACGCGATGCGCGGGCACGTTTAGACACCGCGATGCGTGAAGGCATTGCGCCCAAAGCGCCCCTGGCACGTTACAGTGATTTCGCCGAATACCTCTTCGAGAAACAATCCGTCCAGGCACCCGCGACGCTGGGCTTTCTCAATAGCCTCGGTGTCGCCGCGCGCAACCTCGGCAAACAACGGCCACCCTCCGAATGGCGGCGTGTGATCCAGGCGATGCTGGGCAGCGGCGGCTGGCTGGCGGATGGCCACTTGCGCAGCCATGAGTTTCAGACGCGCGAAGCCTTCACCAAGGAACTCGGCAAACTCGCCCAGCTCGACCAGATCACCGGCAATATTGCTTTTAGCAAGGCTGTGTCGCTGCTCACACAACTCTGTGCCGAAAGACTTTTCCAGCCCAAGACCCGCGGCACGCCACCCATCCAGGTTCTAGGCGTGCTTGAAGCGGCCGGCATGCACTTTGATGCGCTCTGGATCATGGGGCTGACCGATACGGCATGGCCACCGCCCGCCAATCCGAACCCGCTGTTGCCTGCAGAGGCGCTACGCGCCGCCGGCGCACCGAACGCCAGCGCCAGTGTGCAGCTGGACTTCGCACGTCGCATCCAGGCACGACTGCTTGAAAGCGCCCCCGTCATCCGCATCAGCTACCCGCGCATGGATAACGCCACCGAGCAACAACCCAGCCCGCTGATCCGGTCGCTGGGCGTGGCAGCATCCATTCACCCGTTGCCAACCGATTGGGTCCAAGAACTACAGCAGCGCACTGCGCCGCTGCTCGAAATGCTGGTAGATGCACAAGCGCCGGCGGTCATGGAAGGCGACCCCGTTGGCGGTGGCACAGGACTGTTACGCGCTCAAGCCATCTGCCCTGCCTGGGGCTATTACCAGTATCGGCTCGGTGCCAAGGCGTTAGCGAAGCCTGTCGAAGGCCTCGATCCGCGCAAACGTGGCACGCTGATTCACGATACGCTGGAACGCTTCTGGAAAGGTACCGGGTCACTCGCCGCACTCAAAGCTATGAGCGACGATGAACGCCGCGCTGCCGTCACCGAGGCCGCCAAAGCGGCGCTAGATCAGTTCAATAATGACCGCAAGCGTGAGGCCCTGAAACCACGGCAGACCTTACTAGAACAACGTCGACTGATTCGGCTGGTCGATGAATGGCTGCAGCTGGAAATCACCCGCAAAGAAGATTTTGTGGTCCTTGAGGCTGAAGGCAAACGTGAGGTTCAGATCGCCGGCATCTTGGCACGCCTGCAAATCGACCGGATCGACCAGTTGAGTGACGGCCGGACACTGATCATCGATTACAAGACAGGTGCTGACATCGACATCAGCAACTGGGCTGCTGACCGCATCACCGAACCACAATTGCCCATCTATGCCGCGATCGCTGAACATGCGTCCGGCGAAATTGCCGGCGTGGCTTTTGGGTTGGTGCATATTAGCGGTGCCGGATTCAAAGGCGTCGGCCAGGACGATCATTTACTACCCGGCGTGCATGCTACGAATAGCGATCGTGGCAGAAAACTTTTTGATGCGGCACGCTTTCCGGATTGGCCGAGTGTGATCGCGCATTGGCAGCAAGCCATAAACCGCGTAGCACATGAAGTGCGCGAAGGTGTGGCCAGTGTCAGCATGACGAGTGACGACGAACTCCGTTATTGCGACGTGCGTCCATTGTTACGCCTGTCCGAACGCCAAGCGCAACTTGATGCCGCCATGGCGGCAGACAAGATCGGGCACAGCCAACAACCATGAGCCACCTCGATCCACAAACCCTGCTCGCCACCGACGCGGCCGCACGCAGCCGGGCACTGGACCCTAGCTGCTCGTTCATCATTGACGCCCCTGCCGGTGCCGGCAAAACAGAATTACTGACGCAACGTTTTCTGCGTTTACTGGCCTGCGTCGACGAGCCGGAAGAAATAATTGCGCTCACCTTCACCAATAAAGCGGCGGCTGAAATGCGTGATCGCATCATGCTCAGTCTGCGTAGCGCCACCGAGCCTCTGGCTCCCGAGACCCCCCCGCACAAACAACAAACCTGGGAACTGGCTAGCGCCGTACTCGAACAGAATGCGCAGCGCGGTTGGCAATTACTCCAGCAGCCGACCCGACTGCGGGTTATGACTCTTGATGCTTTATCCGCACGTATCGCCCGCCAGATGCCGCTGCTTTCCCGTTTTGGCGCACAACCTGCCGTGGCCAGCGAACCCGCACGCTACTACGAGCGAGCCGCGCGCAACACCCTGGATCAGCTAGAAGATGGCACGCCCGCCAGCGCCATCATCGAACAGGCGCTGGCCTACTTCGACAACGATGCCGGCCGGCTTCAAAAAATGTTGGTCAGCATGCTTGCCCGCCGGGATCAGTGGGCGGGGTTGGCCTTCGGCCACCAGAACGCGGTCGCATTAGCGGCGGCCGTGTCACGCACGCTCGGCGCGCTGGTGACGAACCATCTGGCAGCGGTCGTCGCACGTTTTCCGGCCGCACGCCAGGAACGCTGGGTGCCGGCAGCACGCTATGCCGCCGACTTGAGTCCGGATTCGCCGGTGCACTTGCTGGCCGACTGGCAAGATGCGCTAGGGAGCGATCCGGTCGATTTACCTCGATGGCGCGCACTGGCCGAGCTTTTTCTGACGAAGAGCAACGAATTACGCAGCATGTACCGTGCACCTATCTGCATTGCCGGTGCCACACATCAACCACAACGCCAGGTGCTGCTCGACGCCATTGCCGATATCGCTGCCAGCGGCGATACCGCAGCCCTCGCCAGTGTCCGGGAATTACCAGACCCCGAACTCGGGACCGCTTCCGCCGAACTGGTTGCCGGACTGGCGGCACTCCTGCGCCTAGCCTATACCCAACTCTGGTTGGTCTTCAATCAGGAAAAGGCGGTCGACTTCAGCGAGATCGCCATGCGCGCCGTGGACGCCATCGGGTCGGATGATGCACCGGGCGAAATCCGGGAGCGACTGGATTATCGATTGCGGCATCTGCTGGTGGACGAGTTTCAGGACACGAGCCCGCTGCAGGTAGCGCTGCTAGAACGTCTCACTGCCGGCTGGGAACACGAACCAGATCGTTCGATCTTTCTGGTCGGCGACCCCATGCAATCGATCTACCGCTTCCGTAAAGCGGACGTCGGTCTATTTCTGCGTGTTCGCAAGAACGGGCTCGGCAAAATCCAACCCGAATCTCTACAGCTCTATCGCAATAACCGCTCACATCCAGAGATCATCGACTGGGTGAATCACACCTTCGCCCAGGTCTTTGCCCCTGAGGACGATATTATTCACGGTGCCGTTCGCTATGAGCCCTGCGTTGCCGGCAAACCGATGGACCCGACGGCGGGCGTCACCATCCATCCGCTGATCACGGGCGAACGCGATCCGGATACCGGCGATGCTGCACCACGATCTCTGGCCGACGAACGGGAGGCGGCCATTGTCGCCAACCTTATTCGCACCGCGCGCGCTGAAAACCCGTTGGGCACAATTGCGGTGCTGGTGCGTGCGCGCCCACATCTTGAGGCGCTGATTACGCAACTCCAGGATATCGAACCGCGTGTACCGTTCCGGGCAGTCGAAATCAATGCACTGGCTGCCCGACAGAGCGTGCAGGATCTGGTATCGCTCACACGGGCATTGCATTTCCAGGGGGATCGCCTGCATTGGCTGGCCATACTGCGTGCGCCTTGGTGCGGGCTGACATTGGCTGACCTGCATGCACTCGCTGCCGACGACCATGAACAAACGCTGTGGTCTCTCATGCAGGACGAAGGCCGTATCCGCAAGCTCAGTAGCGACGGTCAAGGACGACTACTTGCCATGAGGCAGGCGCTGGCCGCGGCCTATGCCAACCAGGGCATCCAACGCGGCCGACGCTGGATCGAGGGCGTCTGGCACGCTATCGGTGGCCCGGCGTGTTTGAATCATGACAGCGATGTCGCAGACGTCCATGCCTACTTCCGCTTGCTTGACACCCTAGATACGCACGGTGGTCTCGAACTCGATCGTCTGGATGACGCGCTCGCTCGTTTATTTGCCGCACCGGATGCGAGCGAAGATAGCAGCCACGTGCAACTCATGACGATTCATAAATCGAAGGGGTTGCAGTTCGACACCGTGATCGTTCCAGGGCTTCACAGAACCCCGCCGAACGACGGCCACGCCCTGTTGTTATGGGACACCTTGATTCTTAACGATGATGGCCAGGAGCATCTGGTCGTCGCGCCAGCACCCGCGCCGGGCAGCCCGGCGGGTCATGCACCGACGCCCTACGCCCTGCTGCGCGGACTGGAACGCACGCGCGCGCAGAACGAAGATCGCCGCGTTCTCTACGTTGCGGCCACCCGTGCCATTCGTCAGCTACATCTCCTGGGTGTTGCCGGGCGCAACCTCAAGAGCGACGTCTCCACCGAACTCAAACCACCCGCCGCCACCTCGTTACTCGCACCCCTGTGGCCGGTGCTGGAAGCCGACTTCGCCGTAGCGGCCGCACAGCCCGCTGCGCCTCTGCCAGACCGTAGCCGCATCGACCCCACGACCTTTGTCCCCAGCCTTGTGCGCGTCCTCACCCCCTGCACACCACTGGTTGCATGCGATGAAGCAACGGTGGTTCCGGAAACCGCGCCTCATCTTTTCGAAAGCACGCTGGACATGGATATCGGCACCATGATCCACCAATACCTCGAAGCCATTGCACAAGACGGGCTGGCAGCATGGCACCCACAGCGTATCGAAGCACTGCTACCGCGCTTTACGCATAGCCTAAACCAGCTTGGACATGCGCCCGACGAGGTTGCTGAGGCCGCACGTACCATCTGCGACACCCTGCAACGGGCACTCACGAACAAGGATAGCCGGTGGATTCTCAGCCCCCACGATGCCGCCGGATGCGAAGTGCCGTTAAGCGACCTAGCGCCTAACCCGGAGGGCACTGAACCCGATAGCTCTGGCGAAATCCGCCGACACGTGATTGACCGAACATTTATCGACAATGGCGTCCGCTGGATCATTGACTACAAAACCTTACGCAATGACCCGACGCTGACCGAAAGCGCCCTAGATGCCCACCTCACCGCTAAAGCAGAGAGCTATCGACCACAGCTGGAGCGCTATGCTGCGTTGTATGCCCACGAGGCCCAACAGGGGATTCGCATCCGCACGGCGATTTTTTTTCCGGCGCATGGCAAACTGATCCCATTCTAGAGTAACTGGAAAAACCATGCCGGCAAACAACACGATTCCCAAACGACTGCTGATGGCCGCGGCTGCGCATCCGGGCCGCGAACCGATTGTGATTGACGAACTTGGCCGGTCGCTTAACTTCGATCGCTTGATCATTGGGTGTGCCGTACTTTCCCGCCAAATCGAAGCACTGACCGTGCGCCACCATGTCGGCTGCCTACTGCCGAACAGCGTGACCGGTGTCGTCAGTATCTTTGCATGCCTGTTCGCGCATAAAGCTGCCGCCATTCTGAACTACACGTTTCCGCTACCGATTCTGGTGCGCTGCTGCGAACGCGCTCATATCAATGTCCTACTGACATCACGCCTCTTTCTCGATAAGTGCGATCTCAACGACCTGCCCGGCCTTCTCGCCGAGCACGGGATTCGTACCGTGTTTCTGGAAGATATCGCGCAACGCATCGGTCGTATCGCCAAGCTGCGGGGGCTGTTGCGGGTGCGCCTCAAACGGTTGAAAACAGAGCGCAGCAAGCCCGATGACCATGCCGTGATTCTGTTCACCTCGGGCAGCGAGGCCGACCCCAAAGCTGTCGTCCTATCGCATCGCAATCTGCTCTCCAACGTTGACCAGATTCTCGCAGCATTTCCGATTGGTCAAGACGAGAGCATGTTCAGCGCCTTACCCCAATTTCATGCCTTTGGCCTGACCGCAGGTATCCTCCTGCCCTTACTTAATGGCATGCGCACCATCATCGGTCTCTCGCCTTTACGCCATAAAGAAAACCTGCAACTCATTCGCCGCCAGAAACCCACGGTCATGTTGTCGACGGATACCTTTCTCGCCCAGCTTTACAAAGCCGCAAAGCCAGAAGATCTGTCCTCGCTGCGCTATGTCGTCGCGGGTGCCGAACGGCTCAAGCCCCGTACGCGCGAGCTCTATGAGACCCTCGGCATCACGCTGCTGGAAGGCTATGGCGCGACCGAAGCCGGCCCCGTCATCGCCGTCAACGTCCCCTCTGGCACGCGTCACGGTACGGTGGGTCGGCTATTGCCGGATATCGAATACCGAATCGAGCCGCATGAAGGCATCACCGAAGGGGGCGTCCTGCATGTCCGTGGCCCGAATCTAATGAAGTCCTACTTGCACGATGTGGTCGAAGACCGTTCATCGCTCGACGATGGCTGGTACGACACTGGCGATATCGTCACCGTCGATGCCGATGGCTATCTGATGATCAAGGGACGCAAGAAGCGCTTCACCAAAATTGCCGGCGAGATGATCTCGCTCGGCTTTATCGAAGATGAGATCGCCAAGCTATCACCGGAACATCATCACGCAGCGATCGCGATCGACAACATCGAGCAGGGTAAGCCACTGCTGCGGCTTTACACGAACGACCCCGACCTGACTGCCGCAATGATCCGCGAACATTTCAGTGCCGAGCGTATCCCCAATACCTGGCTACCGCGCGAGGTTGTGCACATGGCTGAACTGCCCGTATTGCGTACCGGCAAAGTGGACTACCAGACACTCCAGAAACTGGCATCTGGCACAGCAACCTAGATTGGCATGCCGCCACTAATAGCTGTAATAGACCGGTGGCGGTGGGGGGACGATGTACGCGGGTGGCGGCATCACGACCCTAGGCCGCACGTAGACCGGGGGTGGCGGATAGGCAGGCTGCACATACACCGGTTGCGGCTGCATCATCGCACCGAGTGCGACGCTGCCAACGACCGCGCCCAGTGCGAACGGCACCCACGCGCTACTGTTTTGATAATACCCATGTCCATGATGACGCCAACCGTCTGCCAATACCGGCTGACTGGCCAGCGTTAACAATGCCAGCCCGGCAGCGGCAAAACACCTTCTGAATTTCGATGTCATGGCGTACTCCTCTCGAAAAAGCGACAACGTCTACTGCCGATAACGCGCTGCGGCCGGGACGGATGACAGGTTTTTGACGGTGGAGAGAAATTATTTTGGCCAGATGCCGGGCGACTGCCCACCCTGCCCGAATGGGTAACGCCGCTATCCGCGCGATGGTCGTGATAGTTTTGCGCGGAACCGTCGCTCGTTAAATAGCAGGGGGATAAAGCCGATCAGCAAGCCACCCGCGCCCAGCAAGTTGGTGAGCACGTCAAAGGTCGGAATGCTGTACAGAGCGATAAACACCATGAACGCACCCGATAGGCAGGGCCAGACAACGTAGTTGATTGCGCCGATCGGCCCGAGGCGAAGCTTCGCCCGGTAATGCCACGCACAGGCAAAACCCGCCAGACTCATGTAGAAGCAAATCTGGAAGCCAATCGCTAGGATCGAACTTTTCAGGATGGCCTTCACCGATGGCATATAGGCGGAGGTAAAGAGCAGCAGCATGCCAAGCCCCCAGATGACCAATGTCGCCACCCAGGGGGTCTGCCATTCCGGATGTATCCGCGCGTAGACCGGGTTTAGCATCCGATCGCGCGCCATCGCAAACATGCTCCGACTAAATTGCAGGATCTGCGTTTCAATCGTCCCGACCGTACTGACGATCGTGCAGAACACCGCGAGATAGTTCCAGGGCGCCGGAAAGAGCTTGCTCGCTACAGCCAACAGAATGTTCGTATCTGCTGCCGCAATTTCCTGATCCGTCAGCGCGATCAACACCACGATCATCATGACCGTAAAAAACAGCATCATGTTCAGCACAGACCAGAACGCGCCCAGGCCGGCCGCGCCACCGGCGGCACCCTTGCTGTCTCGAGACTCTTCACTGAGATTCATCGTGACATCCCAGCCCCAGAAAAAGAAGATGGCCGTCAGTGCGCCAGTCGCAAACAGTTGTGGCGAAAATGCCTCCGGTGCGATCCAGATCATCGATGGCGCATGAAGCGGTTCCGCTCCAAAGCGTACAAAGGCAGCGACAATGACGGCGATCAGAATGACACTTTCAAAAAATGTCAGCGCCAGCTGTGTGTAGGTTGAATGCTTGATCCCACGCGTTACCACCGCGGTAATCAACGTCAACCAAATGGCCGCGGTCACCGCCACCCAATGGGTATTCTCGACCTGCGACGGCGCAATGAGCACCAGCGTTGACGTTGCCGCGGGAATCGTGGCCGACACCATGAAGAATACCGAGGCGACCAGCAACCCCCACCCCGCAAAGAAACCCCAGCGCGGGCCAAAGACCAGGCCAACCCAGGCGTAGGCGGCACCGGCGTTTGGGGTGATGCGGCTCAGATGAATAAACGCCAGCGTGATGCCGAACATGATCAGGCCGCAATAGAACACGCTGCCCACGGATAACACGCCCACCGCCGCCACAATCGTGGCCGTTGTTACGGCGACGCTAAAAGCGGGTGCCGTACCCGCAATCCCCATGATGATGGCCTGAAATGTGCCTAATGCGCCTCGGGCCAGCCCAGTCTGCTCGTTCGTTACGTTCATACGCCGTCTTGATCCATTACTCGGCCGTATCGCTGTCCATCGGTTCCGACGACTGATCGGGTGCCCCGTCCATCATCGGATCAGGCGCCGTAAAAGGATCGCCAGCGCGAGATGATGCGTCGGCATTATCCGTCGGCGCCGGCAAGGGCGGCGGCGGTTTTTGAAGCGGGCTGATCTGTGGCGTAAAACCCCGTGGGTTATCGCCTGCGGGTGTGTCCGGATAGTTCCGGTCAAAGCCCTGCAGGCCTGTCTGCGCCGATACCGTCATGCTCCACGCCAGCGCCGTCAATGCCAAAGTCTTTTTCATCACCATCCGCCTGACGCCACAAGAATGAAATTTCAAATGTGGATAATGTACCTGTTTCCTCAGATTTCAGGTATCGCATGCGGCTTTCTCTCGACGGAAAATTTGGCAGAACCCTGGTCGGTCTTTGGCTCGGCCTGTCGGTTTGTGCCGTATCCGCCGCTGCAGAGCCCGTCGGCGCACCGACTGAGGGTATCGAACCAGCCAACCCGCTTCCGGGAAAAAAGACACCACAGATCAAAAGCCAGTCCGGCAAGAGTCTGCATGCCGACGAAAAGCGCCCCAAAACGACCCTGCCTGTGCGTGAAGATCTCTCGCCAGAGACCATCGAATCGAAAGGGTTGCGCGGCAAGGCCAGCTTTTATGGCCCACGTTTTCAGGGCCGTAAAACAGCCAGCGGCGATATCTTCAACAACAAGCTGTTTACTGCCGCGAGCAATCTCATACCCTTGGGCACGCTGGTCGCGGTTAAACGGCCGGACACCAACTTGTGCGTCGTCGTCAAAGTCAATGACCGCATGCACCCACGGCATCGGGCGCGCGTGATCGACCTATCGCAAAACGCGGCCAGGTACCTCGACATGGTTCGCGAAGGCGTGATTAAAGTGCAAATCATCAAAGTCCCCGCCGATGCAGTTGCCGGCCAGACCATTGACTGTACGATGGGATATGAGATGGAAGAAGACTGCGAGAACTGTACGGCTGAAGAGTCGCCGTTGCAGTTCCGCGAGAACTAACCCTGTAGCACCATAAAAAACGGCCACGTCATCGTGGCCGTTTCTATGTCCGGAACAACCGAATCAGCTAGCCAGCACGGCCTCGATCTGGGCAAAGGTCTTAGCGACTGAATGAATTTGCGTCGCTACACCCAGCTGACGGGCGATCTGAGAAGCTGAGAAGATACCGCGCACCATCTGACGTTGATTCAGCGGATCGGTATCGACGACAAGTGCATGATTCCGGTTGTGCACCTTCAGGGTTTCGATGATATCCAGCACTTTGGCCTGCGTCACCTGCTTCAGCGTCAGCACTTCGATTTCTTCCTGTTTGGTCATCACGTCCTTGACGCAGATTTCCTCGTGCTTGATACCGTTTTTCTGGACACATTGCATCGGCTTTTCGCCTAACACATCGGTCGCGGTCAGCAGGCCAACCACATCACCCTTGCTATTCGTCACGATGAGCGAACGCACACCGCGCGAGATCATCAGGTGGTTGGCATGGCTCAGCAAGACATCCGCACCCACGGTCGCCGCGACGATCTGTTTCAGATCCGTCATGACCTCAATGGCCGGCGAATCCGGCGTCACGATATCGGCCTGACTGGTCGGCAGATGGAAACCGGCGTTTTTCTCGAGTGAACTCACCTTGAGGATCATCGGGCTGCTCATGCTGTTGTCTCCTGTCCGTTGCTTCGGGGGAACCCCCTGTTATTGCGCCCGCACACCATAACGCGCTGACGTGGGAAATACTTTACTATTAAACTGGCATATACGACCATACTCACTCTACATTTCGATGTTGCATCGCAAACAATGAAGATCAAATTCCCTGACTTTCTGACGACCCTGATTCTGGTGTTATTCGTATTCATGCTCTGGCAGATGAAACAGCAGGACTGGGGAACCTTCTTTCTGTTACTTGCAGCCGAAGCCGGGCTGATCGCCATACGCAGCACCGGGCGAGCAACATCTGCGCGTCTGTGACCTGGCTACGTACCCTGTGCTGTATTGCCGTTGCACTACTCATTGGCTGCGGCGATCAGAACCCGCGCTTTAAGGCCAAGCCCGTTGCCGATAAGCCATTGGCGGCGGACTTTACGCTGACCGATCAGTTCGGCAAAGCGCGATCGCTGTCGGACTTTCAGGGCAAGGTCGTCAGCCTGTTCTTCGGTTTCACGCATTGTCCCGATATTTGTCCAACGCATCTGGCACGCCAGGCAGAAGTCATGCGCCGGCTCGGCCCACGAGCAGACCAGGTAGCCGTCCTGTTTGTGACCTTGGATCCGGAACGTGATTCACCCGAGGCGCTCAAGGCCTATATGGATGCGTTCGATCCGCGTTTCATCGCCCTGAGCGGCACACCGGAAGCCACAGCGAAGGCCGCCCAACAATACAAGATCTTCTGGCAGAAAACCCCGCTGCCCGGCTCGGCGCTGGTCTACACCATCGACCACACCACCAACAGCTTTCTGATCGATCCTCAGGGTCGCGTCCGGGTCGTTGTGCCGCATGAGATGTCGGCCGCGGATGTGACACACGACATCAACCTGCTGCTCAACACCCGCTGAGTTTTACTTGTCGGCAGCGGCCTTGATCTGCTCGAGCGTCACGTAGCCACGCTTCTGCGTATCGATCCTGTCAAAGTTCTCCGCCACGCGCGGCATGCCGGCACGCGCCTCGGCCAAGGTCAGTTTGCCATCGCCATTTTTATCGGCCGCGGCAAAGCGCTCATCAATTTGGCGGTCTCTCCAAGACTCGGCTTGCGCAGCGTTGAAGGCTGCCAAAAGCGTAACGGCAACAAGGCTGGCTTTAACGTATGTGCTCATCTGTACGATCCTAAGGTGCGTGTCTGCCTAGATTAACCGATAATGCGCGTTCATCGTCTGCCCTAGGTCTTGCTATGTCAAACCCCTACGTCATCACACCCCCTGCTGAAACGCTGATTCCTGTCGTGGGCAGCGATGCGCGCTTTCCCGTACGGCGCATTTATTGCGTTGGCCGCAACTATGCCGAACACGCCCGTGAAATGGGCAGCGACCCGAATCGTGAGCCACCGTTCTTCTTCTCCAAGCCTCGCGATGCCATCGTCGCCCAAGGCGGCGACGTGCCTTTCCCGCCCGCCACCACGAACCTGCAGCATGAAGTCGAACTCGTTGTCGCCATCGGCCAGGGTGGCGCGGAGATTCCCGAGGCTGAAGCGCTGTCCCATGTCTATGGTTACGCAACCGGTATCGACTTTACGCGACGTGACCTACAGACCCAAGCTCGTGAAAAATGTCACCCCTGGGAACTCGGCAAAGGTATGGATTTCGGCGCACCTATTTCGGCGATCGCGCCGGCCAGCAATCTCACCCCTGCCGCCGATGCCCACATCTGGCTCAAAGTGAATGGGGAGACCCGCCAGACATCGCGACTGAGTCAGATGACCTGGAATGTCGCCGAAATCATCAACCGGCTGTCCCATTTCTTCGCGCTCGCACCCGGAGACCTGATCTATACCGGCACGCCAGGTGGCGTTTCGACGGTGGTCCGCGGCGACGTGATGACTTGCGGCATTGATGGCTTGCCCGATCTCACGGTGACGCTGCGCTGATCCTGGCGGCGGGTGATACGATGCAGATTGACCGGTTTCTCTCAAGCCCATGCATTCGATACTGACCTGGATCCTCAATGGCTCGCTGATTGCGCTCGCGGTGTTTATTCACTACGAGACGCTATATACCCTCGCGAGCTACTTGCCACGTCTGGCGCCGATCCCGCCACGCTACCGGGTATTGCTGGGCGTTTTTGCCATTCTGATCGCCCATGCCGTAGAAATCTGGGTCTTTGCCCTGGGCTACTACATCTCCATCGGCCTCGACCATGGCGCGCTCTACGGGATGACGACCTCGGACACACTCAGCGATTGCGTCTATGTCTCCTGGATCGCCTACACCACCGTGGGCTTCGGCGATGTCGTCGCCAGCGGCGACCTCCGCTTCTTACCCGGTCTGGAAGCGCTCACGGGCTTTGTGCTCATTACCTGGTCGGCCTCGTTCCTGTTTATCGAAATGCAGAAGTTCTGGCCCATGAGCCGCCATCTGGAACACCGCCCAGAGTCACGCGACCATTAAGGCTGTCTGGGCTGCAGGGCCCGAATGGTAGAATTGCGGCCGGCTCAATTGCCATTTTTAGCCCGTTTCCGCCCATTCAGCCCTGCCGAGCACCCACGCCATGGATACCGTTCTGCTCCTTAAAGCTCTGATCCTCGGCATCGTCGAAGGTCTGACCGAATTCCTCCCGATCTCTTCCACCGGCCATTTGATTCTGGTCGGCGATCTGCTCGACTTCAACGACGAGACCGGTAAGATCTTCGAGATCGTCATCCAGTTCGGCGCCATCCTGGCCGTCATCTGGGAGTACCGCGTCCGCCTGTGGGATACCGTTTCCTCCTGCACAACTAGCCGCCGCTCACAACGTTTTCTGCTCAATGTGGGCGTTGCATTTTTACCGCTGGCAATTCTTGGCTTTCTGTTTCACAAAACGATCAAAGCGCATCTATTTAACCCCGTGTCGGTGGCCGCTGCGTTCATCATTGGTGCCCTGTTCATTTTCTGGGCAGAGCGCCGCCAGCATCATGTGCGTGTGCCCTCCGTCGACGACATGTCGCTGAAAGATGCGCTCATGCTCGGCTGCATCCAAGCGCTGGCACTGATTCCCGGCACCTCGCGCTCCGGCGCCACCATCATTGGCGGCCTACTCATGGGGCTATCGCGCCGCGCCGCCACCGAGTTTTCGTTTTTCCTCGCCATCCCAACACTAGGCGTGGCCACGATTTATCAAGTCTACAAAGAGTGGGCAACGATCCAGAACACCGATCTCGGTATGTGGGCGGTTGGCTTCATTTCGGCCTTCGTCTCGGCTTTTCTGTGTATCCGTTGGTTGCTGCGTTACATCACCACCCACAGCTTTGTGGTCTTCGCTTGGTACCGCATCATCTTCGGCATCGTGGTCCTACTGACGGCCTATACCGGCCTCGTTAGCTGGTCTGCTCACTAAATCGATTCGACCATTCCACCATGAGTGATTACGTCCTCTTCGAGGAAGGCGGCAACTTTCGCGCCGCGACCGTGCAGTCGGATCAGAACACCAGCCTGCAGGTCGAACTGCCGGGTGGCAAACGACAGAAGCTGAAAGCCGCGCAAGTGTTGCTGCGTTTTAAAGATCCCGCGCCCGCACAATTACTGCCGACAGCCGAACCCCTGGCCGCCGACATGGATCCCGCCTTTCTCTGGGAATGCGCGCCCGATGACGAATTTGCCGTGGCCGATATGGCTGCCGAGTATTACGGCCACACACCATCGGCCATTGAAAGCACGGCGCTTCTGCTCGGCATGCACAATGCGCCCATGTATTTTCATCGACGGGGCAAGGGCGTGTTTCGTCGTGCCCCACCCGAGATTCTGAAAGCCGCTCTGGCGGGTGCGGAAAAGAAACGATTGCAGGCCGAAGCCGTGACGCAGATGACCGCGCAACTCGTCGCCGGCACGCTGCCACCAGAACTCGCTGATCAGATCGATGCCTTATTGGTGCAACCCGATCGCAACCGTTTGGAAGTCAAAGCCTTCGAGGCCGCCTGTGCCGAAACCAAAGAATCGCCAGCGGCGCTTCTGCTGCGCTGTGGCGCATTTCCGGATGCCTACCACTGGCATTACCGCCGGTTTACCGCAGAGCGTTTCCCGAAGGGGACCGGCTTCCCCGATCTGCCTCCGCCGGCCGCCTTCGGCGATTTGCCGTTGGCCGATGTGCAAGCGGTATCGATTGATGACGCCAGCACCACGGAAATTGATGACGCGCTCTCTGTCACCCGACTACCGGGTATCGGCTGGCGCTTCGGCATTCATATCGCTGCGCCCGGCCTCGGTATCTTGCCGGGCTCGCCACACGATGCCCTGGCACGCGATCGCCTCTCGACCGTCTATATGCCCGGCTACAAGATCACCATGCTGCCCGATGATCTGGTCGCCCGTTTTACGCTAGCGGCCGGCGCAGCGCAGCCCGCCGTCTCGCTCTATGTCACCACCGACGAACAATTCGAAATTCTGAGCCACGAGTCACGCGTCGAGCGCGTGCCGATTGCGGCCAATCTGCGTCTACACGAAATCGAACCGCTGATGGAGGCCGATGCGCTCAATCGTGGCGATGTGCCTACCTGCGCGCACGGTGACACGCTGCTCACCCTATGGCGCTTTGCCGCGGCCTGTGCCGGACGTCGTGGCAAACCAGCCACCCAAGCGGGGTTGCATGACTACCACTACCAGATCGATGGCCCGCTGCACGATAAAGCCACCGGCGCAGTCCTCGATCCCGCCGCCTGCCGCATCCATATCGAAGCGCGCAAACGCGGCAGCCCCGTGGATATGCTGGTCGCCGAGCTGATGATTCTGGCGAACGCCACCTGGGGCCAACTGCTCGCTGACCACAACGTGCCCGGCCTATATCGTGGTCAAGTCGCCGGCAAGGTGCGTATGACCACCACGGCCGTGCCGCACGAAGGGCTCGGTGTGGCCTGCTACGCCTGGAGCACCTCACCGCTACGCCGCTATTCGGATCTGATCAACCAGTGGCAACTGATCGCCGTACTCTCAGGCAAACAGCCACCGTTCGCCCCCCGCTCACCGGAGCTGTTCGCCGCGATGCGTGACTTTGATCTCACCTACGCCGGTTACGCCGACTTCCAGCGCCGCCTGGAACGTTATTGGTGTCTGCGCTGGCTGCAACAGTCGGCCACCACCGAGTGCGAAGGCACCTTGCTCCGCAACGTGCCTAACGTCCGCGTCGATGGCTTGCCGCTCGTAGTGCCCGTACCCTCAGCGCCTGAATTGGCACCCGGCACCCGTATCCGTTTAGCGCTGGCCACACCGGATCTCCTCGATCTGTCGGTGCCGACTCGTTTCGAATCCGTGTTGGGCACTGCTGACGCCACCGCGGCCGAGGATGAAGATCTCGAAATCCTGGATGAAGTCTTGGTCGAGGATGCGCTGGTCGATGCTGAAGAAACCGAAGCGGCTAACGCAGCCAACGCGTTGCCAGAAAACGCTCAGGCTGCTGGCTAATCCGGCTTAGCCTGAGACTACAATAGTGCCATGTCCGTGGCACCCCCACCCCCCCCGATGCCGCATACAACGAACGACCAGGAGCCGTGGCCCCTGAAGCCGGTGGGTTGGCGCGCGCTGTTATCGGACCGGCTTCTCTGGCTGGCAATTGGGGTATCGTTTCTCGTCCACCTGATCGTCCTCGCGCCGCAATACGGCATCAAGATTCCGCAACGAGGTGACAAGTCGGTATTGGTGTCGTTCCATAGCCTGAATCAATCCGTGGCCCGCCATGCCGCGCAACCCGCGGCTCAACCCCGCAAGGAAGAGCGCCCGCAGGATGCGAAGGCGCGGATCACACGGCCAGAGCCCGATGCGGTGACCAGCGCTAAACCGCCGCTACCCGCAGAATCGTCTTCGTCCGTCAACAGCATGGCGGGCAACCCGACACCCGGCGGCCGGCGCGTCTCGCTCACGCCCGGCATGAAAGACTACCGGTATAGCCAGTATCTGGAAGACTGGCGCCTCAAGGTCGAACGCATTGGTGCGATGAATTACCCGGAAGAGGCCCGTGGTAAATTCTTCGGCACACTGGTCATGTCGGTCGCGCTCAGGCCGGACGGCAGCGTTGATCGCATCATTGTGCTCCGCTCATCAGGGAACAAAGTTCTGGATGACGCTGCCAAACGCATCGTCACGATCGCCGCACCGTTTGCACCCTTTCCGCCGGACATCCGCAAGGAAACCGATTACCTGGACATCACTCGCACCTGGGCATTTACCCGGGGCAACGCCGTGGAAACCCGATGACCCTCATTCATCCTGTTAATCGTTATGCCGTACTCGGCCATCCGATTCATCACTCGCTGTCACCGGTGATTCATGCGGCCTTTGCCGCACAGACCGGGCAACACCTGAGTTATGAAGCTATCGACGTCCCGCCGACAGCACTCGTGGCCACCTTAATGCGCCTACCCGAGGACGGTTATCGGGGCGTCAACATCACGGTGCCACATAAGGAAGCGGCTTGGGCGTATGTAGAACAGCATGGCACGTTGAGTGCGCGCGCGCGTTTAGCCGGTGCCGTCAATACGATCGCTTGGACCGACACCGGTTTACTGGGTGACAACACCGATGGCCAGGGCTTGCTGAACGATCTGCAACAGCGCCACGGCCTCAACCTGGCCGGCAACAAGATTCTGCTGCTGGGTGCCGGCGGCGCTACGCGTGGCGTGCTGTTACCGTTACTCGCCGCCAAACCTGCAACGCTGGCCATTGCGAACAGAACCGCTGCCAAGGCGGAGACGCTTGCCGCGCTCTTTACCGACCATGCTGCAGAAACCTGTCTCAATGGTTTTGGCTTAGATGCACTGCCCGCCGTCGTTCAGCAATATGGTGCTTTCGATCTGGTCATCAACGCGACGAGCGCCAGCCTGGGTGGCGAAGCGATCGCACTACCCACCGGAACGCTCACTAGCCATGGCTTTGCCTACGACATGATGTACGGCAAGGCATTAACGCCCTTCCTCGAAACGCAAAAGGCCACGGGTATTCAACATCTGGCCGATGGCCTCGGCATGCTGGTCGAGCAAGCCGCGGTGGCCTTTGCGTTGTGGCGTGGCGTGACACCGCAAACCGAACCGGTGTATCAGACGTTGCGCGAACGGTTGGCGCGCCACTGAGTTTGCTATGGCCGGCCGTTCTATGCGTTGGTGGATTCGCATCCCGCTCATCCTGATCGGCATCTTGCTGGGCATTCAACTCTGGTTCTTTGGCTGGGTCATGGTCTGGCGCGCAACCGAACCGGGGCCAACCCAGTTCATGCGCATTCGCTTAGAAGAACTCCAACGTAAAAATCCGGGCGCACGACTACAGCATCAATGGGTGCCCTACAGCCAGATCTCGGTGAATCTGAAACGCGCGCTCGTCGCCGCCGAAGACAGCAAGTTCATGCAGCACCAAGGCTTTGATGTTGCCGGTATTCAAAAGGCCATGGAAAAGAACGAGAAGCGTGGGCACATTGCGGCCGGCGGCTCCACCATCACCCAGCAGCTCGCCAAAAACCTGTTCCTCTGGCCCGAGAAAAGCTTTCTACGCAAAGGCGAAGAAGCGCTCATCACCGTGATGATCGAAGCCACCTGGAGCAAGCGCCGCATCCTTGAGGTCTATATGAACGAGATTGAATGGGGCACCGGCATCTTTGGTGCCGAGGCTGCGGCGCGCCACTACTTCGGCATCTCAGCGAACGATCTCAGTCCGGCGCAGGCCGCCATGCTGGCCTCCATGGTCCCAAGCCCGCAGTACTACGATCGTCAAGGCGAAACCGAAGGCCTGATCCGTCAGACCGACGTCATTCTTGAGCGCATGAACAAGGTCGCGATACCGCCTAATCGATAACCCTGACGGACTGATCAATCGAAGTACGTCCGCGCTTCCTCGAAGCGCAGCGCGAACCAGCCCTGATCCAGTCGATCAATCCGCACCTTGCCGCGACTATTCGGCGCATGCACAAAGCGCTGATCGCCAATGTAAATACCGACATGGGAGTAACTAAAGCCCTGGGTATTAAAAAAGAGTAGGTCCCCTGGCCGCACCGCTGCCGGCATAATTGGCCGCCCACGCGTCGCCATGTCTCGTGCGCTACCCTTGAGCGGATACGCGGCCGCTTCCTTGTAGAGCCAGCTCACCATACCGCTGCAATCGACACCGGCATCCGGATTCTTGCCGCCAAACTTGTAGCCCGTATCAATCAGGTGCATAGCCATGATGGTCACTTCCTGCCCCTGCGGTCCCGGCGGTAAGTTGTCGCCGCCAAAGCGGGTGATACCACGCTTACCGCCGCTGGTTGAGCAGCCAGCCAGCGCCACCGTCAACACCGCCAACCCCATAAAACGGCGGCGTGAGATATCCGGCAGCGGCGAGGGTCGCGGTGAACGGCAGAAAGTCATATGATGGCAGTTTGGCGTAGGAAGGCGCGTCCCGCAACTACCGGACACCACGCTTCACCCAGAACCCTCTCTTTTACCGAATCTACGAATCGACTATGCCGCTCTCACGAATCAAAGACCGCAGCCTCCTGCAAACAGGTTCTTACATCAATGGCCAATGGGTCACCACCGGGCGCACCTTCACGGTGCGCGACCCGGGCACCGGCAGAGCACTCGCAGAGATTTGCAATGCGGGTGCAGCAGAAGCACGCCTTGCGATTGATGCCGCCGAAGCCGCGTTTCCGGCGTGGCGCGCACAAACAGCCCGCGTACGTTCGACCGTATTGCGTCGCTGGTTTGAACTCATTGAGGCACATGCAGACGACCTCGCGACGATGATTACGGCCGAAGGCGGCAAGCCTTACGCCGAGGGCGTGGGTGAAGTAGCGTATGCCGCGTCGTTCGTCGAATGGTTTTCTGAAGAAGCCCGCCGCGCTTATGGTGAAATCGTACCGGCCAATACCTCGGACAAACGGATTCTTGTCACACGCGAACCCGTCGGCGTCTGTGCCGCCATTACCCCGTGGAACTTTCCGGCAGCCATGATTACGCGCAAAGTCGCGCCTGCCATCGCCGTGGGCTGCACCGCAGTCGTCAAACCCGCAGAGCAAACACCCATTACGGCGCTTGCCTTAGCCGTTCTCGCAGAACGCGCCGGCATTCCCGCAGGCGTGTTCAATGTGGTGACGGGTGATGGCGATGCATCAATCGCCATCGGGAGCCAACTGACCGGAGACGCGCGCGTTCGTAAGCTTTCCTTCACAGGCTCCACTCAAGTGGGCCGTTTACTGATGGCGCAATCGGCACCGACGCTCAAGCGGCTCTCTATGGAGCTGGGCGGCAATGCGCCCTTTATCGTTTTTGAAGATGCCGATCTCGATGCGGCCGTCACGGGGGCGATTGCCTGCAAGTTCCGTAACAGCGGCCAGGTCTGCGTTTCGGTCAACCGCTTTCTCGTTCACGAGAGCGTGATGGATGCGTTTGCGGAAAAACTCACGGCCAAGGTAGCCACGCTGCCGGTGGGTTACGGCTTTGACAAGGATGTTCAGGTTGGCCCGCTGATCGACATGGCCGGTCTTGAAAAGGTGGAAGCCTTGGTCGCCGATGCCACCGGGAAAGGCGCGACGATTGTTTATGGCGGGCAACGTGACGCACGAGGCGGCCTCTATTTTCAACCGACCGTCATCAAGGGCGTCCGGGAAGACATGCGCATGATGCACGAAGAAATCTTCGGGCCGGTAGCACCGCTCTTTTCTTTCAGCACCGAGGCCGAGGCGTTACGGTTAGCTAACGCGACTGAGTTCGGTTTGGCGTCCTACTTCTACACCCAGGACCCGGGGCGGATCTTCCGCATGTCGGAAGGGCTCGAATACGGCATGGTCGGTGTCAACACCGGCACCATGTCTAGCGAGGTGGCACCGTTTGGCGGCATCAAACAATCGGGCTTTGGCCGCGAAGGTTCGCAGCATGGCATTGATGCCTATCTGTCCTACAAATACACCTGCCTGGCCTTGTAACTACAAAAGCACAATATCGTATTGCTCGGGCCCATAGCCGGATTCTCCCTGCAGGGAGATTGGTTTGCCGATAAAGTCCGACGCCATGGCCAGCGCCTGCTCTTCCTCTTCCAGAAAAAGATCGACCACTTTCTGGCTGGCGATGACGCGGTACTCGCGGGCAATGAACTGGCGTGACTCGCGGACGAGTTCGCGCAGAATTTCATAACAGATAGTGCGTGCGGTTTTAACCTGGCCGCGCCCATCGCAGGTCGGACAGGTTTCGCACAACACGCGCGCCAGCGATTCGCGCGTGCGCTTGCGCGTCATCTCGACCAGACCCAGTGCGGTAAAACCATTCACCGTCATCCGCATGTGGTCGCGACTCAGACACTTACGTAGTTCAGCCAGAACCGCTTCCTGGTGATCCGGCTGATCCATGTCGATAAAGTCGAGAATGATGATCCCGCCCAGATTGCGCAGCCGCAGCTGTCGGGCAATGGCTTGCGCCGCTTCCAGATTGGTCTTGAAAACCGTTTCGTCGAAGTTGCGTACGCCGACAAAGCCGCCCGTGTTGACGTCAACCGTGGTCATGGCCTCGGTCTGATCGATGATCAGGTAACCGCCCGACTTCAGATCCACGCGGCGCGCCAGCGCGCGTTGAATTTCATCTTCAACGCCGTACAGATCAAAGAGCGTGCGGTCTTCGTTGTAATGCTCCAGCAGATTGACGATCGCCGGCACATAGACGCGCGAAAACTCCTGCAATTTCTGAAAGGTTTCGCGCGAGTCGACCAGAATGCGTTCCGTCTCCGGGTTGGCGAAGTCACGCAGCACGCGTTGCGCCAGCGAGAGATCCTGATAAATCAGCGAGGGCACGGCCGCTGTGGTGATCTGTTGCTTGATATCGGCCCATAGTTTGCGCAAGTACGTAATGTCGTCCTGTAACGCGTCGTCATCGGCCGTCTCGGCAATCGTGCGCAGAATAAAGCCACCGGCTTCATCGGCGGGGACCAAGCGCGTCAGCCGCTCGCGCAGCGCCTCGCGTTCGGCTTCATCAATCCGTTGCGAAATGCCGATGTGTTTTTCCTGCGGCAGATACACCAGCATACGGCCGGCAATCGAGACCTGGGTCGCCAGGCGCGCGCCTTTGGTACCGATCGGATCCTTGATCACCTGAACCAGGAGCGTCTGGCCTTCATTGATGACGTTTTCGATCGGCTGGGTTTCGCGGCTGGCCGGTTCGCCGATACGCGCCTGCCAGATGTCGGCCACATGCAGAAACGCCGTGCGCTCCAGCCCGATATCGACAAATGCCGACTGCATACCGGGGAGAATGCGGACTACTTTGCCCACATAGATATTGCCCACGAGGCCGCGCGTGGCGTGGCGTTCGATGTGCAGCTCCTGGACGATCCCCTGCTCGAGGATGGCGACCCGGGTCTCCTGCGGAGTGAAATTAATGAGGATGCTTTCGGCCATAGGTAGAATACGCGCTAATTCACGCCATTCTACTATGACCAAACATACCGAACTCCTCGCCCCCGCCGGCTCGCTCACTATGATGCGCACGGCCTTCGCCTTTGGCGCCGATGCCGTCTATGCCGGTCAGCCGCGCTACAGTCTGCGCGTACGCAATAACGAATTCAGCACCCTGGACGCCCTTCAGGAGGGCATCGACGAAGCCCGCGCCCGCCAGAAACAGTTTTACGTGGTCAGCAATATCTCGCCCCATAACGCCAAGCTCAAAACCTACCTGGATGACATGGCACCGGTGGTTGCCCTCAAACCAGACGCCCTGATCATGGCCGACCCGGGCCTCATCGATATGGTGCGCGAGCGCTTTCCCGAAATGCCGGTGCATCTCTCGGTACAAGCGAACACGGTGAACTGGGCCACGGTCCGCTTCTGGGGCAAGATGGGCATCAGCAGAGTCATTCTGTCGCGCGAACTGTCGCTCGACGAAGTGGCTGAAATCCGTCAGCGCTGCCCGGACATGGAGCTCGAGGTCTTCGTCCACGGCGCGTTGTGTATCGCTTACTCGGGCCGCTGCCTGCTCTCAGGTTATTTCAATCACCGCGACCCGAACCAAGGCACCTGCACCAACTCCTGCCGTTGGGATTACAAGCTCAAGCCGGATGCCGAGGCCGAAGCCACGCCGGGTCTGACGGGCAATGCCATGCCGCCCATGGTGATTGAAGAATCTACCCGCGTTGGCGAACAGATGCCCATCGAAGAAGACGAACACGGCACCTACATCCTCAACTCGCGCGATCTGCGCGCGATCGAACACGTTGAGCGCCTCATCGAGATCGGTGTCGACTCCCTCAAGATCGAAGGCCGCACCAAGTCGCCGTACTACGTCGCCCGCACCTGTCAGTCGTACCGCCGCGCGATCGACGATGCCAAAGCTGGCCGCCCTTTCAACCCCAGCCTACTCGGCGAGCTGGAAGGCTTGGCGAATCGCGGCTATACCGATGGCTTCTACCAGCGCCATCACGATTCTGATACGCAGAACTATCTGCGCGGGTATTCGGAATCCGGGCGCAGCCAATACGCCGGTGATGTGGTCTGGGATAGCGAACGTAATGCCGTACGTATCGATGTCCGCAATAAATTTCACGTCGGTGACTGGGTCGAGGTCATTCACCCCTCGGGCAACCGCATTGTTCAGATCACCGCACTTGAGGGTCGCGAAGGCGAACCCGTCGACGTGGGTCGTGGCGTCGGCCATGCGGTCTGGGTGCACGGCGACAGCTGGTCAGCGAACGACGATGGCGCCTACTTGGCTCGACTGATCGAGACCCCCTCAGACGAACTAATCGCTGCCACGCCGCCAACGGCAGCGCGCTAAACCCCGTAACCATGCCGCGGCTGTTGTTCGCCATCAGTGCGCACGGCCTCGGCCACCTGGGTCAAGCCGCACCCGTTTGCAATGCGTTGCTCGCGCTGCGGCCTGATCTTAAGTTAACGGTCTGGAGCGCGCTTCCGGTGGGCGCGCTACGTCATCGGATCCATCACCCATTCATGCATGTCGACCAGTCTTGTGACATCGGGTTCACGATGCACGATGCACTGCATGTGGACGTTGCGGCCAGCTGGCGACATTACCGGCAACGCGAAAACGATTGGGCGGCTCATCTGGAGAACGCCTGCGCCGTGGTTCGAGCAGCGCATCCCGATTTGATCATCAGCGATGTCGGCGAAATGCCGCTGGCGGCCGGTCAATCACTGGGCATCCCGACCATCGCCATGAGCTCGCTCAACTGGGCCGATATGGCGCGCACCTACTTTGCTGACATGCCAGGCAGCACCGACGTATTAAACCGCTTGAGCGACATTTACGACAACAGCACGCTCGCATTACGCCTATCGCCGGGCATGCCCATGCGCGGCCGAGCAGAACAGATCCTGCCGCCGGTGGGTGCCGTCAGCCATCTGACACGTCAGGCATTCGATCAAGCCCTACACACGACATTGCCTTACCCCGATCAACCCCGGGTACTGATTGGGTTGGGCGGCATTGAAACAGCCCTACCGCTGTGCGATTGGCCCAAACAGCAGGCACTCAATCTGCTGGTCGTGAATCAGAACGCACTTCCCGAAGAGAGCGATGCACTTCGCGGCATTGTCAACGCCGACACCCTGCGCGCACGGTATGGCTGGAATTTCTGCGATCTGTTGGCCGCTTGCGATGTGGCGATCTGTAAACCGGGCTATGGAACCTTTGTCGAGGCGGCACTCATCGGCATTCCGGCGTTATACGTCAAACGACCTGATTGGCCCGAACAGCCGGTACTGGTCAACTGGCTGCAGGCCCACGCCCGTTGTGCCGAGCTTGCCTTAAGCGACTTACACCACGGCAACTTTGCCAAGGCTATCGCTCAGGTCATGGCCCAACCGCCTCGGCCGCCGTTGCCGCGTGACGGTGCAACGATTGCTGCCCAAGCAATCTTGTCGTTATTGCCCTAGATCTGGAAGCCGAGCGGTTCGAGGAGCTGCGCCGTTTCGTGGATCGGCAGACCCATGATGCCGGTAAAGCTGCCTTGCATTTCGGCCACAAAAATACCGGCATGGCCCTGGATGCCATAAGCACCCGCCTTATCGAAGGGCTGGCCGCTCGCGATATAACGCTCAATCACCGCATCAGACAATGGCATAAACTGCACGCGACTTGCGGACAGCGCCTGGCGGATCTGATCGCCCTCAACCACCACCACAGCGGTCAGCACCTCATGCGTCTGGCCCGAAAGCGTCGACAGCATCTCGCGAGCCTCTGCCGCATCTACCGGCTTGCCTAGAATCCGATCACCCATCGCCACCGTGGTATCGGCAGAAAGCAAAGGGCGTAACGGTAACCCACGATCCTTGAGATACGACACTGCGTGCAACGCCTTATCAAAGGCCACACGTCGCACATAGTCCCGCGGCGGTTCGCCGGGGAATACGGACTCATCAACCTCGTAGGCCGCACCATCCATATCGGTGAACTGCAACACCTCAAACGGCACACCCATGTCGCGCAACAACTCGGCGCGACGCGGACTTTTCGAGGCCAACCAAATGGTCTGCATAATGCGCGCTATTCCCGATGATACGGGTGGCCGGACAACACTGTGATCGCCCGATAAAGCTGTTCGGCCAACAGCACGCGCGCCAGCGCATGCGGCAGCGTCATGGAGGACAAGCGGATCATCTCGTGCGCTGTCGCTTTCAACGCGGGTGCAATACCGTCAGCGCCACCGATGATCAATGCCACATCCTGCGCCTCTAACTGCCAGCTTTCCAGCCTTTTGGCCAGCGCCATGGTCGTCAAATCCGCACCCCGTTCATCCAGCATTACCCGGCGCGCGCCGCTCGGGATGGCGGCTTCGATACGCTGCGCCTCGGCATCCATGATCTGCTGGGCCGTGCGATTGCCGGTGCGCGGCTCCGCCTTGATCTCATGCAGCACGATCGGCTGTGACCGCGGGAATCGTTTCAGATAATCTGCGCAGGCGGTCTCGGCCCAATCCGGCAAGCGTTGACCAACGCTGATCAGATGCAACTTCATGCAGCAGCTTACTTGCGCGCGGCAGCTTTCTTGGCCGCTGGTTTTTTAGCGGCTGGCTTCTTTGCGGCGGGTTTCTTCGCCGTAGGCTCTTTGGCTATGGCCTTTTTAGCCGCGGGCTTTCTCGCCGCAGGTTTTTTGGCAACGGCCTTCTTGTCACCTGACGCTTTCTCTAAAGCTTTTTCAGCCGCCTGATGTGCCGCCTTCTTTGCGGCTTTCTCGGCAACAACGCCGGCCGGCTTACCCTGACCCCACAGGCCTTCCAGATCAAAATGCATGCACACAGCTGGCTGCATGATGTGCACGACGACCGGGCCGAGATCAACCAGGACCCATTCGCCCATCTCTTCGCCTTCGACGGACAAGACCTCGCCACCTGCCTCACGCACCTTATCGGCGACGCTGCGCGCCAATGAGCGCACCTGGCGGTTCGAGTCGCCGCTGGCCAATACGATCCGTTCAAACATCTGCGACACCTTCGTCGTATTCACGATGATGATGTCACGCCCTTTGATGTCTTCCAGCGCATCGACGGCGAGGGTTTCCAGTTTTTTAATCGACAGTTCTTTGGACATGCGGGTTCCTCTATGAAGGCAGAAACAACAACGGGTTAAATGTAGAGATGGTGATGACGGATGTAATTTTCAACCGGCGTAGCGACGAGGTCGGCAATCGGCTGCCCCTGGCGCACGGCCGAACGGATTTGCGTGGCCGACACCGCACACGGCGTCATGGTAAACGAAACGATGCACCCCGCGGCGCTACGATGCAATTCCGTGATGTCTGTGGTGCGATGCGCCTCAAACAGATTTCGTAATGGCTGCGGCATGACGGCAACGTCCAGATTCGACCCCGGGCGATTCGACACCGCCAAATGCGCACACGCAATCAGATCTTGCCAACGGTGCCAGGTTGGCAAACCGAGGAACGCATCGGCACCGACGATGAGTACCAGTGCAGCATCCGGCAGCGCCGTGCGCAAACGTTCTAGCGTCAGGATGGTCCAAGATGGCCCGGGTTGACGGATCTCGGCGTCATCAATGACCACACCTGGCTGATCGGCAAACGCCAGCTGCGCCATCGCTAAACGATCGGCTGCACCTGCAATCGGCGCAGACCGATGCGGGGGATTGCCCGCCGGCACGCAACGCACTTCGTCCAGCGCGAGTGCGCTGACGGCATCGCGGGCTAGCTGCGCATGTCCCCGATGGATCGGATCAAAGGTGCCGCCCAATACGCCGATCAATCGACGAGTCATTGCGGGAAGCGCGTCTCACTTGAAGGCCCGGCTAACACCTGCGTATAGCTCGTGTAAAAACCGGAGACGACGGTCGGTGCTACGACCACGATCACCGGCACCACAATCAATGACGTCACGAGGGCTGCGTCCACGCCCAGCGCAGAGAGCAGCATCATCACGACCGACGGCAACAACACCCCGTACATCAGAATGGCCGTCAGAAAACCCAGCAATCCCAGACCAGCACGCCACGAAGCGATGAGGCTGAAAAAGAGCGCTTTACTCAGACCGAAGCCCCGCCATGCCACGAGAAGCGGAGCGTACGCAAAAGCCAACATGATCGGCACGTAGGCGAACAATGCCAGAACCAATCCTGTGAGCGAGAGTTGCTCCGGGTTCGGCATCGGCAGATCCGGCATCCCCAACATCCCACGTACCATGTATTGCAACAGCACGCCGCCATCGGCAACTGCCGTGAGCGCGAGCGCGCCCAGCGTCAGAAGAAAATGCAGCACGCCCAGCCCCATCAGCGGTTGCAGACGCGCCCCGAAGCCGGAAAAAATGACGGTAAATGACGGCGGCGTTTCCTGATCTAACGCACGACAACCCGACAGCACCCCGATCAGCAGCACCGGTGCCAGTGCGGCCACCAGCATATCGCCCAGCACAGGCACCAAGCCTAACAGACCCAGCAGGGTCCAATAGGTCATCACCCAGAACATCATCAAGACCGGGTTGCGACGATAACGCGCAAAGCCCGAGTGAAACCAGCGCCAGCCGTCCTGCAACCTAATCGCTTGTGTGCCCGGCGGCTGCCCGCCCGCATTCATGGCTTCAGGCATCCACAGATCCGGTGGCGTCTGCGACCGGAGTCGCATGGGCCGCTAACTCGAACAAATCACGGTACGCCGCATAGGTGGCGCCCGCCATGATCGGAATCACCACCAGCAGACCCAGGCCCAGCGTTAGGCTGGTCAGGAATAGCATCAACGCCACGAGGAAGAAAGCCACCACAAAGGCTGGCAAACTCCGCCAGCTCGCCACGAAGGAATGCTTCATAGCCTGCATCGCGGGAATATCGTGAAACACGGCCAGCGGTGGCGCCAACCAAACCGACATCACCAGCGGCAATACCAGCAGCAGGCTGATGACAATGGCCAGCAGAATGCCGAATACGCTAATGACCGTGCCCAACCATTCGTAATGCGTTTCCAGACCCACGGCCATGCCCGACAGCGCAGCGCCACCGCCCAGCAGCAAGCCGAGCGCAACGATCAGCATCCAGCCGAGCATGTACCAGACGCCGACATTCACCACGGCCGGCGCATGTTCTTTGAACCCGGTAAATGCCTCCGGCACGGTCACGGGTTCATCGTAATAAATACGTTGGGCAACGACCATCAGACCCGCCGACAGAATCGGCATCAGTAGATGGGCACCGACCTGACCGAGCAAGGGCACAAGCAGCACCAGCATCACCAGCAGCGTCTGCAACAGTGCGACCAGCAACCAGAATCCGGGCCGGCGCAAAAACAGCGACCAGCCCTCGGCAATCCACTGCACACCATGGCCCACGCCAACATGATGGATCGGCGGCAGATCATCGTGCGGATGCATATCCTGCCAAGGGGCGTGACGGTAATGACGCGGCATCGCTTACCAGCTCCAGAGGGTCCACATCGGTGGCTGCACCATGTCGCCACGCACCGGATCGGAATCCGGGAGGACGCTTTGCGGCTCAGCGGGTGGCGATTCGGAATAAGACGGCAGCAGCGGCGGGTCGACCACCTCACGCGTTGGTCGGCCACCCGAACCATAACGTTGGATACTGGTGCCCCGATCATCCGGCGTAATCGTCACGGCACCTTCTTCTTCCGCATCCGATTGCGCAGTACTTAGCGCCGGATCGTAGGTCACCACTTGGGGCGGCAGCGTCGACGTCGATTGCGGCACCGACTTGGCGCTCGACTTGCCGGCCGACTGGGCGGCTGCATCAAACGCCAGCAAGGCGCTGGTCAGCACAAGGCCGACATGCGCGACGCGCAAGGTATTGCGGAGATAAGTGGCAGACATGCGAAATCCAGACGTTTGATATAAGCGGATTTTATTACAGGTTCAGCAAAAGCTCGCGTTCTCCGGGCAACGGCGCAAAGCCGCGCGTCTCGTAATGACGGAAGATGGCCTCAACCACTTCGGCCGGATCGTCGATCACCTGCAGCAGATCCATGTCTTCCGGGCTAATCATCTTTTCTTCGACCAGACGGGCCTTGAGCCAATCGATCAGGCCAGCCCAGAAGGTCGAACCGACCAGAATCACGGGGAACTGACGGCTTTTGCGGGTCTGGATCAGGGTCAAGGCTTCCATCAGCTCGTCCAGCGTGCCAAAACCACCGGGCATCACCACATAAGCCACGGCAAAGCGCACAAACATGTACTTGCGCGCAAAGAAATGGCGGAAGCCCAGAGAAATATCCTGATAAGGGTTGGTATGTTGTTCATGCGGCAATTCGATGTTCAGGCCGATGGACGGGCCGTTGCCGCCAAAAGCGCCCTTGTTGGCCGCTTCCATTACGCCGGGACCGCCGCCCGAAATGACGCCCAGCCCAGCCTCCGACAAACGTGCGGCAATGGCCTCGGCCAGCTGATAATAGGGCGATTCCGGGGAAACGCGGGCGCTGCCAAAAATCGAGACGGCCGGACGAACTTCCGACAGGCGGTCCGTCGCCTCGACGAACTCTGACATAATCCCGAACAGGCGCCAGGCCTCCCGCTCGGTCAGCGTTGCGGCATCGGCCGCTGATTCCACGGAGTGAAATCCGTTTTTCATATTTTCTTCCACGCTGCGCACCCCTGCTGTCGTCATGCCTACACTACTGCTCGTTGACGGATCATCCTACCTGTATCGTGCATTTCATGCACTACCCGACCTACGTAATCAGGCCGGCGACCCGACAGGGGCACTGTACGGCATGATTACCATGCTGCGCCGACTGGCGACCGAAATTCCGGCGGAATACCGCGTCTGCGTCTTCGACGCCAGCGGCCCGACCTTCCGCGATACCCTCTACGCCGAATACAAAGCGCACCGCCCGCCCATGCCGGAGGATCTAGCGCGCCAAATCGAGCCTATCCACCAGGTCGTGCGCGCCCTCGGCTGGCCCATTTTGATGGAAAGCGGCGTCGAGGCCGATGACGTCATCGGCACCCTGGCCACCCGTAATGGTATCAATGCCGATGCCGCCGTTGATGGTGCGGTTCGATGCCGCCGATGCGCCCTGGCTTTTGGCCTATACCCACCTGCTTTCGGGCCTGTCCGACATGGTGCTGGCCTATGACCCGACCGAACCCCTGACCCGCGTGATGGCGGCGCGCAAGGCCATGGCCGCCTACGGCCCCCCGCCCCCCAGTTTCCTGACCGGAATGGACCGGATGCCAGATGAGATCGACCTGATCGCCATGGTTCTGGAAACCCTGCGCCAAACCCCAGACGCGGCCCACGCGGCAAAGGCGCATGGCCATTTCTTGCAGATGATCCAACAAAACCGCAGGTTCTGGACGCTGGTCAAGGCCGAGACAGACGACAGACAGGAATGGCTGCCCAATGCCCGCCAACATTCGGGCACGGGCATGTCGCTGCCCCCCGACACCGCCGCGCATTGGCAGGCGGTTCTCGACGACGCCGAGGCCCTGCTGACCGGCGAAAAGCTGATCCCCTATTGGCGGACAGGCGATCAAGGTGGGGTGAACCTTGAAAAGCTGTTTCTGGAACCCGCCCCGCAGGACGTGGCCGGTTGGATCCAAGGCTGGGCCGCCCTGCCCTATCTGCAAAAGGGGCCGCTCGTCTCAGGCGAAAGCTGGTCC
>CALKUR010000139.1 GCA_937996725.1 uncultured Dechloromonas sp. | reverse complement strand
GTAGGCCATCCCACAAGGCTTTGGCACCCGGCACATCGAGCAGGACGCCACGCATCTGATGGATCGCTGATTCAACGGCGGCACGTGCGCCGCTTAAGCGAATATGCAGGGTATCGTTTTCCCAGGCGCTGGCGGTAAGCGGTAGCGGTTTACCAGACCACTCATTCACGCGGCGGATCGCTTCGGCTTGCGACAACTCGAAACGCAGCGTGGCGGTGGCCACCGGTACCGGCAAAACTTTGAGCGAGACCTGGGTGATCAAACCGAGCACACCCAATGAACCTGTCATAAGACGCGAGACATCGTAACCGGCGACGTTCTTCATCACCTGGCCACCAAACTTGAGGACATCGCCTTTGCCGTCGATGACGTGCATGCCGAGAACGAAGTCTCGTACTCCGCCGACGAAGGGGCGGCAGGGCCCGGATAACGCGGTGGCGATGGCGCCACCCAGCGTGGACTCTGGCGCGTAACGTGGCGGTTCGAAGGCGAGCATCTGGCCGCGCTCGGCCAGCGTGGCTTCAATATCGGCCAGAGTGGAACCGCAGCGAGCGGTCAGCACTAACTCAGCCGGGTCGTAATCGACGATGCCGTGGTGGCCCGTGGTGGCCAGCGCACGTTGGGCAACCACCGGGTTGCCATACCAACGCTTACTGCCGGCCCCTTCGATGGTGAGCGGACAATGCGCGGCAGCGGCCTCGCGGATTTGCGCAACAAAGTCGTTGGTTAAGTCAGCCATGGGAGAGGACTCGTTAAATCTTTAGAAGCGCTGCAAATCGGCATGCGGCATCTGGCCACGATGCACGTGCATACGGCCGTATTCAGCACAACGGTGTAGCGTCGGGATAACCTTGTCCGGATTCAACAGTTTGGCCGGGTCAAACGCGGCTTTAACGCCGAAGAAAGCATCACGCTCTTTCTCGTCGAACTGTACGCACATGGTATTGATCTTTTCGATGCCCACGCCATGCTCACCGGTCACGGTGCCACCCAGCGCCACGCAAGCTTCGAGAATTTCGTTCCCGAAATCTTCAGCGCGGTGCCACTGATCTTCGTCCGAACCATCAAACAGAATCAGCGGGTGCATGTTGCCGTCACCCGCATGGAACACGTTCATACAGCGCAAGCCGTAGCGCCCTTCCATCTCAGTGATCTGATTGAGCAGGGTGGCGATGTGCTTTTTGGGGATCGTGCCATCCATGCAGTAATAGTCTGGCGAGATACGACCAGCGGCCGGGAAGGCATTCTTGCGCCCACTCCAGAACCGCATGCGTTCATCTTCGCTTTCTGATACCTGGATACGTGTGGCACCCGATTGGCGCAGCACAGCGCTCATGCGCTCGATTTCTTCTTCCACTTCTTCCGGCGTGCCATCGGACTCGCAAAGGAGAATCGCTTCGGCGTTGAGGTCGTAACCGGCATGCACGAATTCTTCGACCGCGCGCGTTGCGGGTTTGTCCATCATTTCCAGGCCGGCGGGAATGAGGCCGGCGGCGATGACATCAGCCACGGCATTACCGGCTTTAGTCATATCGTCAAAGCTGGCCATGATGACGCGGGCGACTGGTGGCTTCGGAATCAGGCGTACGGTGACTTCGGTCACGACGGCCAACATGCCCTCACTACCGATCATGACACCCAGCAAATCCAGTCCGGGCGCATCCAGCGCCTCGGTACCGAATTCCACGGTTTCACCATCCATCAGCACGGCACGTACCTGGATGACGTTGTTTACGGTCAGGCCGTATTTGAGGCAATGTACGCCGCCGGAGTTTTCGGCGACGTTGCCACCGATCGAACAAGCGATCTGGCTGGACGGATCCGGCGCGTAATACAAATTGTAGGGGGCAGCCGCATCAGAAATGGCCAGATTGCGGACGCCGGGTTGCAGCACCGCGCGACGACTGAGCGGGTCTACATCCAGAATCTTGTTGAGTTTGGCGGTCGAAAGCACGATGCCTTCGGCCATGGGCATGGCACCACCCGACAGCCCGGTGCCCGCGCCACGTGGCACGACCGGAACGCCGAATGCGTTACATGCTTTAAGCACTGCCTGCACCTGAGCTTCGTTCTCAGGTAATGCCACCGCTACGGGCAGTGTGCGATAAGCCGCGAGGCCATCGCATTCGTAGGGGGCGGTGTCTTCCTTCTGCCAGAGTAGATTGGCAGAAGGAAGAACCTGGGCGAGCGCCGCGATCAGACGCTGATGCTGGGCGCTCATTATTGACTTACAACACCATCAGATTAAACGGCCAGACATAGGCCTGCATCATCACGAAGATACCGACCAGGCAGGCCAGTGCGATCGAGTGGAAGAACACATAACGCAGGATGTCGCCTTCGTGGTTGAACCAACGGGTTGCGGTCGAGGCCACGACGATCGACTGGGCGTCGATCATCTTACCCATCACACCACCCGAGCTGTTGGCTGCACCCATCAGGTTGGCGCTGACGCCCACTTGCTCGGCTGCCACCTTCTGCATACCGCCGAATAGCACGTTCGAGGCCGTATCCGAACCGGTCAGGGCGACGCCCAACCAGCCCATCAGCGTACCGAAGAACGGGTAGAGCACGCCGGTGGCAGCGAAGGCCAGACCCAGAGTCGTATCCAGACCCGAGTAACGCGTCAGCGTACCCAGTGCCAGCATCACGGCGATGGTGAACAGCGAATAACGCACCAACCAGAAGGTCTTAACGTAAGCCTTGAGCAGTTGCAGCGGGTTGTACTTCATCACAAAGCCGCCAATCAGCGAGGCAACCAGGATGCCCGAGCCCGTGGCCGACAGCAGATTGAAGACATACACGGCACCTTCCTTAGTCGGAGCCTTCACGACCGGCGGAATCTTTTCAACCAGCATGTGCAGACCGTCGATCGGGAACTTCGGCATGTAAATGCCGTTCAGCCATTCCTTCATAGCCGGTTGGCCCCAGATGAAGACGGTGATCGTCAGGATCAGCCACGGCATCCAGGCACGGATCACCACGCTACGCGGGTGCTTGGTCAGCGCAACCGGCGCTTGGGCTTCGCCGCTATCGTGATCATGACCACGCAACTTGACCGAGGTCCAGATGGTCTTCGGCTTCCAGACCTTCATGAACAGCACCAGACAGCTCATCGACACCAGCGCGGCGACGACGTCGACCAGTTCCGGGCCGAAGTAGTTCGACACAATGAACTGCGGCACGGCAAAGCTGACACCGGTGACCAGAATGGCTGGCCAGATTTCCATCATGCCCTTACGACCGGCAAAGGCCCAGATCAGCCAGAACGGTACGATCAGCGAGAAGAACGGCAGCTGACGACCAACCATGGCCGAAATGGCCATAACATCGTAGCCGTGCACTTTGGCCAGCGTAATGATTGGGGTACCCAGTGCGCCGTAGGCAACCGGTGCGGTGTTGGCAATCAGTGAGAGGCCCGATGCGGCCAGAGGCGAGAAACCCAGACCGATCAGAATCGCAGCCGTCACAGCCACCGGCGTACCGAAGCCCGATGCACCTTCAAAGAAGGCACCAAAGGCAAAGGCGATCAGCAGCAGTTGCAGACGACGGTCTTCGGTAATGCCCGCGATCGAATCTTGCAGCACCTTGAACGAACCATTCTGTTCGGTCAGCTGTTGCAAGAAAATGATGTTGAGCACAATCCAGCCGATCGGCAGCAGGCCAACCAGTGCGCCCATCATCGAGGCCTTGGTCGCCATTTCTAGCGGCATACCGTAAATACCCACGGCAATCAGGATGGCACTGATCAGGCCGGCTGCGGCAGCCGTATGGGCTTTCATATGCAGGAAGCCCAGACCAATCAGCATGATGGCAACGGGAATCGCCGCCAACAGTGTGGAGAACATCATGTTCCCCATCGGATCGTAGATTTGTTGCCAAACCATGATGTCTCCTTGTTGTAGTCTGTTAGAGACGAGCGCCCACACAAAAAAGCGCAGACGATCGCAAGCCCATTATAGGAACTCTTAAGGAATTATTACGTGAAAGATTTTTATTTCTTGCATGAATATTCCTCACGTGCGTGCTGCAGCACAGCACGCACGTCAAAGGGCTTCCTGCATTCAACCGGTATTTCTCAGTGCAGCGGAGATCCCATTGATACTGAGATGAATGCCGCGCTGCACCTTTTCTCCGGCGTTACCCAATCGATATCGACGAATGAGTTCCAGTTGCAGATGGTGTAACGGATCGATATAGGGGAAACGATGTCGAATCGACCGCGCCAAACCGGGGTTTGATGCCAGACGATGTTTGTCGCCGGTGATCTGATTCAACGCATCGACAGTTCTCTTCCACTCGGTTTCGATCGCGCCGTAGATCCGGTTACGCACCCGTTTGTCTTCCACGAGCTCCGCATAGCGCGAACCCAATGCCAGATCGCTCTTGGCCAGCACCATGTCCATGTTGGAAAGCAGTGTTTTGAAGAACGGCCATTCACGATACATGCGTTGCAACAGGGCGAGGCGTGTCTTACGAGTTTTGGTCGGGCCGTCTTCAAGATAGGCGCTGACCGCCGAACCGAAACCGAACCAACCCGGGAGCGTGAGGCGGCATTGGCCCCAGCTAAAGCTCCAGGGGATGGCCCGCAGATCCTCGATTTGCTGCAAGGCCTTACGCGATGCCGGGCGCGAGCCGATATTGAGTTGCGCGAGCTCTTTCAACGGTGTCGCGGCGAAAAAGTATTCGGTAAAGCCGGGGGTTTGATACACCAGCGCTCGGTACGCCTTCGTGCTAGCGACTGATAGCGTATCGGCCACTTCCAGAAAAGTTTTCGGGGCGGGCTTGGTCGGCTTGAGCAGCGTGGCTTCCAGCGTGGCAGCTACGAGGGTTTCCAGATTTCGCCGGCCGATTTCGGGATTGGCGTACTTGGAGGCAATCACCTCGCCCTGTTCGGTCAGACGAATCTGACCACGTACGGTACCAGGTGGCTGCGCCAGAATCGCTTCATAGCTCGGGCCACCGCCGCGACCCACCGTACCACCGCGCCCGTGGAACATGCGCAACTGAATATCGTGCTTATTGGCCAACTGTTCGAACAGATCCACCAGAGCGATCTCGGCGCGGTACAGCTCCCAATTACTGGTGAAGATACCGCCATCTTTATTGCTGTCGCTGTAGCCCAGCATGATGTCTTGCTCGCCACCGGAGCGACGAATCATTGCGGCCACACCACTCAGTGCGTAAAAGTCGCGCATGATGGGGGCGGCATTACGCAAGTCTTCGATGGTTTCAAAAAGCGGTACCACGATAAGATCGACTTCGGCCTTATGTAACAAGGTCCCGCGCATCAGACCGACTTCTTTGAGCAACACCAGCACTTCGAGCAGATCGCTGACGGTTTCGGTATGGCTGATGATGTAGTGACGAATCGCCATGCGGCCATAGCGCTGGAGTACCAACCGTGCCATTTCGAAGATGGCCAATTCATCGCGCGCATGCGCCGAGTAATCCACTGCCGGTATGCGCAATGGGCGTGGATCGTTCAACGCGATCAGCAATAGCTTTTGGCGTGCCGCTTCGTCGAGCGCGCTGTAATCGTCACAAATGCCGGCAACGGAGAGTAGCTCGGCGACAACGGCTTCGTGTTTGTCGGAGCTTTGGCGCAAATCCACCGTGGCCAGGTGAAAACCGAACACGTCGACGGCACGAATCAGCGGATGCAGCCGTTGCAGCGCCAGCGATTCGGCACCTTGGGTTTTAAGGCAGCCCTCAATGGCCGTGAGGTCCGCCTTGAGCGCTTCGGCCGATTCATAGGCAGGCGCTGTGTTGCTCCCGCTCTGCAACGTACTTTGCAGGCGCGCATGAATATGGCTGAGCGCTAGTCGATACAGCTCGTCGCGGCGATGCTCGCTCTTGTCGTGCGATGCCTCAGCCAGCGCGCAAACTGCCGGCGTGAAGTCCGCCATCATCGACGATTGCGACAGCTCGCGTCCCAACTCGTGTACCTCTTTCATATAGCGGTGAATGGCCACTTCACACTGGCGACGCGTCGCGTAATCCAGCGTTTCGGCAGTCACGTTCGGGTTGCCATCACGGTCGCCACCAATCCACTGGCCCATGCGGAAGAAACTAGCGATCTGCTTACCCGGCAGATCAGCTTCCAGTGCCGCATACATCCGCGGAATTTCAGCAAGAAACGTTGTCTCGTAATAACTAAGGGCGTTTTCGATTTCATCGATCACCGTCAGTTTGGTAAAACGCAACAAGCGTGTCTGCCAGAGCTGCGTGACCCGGGCATGGATCTGCTGTTCATTGGCGGCGAGGCGACGCTCAAGCAGTGCATTGCGGCTTTTGACGGTGCCGGTTACCTCACGGATCGCATCACGCTCGGTTAGGAGCTGGGCAACGTCGCGCTCGGCATCGAGAATGCTTTTGCGCTGCACTTCGGTCGGGTGTGCGGTCAATACGGGAGAGACATAAGCATTAGCCAGTGTCTGAGCAATCACGCGAGGTGCCATGCCCTTCTCATGCAGATGCGCCATGGTGGCATCAATACTGCCGGGCTGCAGACGCCCCGCCCGTTCGTAGACGGCGCGCCGGCGAATGTAATGACGATCTTCGGCCAGATTAGCCAGATGGCTGAAGTAGGTGAAGGCGCGAATGACGCTGACCGACTGTTCGTCGCTGAGTTGCTTGAGTAGTTTCTTCAGTTGTTTGTCGGCCGCATGGTCGGCATCACGGCGGAACGCCACCGATAGTTTGCGGATTTTCTCGACGAGTTCGTAAACCGCGTCACCTTCCTGGGTACGAATAACATCCCCAAGAACCCGGCCAAGGAGCCGGATGTCATCGATCAACGGTTTTTCAGCATCCTGCTTCTGGTGGCGCACTTCCATGGTCCGATCCTCGAATGATCCACAAAGCGCACCCGCAGACTTTTGGCGCTTAACTACCGAAAATTATAGGCAACAGCCGCGCCCGTGTTGTGAAATATTTTTGTGCGCTGCGTGAGGATTATTCAGACAGCTGCTGCATCTCGCTGGTGAGCCATTCGATAAAGGCCGCACATTCCCAACGATCTGAGACGCCCGGTTTCCAGCATAAATAGTGGTGATTGGGTGCCGGCAGTACATGGTCTGAGAGTCGGATCAGGCGACCGCTTTCCAACCAAGCGGCACCCAGACGCGTTCGGGTCAGACAAACCCCCAGACCTGCGGCAGCGGCATCGTAAAGCAACCCGAGGTCATTAAATTTGGCGGTGGTCTTAAGGCGCTGCTTATCAAGGCGACAGTGGTCAAACCAAGTTTCCCACGGCTCCAGTTCACTATGCACCAACAAAGCGCGGGCAACAATCTCATCCTGGTCGAACCCCGCCAGAGAACCCACTTCGTTGAGATAATTCGGGCTACAGGCCGGTGTGACGTAATCCGCCATCAGATGCACCGATTCGCGATCCTGGAACGGTCCCTGGCCAAAACGCACTTCGAGATCCGTTTCCTGCGAGACTACATTAAACAGCGGGATCGACACCTGTAGCACCAGATCAATTTCCGGATAGGTGTGACGGAACATCGACAGACGCGGCATCAGCACCTGTCGGGAGAACGTCGGCGTCACGGCCAAACGCAAGGTCGTGCGCTCCCCCAACGGCCCCAGCGGCTCAGTGACTTGCAGAATCGCCAACGCCTCGCGCACACGCTTCAGATAAGACTCGCCTTCCGGCGTGAGGCTAAAGTCCTTGCGCACGAAGAGCTTGAACTTGAGCTGCTCTTCAATCTGCCGGATCCGGTGGCTCACGGCGCTCGGCGTGATGTGCAACTCTTCGGCGACCTGTGTCACATTCCGGTGACGCGCCAGCGCTTCAAAGGCCAGCAGCCCTTGAATATTGGGTACGCGCGGAATGTTCACAGCCATGATGGCTTACTCAGCTTGACCGGAGAGTTTTTCCAGCAGTTTCAGAACAGCGATGGAATCTTCGTCTCCCATGCCGGTGCCGACCATCGCTTTATACATCTGCGCCGTCGCGGCGGAAGCCGGGAGATACAGCCCGAGTTCATGCGCTGTCTGCATCACAATGTTCATGTCCTTCTCGTGCATCCAACTTTTGAAGCCGGGCTTGAAGTTACGGTCCAGCATGCGCTGACCGTGGTTCTCCAGAATCTTCGAACCGGCAAAGCCACCCATCAGGGCTTCGCGCACGCGCGCCGGATCCGCACCATTCTTCTTGGCAAAAGCCATCGCTTCGGCCACCGCCAATACGCCGACACCGGTCAGAATCTGATTGGCGGCCTTCGCCACTTGACCCGCACCTGGGCCGCCGATATAGACGACGTTTTTCCCCATGCAAGTAAATAGTGGCTGCGCCTTATCGAAGGCGGCCTGATCACCGCCGACCATAATGGACAGCGTGCCGGCAACGGCCCCAACTTCGCCGCCGGAAACTGGCGCATCCAAGAAGATCACACCCTTGGCTGCGAGGTCCGCCGCAATCGTTTTAGCAGCGGCCGGCGGAATCGTGCTCATGTCCACGGCAATTAGGCCTGGATGCGCGCTTTGCGCCACGCCTTGCGCGCCCAACATCACTTCACGCACATCGGGGGCATCGGCCACCATCGAGAAGACCACGTCAGACTGTGCCGCCACGGCTGCCGGGCTATCCGCACCCTGTGCGCCCGCTTCGATCAGCGGTGCCATTGATTCTTTACGACGCGCCCACACGGTCACCGTGTGGCCACCCTTCATAAGGTTCAGCGCCATGGGGCGACCCATGATGCCCAGACCGACAAAACCAACCCGCATCATCATCTCCAGGAGCAAACTGCCGCCTTGAAGGCGACTTGTTGTTTTTTGAAATTCGCTGTCATCTCCGAATAAGGCTTCGGGGATAATGACGGAAGTTTCTCACAGATCACTGACCCCCGAATATGCGCATTATTTCCGCCAATCTGAATGGCATCCGTTCCGCCTGGAAAAAAGGCTTTGCCCCATGGCTTGCGACTCAAAAAGCCGATGCTGTCTGCACACAGGAAGTACGGGCCACGCTGGCCGACATGGCCAAAGACGGCACCATGGAAAACCCGGCCGGCCTCACCGGCTTTTGGCACCTCGCTGAGAGGCCGGGGTATAGCGGTGTGGGCATCTGGACGGCCCGCCAACCCCAGCAGATCACTCAAGGTATTGGCCACCCGGATTTTGACGCCGAGGGTCGCTATCTGGAACTCGATCTCGGCCAAGTCACGGTGGTGTCGCTCTACCTACCCTCAGGGTCCAGCTCGCCCGAACGCCAAACGGCCAAATTCCATTTCATGGACGAGTTTCTACCGCGCATGAAGGCGCTCAAAGACTCGGGGCGCGAAGTGATTGTTTGTGGTGACTGGAACATCGCGCACAAGGAGCAGGATCTGAAGAACTGGAAATCCAACCAGAAGAATTCGGGTTTCTTGCCCGAAGAGCGCGCCTGGATGACGACGCTGCTCGATGAACTGGGCTGGGTGGATGTGTATCGTGCGCTCCATCCGGATGCCACAAGCGACTGTTACACATGGTGGAGCAACCGTGGCCAGGCCTATGCCAACAATGTCGGTTGGCGTATCGACTACCAGATCGCCACGCCCGGCATTGCGGCCAAAGCCACGCAGGCGAGCGTGTACAAGGCGGAGAAGTTTTCCGATCACGCACCATTGATCATTGATTACGACATCGTGCTGTAACACGGCGGCGATTGCACGCGCACCACGTTAAGCGTAGTCTAAGTTTGACATTGCATGATGTCTGCACAAGACATAACCAGAAAGGAAGTTCTGATGTCGAATACCGTTGTTGCCAAAGACAAGCTCGTCGCCGACCTGAAACTGGTGGTCGCCGATACCGAAGAACTCCTGCGCGCGACCGCCGGCCAGGCAGGTGAAAAAGTCGCGGAGCTACGTGCCCGTTTGGAGAAGCGTCTGCAGGATTCCAAGCTGGCGCTGGGCGATGTGCAAGCACTAGCCACCGAACAAGTGAAAGCGGCTGCACTCGCGACCGATGAGTTTGTGCAAGCTGAGCCTTGGAAGGCTGTAGGCATTGCTGCGGCGCTGGCATTGGCGCTGGGCGTCCTGATCGGACGTCGTTAATCCTATGAGTCTGCTGGATTCAGCGCGCGAACATCTGCGCCAGTTGCTCGCGGTGGTGCAAACCCGCCTCGAGCTGATTGGTCTGGAAATTGCCGATGCGCGCGACCATCTGGTCGCGTTGTTGGCCTATGCCGCTGCCGCAGTCTTCTTCGCTGGCGTCACCGTGATCACTGGTCTGGCCTGGTTGGTTATGGCGTACTGGGAAGAGCGACTGATGATCATCGGCGGGGCCACCGTGCTGTTTGCCGTGCTGGCAATCATCGCCATCTGGCGCGCCACCTCTCACGCACAGTCGGGCGGTGAGATTTTTTCCGATAGCCTGATGGCGTTGCAAACCGATCGCGCGGCACTGCGGCCGCCCTCGGCGGATAAGGCACCTGCGCCCAAAACCAACCCCAACGCCAATGACACAAGCAACTATGTCGGCGATTAAAACCCGCGCTGTGCAGCGTGGACGGTTACTGGAACGCATCACCCAGCAGCGCGCTGCGCTGGCCGTCGAACTCACACCGGTTGTCGGTCTATTGAATACCGCAGATCACGTCATCGAAGGTGCCGAGAAAACCCGGCGCTGGATTGGCGAGAACCCCGTGCTTGCCGGCATTGGGCTCATCGCTCTCGTAATCTGGCGACCCAAAGGCACGCTCAAGCTGGTTAAAAACGGTGCGGTGGGTTGGCGCGCTTTCCGACTGATTCGCCGCCTACTCGCTTAAGGCCTGATGCCTGAATACGTCACTTAGTCGGCCGGCCAGATACCCTGTTCGATCAGCTGCTTTGTGGCGGCTTCGGCCCAACCCCGGTTCGCGGCCGGCGACGCCGGGCTCGGATGGAGCACGCGTCCGATCTGCGGTTGATGCGCGCTGGTTACCAGCGCTCGTTCGGCCTGGGCTTGCGCGTAAGCGCCAACACCCACCACCCAATCCGGTTGCATGGTTTCTACCAGTGTACGTAGATGCGTGTCACACGCCTCGATGACGGGTGCCATTTCTGTTGCGGGTAATTTGTCAGGCGTGACGTTACGGCCGTTATCAAAGAAGGCCAGCGGGCAGTAGTTCGCGACGAAGTGTTCGGCGAAAAACTTCTCAGGCGTTCCGAAACGGTCACGAAACAGCCCCCACAGACGCCGCCCGCTCACTTCGGAACGTGCACAGGCCCAACCTTCGATCGGGCGCTTCGGGTTCATGTGTAGCGGCTGACGAATGGGCGCATTGATACGGAGCCAGTCATGAACGATGGCAACTTCGCCAAAAGGAACGCCGACCTGAACCATCCCGAACGGGCCCGGATTCATGCCCAGAAAAATCACGCGGCGGGGCTGCGGTTTTCCGCCCCAGAGTTCCAGATATTGGTCATGCGATGCGCCCGCATAATCCAGCGGGTTGTACACGTGCGTGACGGGTGCCGAAAAGGACAAACCGTCGAGTTGGACAGCCAGTGTACGCGCTGCCTTAATCAGCGATGCTGCGCTCATGCAACGGCTTCGCTGGCCGTGCCCCGATCATCACCGGACCAAGGCGCGACTTTGAACAAGAGCAACATACCGGGGATCGCTAGGCCAGCGCAGAGCCAGAAGAAGCCATACCAACCGAGCTGTTCAACAAGCCACCCGGCCGAAGCATTAACCAACGTGCGCGGCACGGCCGCCAGGCTGGTGAACAGCGCAAACTGGGTGGCGGTATAGGCGCGATTCGTCGAACGGGCAATGTAGGCAACAAATGCGGCCGTGCCCAAACCAACACCCAGCGCTTCGAAACCAATCACCAACGCTAGGCTCCAGAGCTGGGTTGCGCCAATTTCCGTTTGCGGTCCTATAGCCGCCAGCCAAGCGAAACCAAAAATCGACACGACCTGCACCACACCGAACAACCAGAGTGCGCGATTAATCCCCAACTTCACCATCCACAAGCCGCCGAGCAAGCCGCCGATCACCGCGGGCCATAGCCCAGCGTTCTTGGCGACAAGACCAATCTCGCTCTTGGCATAACCCATGTCCAGATAAAACGGCGTCGCCAACGCTGTGCACAGGGAGTCGCCCAACTTATAGCAGAAGATAAAGGCCAACACGGTGAGCGCGCTCTGCCAACCGGCACGATGCATGAATTCCTGAAACGGCTCGATCACGGCCTGCTTCAAGGTACGCGGCGCCAGTTCATCGCCCGCCGGTTCTCGCACCCAGAAGGTGCACACGATGCCGGGCAACATAAACGCGGCCGTAATCCAGAACACTTCGTGCCAAGGGAGGTGGTCGGCGAGGATGAGCGACACCGAGCCCGGCACGAGCCCAGCGACCCGATACGCGTTCACGAAGACCGAGTTGCCTAGGCCCAGTTCGTCATCGGAGAGCAACTCACGACGGAAGGCGTCAAGGGCTATATCCTGTGTCGCCGAAAATACCGCGACCAAGGCGGCGATCAGCATGATGGTGCTGATCTCTGTGTTGGGATCCAAACCACCTAGCGCCGCAATCGCACCGATCAACCCAATCTGGGTCACCAACATCCAGCCGCGGCGGCGACCGAGTTTGAGAAAATTCAGGCCATAGCGATCCAGCAAAGGCGCCCAGATGAATTTCCAGGTGTAGGGAAACTGGATCAACGCAAAAAGGCCGATCGTCTTGAGATTGACGCCACTGGATCGCAACCAGGCTGGCACCAGGTTGAGTAGCAAATACAGCGGCAGACCAGACGCAAAACCGATCAGGACGCAGATGGCCATGTGGCGCGTCCATAGGGCGCGCCACATGCTGGGTTTCTTTGTTGCAGCGGCCGTCGTCATGCGCGACCCAAACGGCAGATGGCGGTATCGCCGAGGAAGTTAATGTCCTCATGCACGCGTTCGCCGTTATCCAGCGCAATGATTTCGTGGATCACAATGCCTTGTTCTGCGCACAATGCCTCGAAGTCGGCGATGGTGAAGAAACGTACGTTCGGTGTATCAAACCATTGGTAAGGCAGGCTCTCCGACACCGGCATGCGGCCTTTGAGAATCGCCTGGCGGTGCGTGTAGTAACCAAAGTTCGGGAACGACACAACAGCTTCGTGGCCGACACGCAGCAACTCTTTGAGCAGACCGACGGTGTTCTGGATCATCTGCAGCGACAGCGACATGATGACGTGATCAAAGGCACCATTCTCGAAACCAGCCAAGCCGCGTTCCAGGTTGACCTGAATCACGTTAACACCCGACTTGAGACACGCCAGAACGCAGGCCGGATCTTTCTCGATGCCGTAGCCGATAACCTGCTTCTCATCCATCAATCGTCGCAGTAGCGTGCCATCTCCACAGCCGAGGTCGAGCACACGCTCACCCGGCGCAATCCAGCCGGCGATGGCATCAAGGTCGGCGCGCAGGGTCGTAAGATCTAAGCGCACGGGTTTCTTCGATTGGGCGTTCATAGCACCACCTCCTCGAAGTAAGTACGCAACACCGCATGGTATTGCGCATCGTCCAGCAAGAAAGAATCGTGACCATGCACACTATCGATTTCAGCATAGCTGACACGGCGGCCGTTATGCACCAGCGCCGTCATGATCTCCTGGCTACGCTCCGGCGAGAAACGCCAATCGGTCGTAAAGGTCACCACCAGGAAATCGGCTTTGGCTTTGGCGAGTGCCTCATCTAGGCTACCGTTCGTCGATATCGCCGGATCGAAATAATCCAACGCCTTCGTCGTTAGCAGATAGGTGTTGGCATCAAAGTAGCCGGAAAACTTTTCGCCCTGATAACGTAGATAGGACTCGATCTGGAAATCGGTGTCGTAGCTGTACTTGAGCGCGCCGTCTTTGAGCGAACGTCCGAACTTTTCGGCCATCTGGTCATCGGATAAATAGGTGATATGGCCAAGCATGCGCGCCAACTTAAGGCCGCGCGCCGGCACCACCCCTTGCTCGTAATAATGACCGCCGTGGAAATCAGGATCGGTCAGAATGGCCTGGCGAGCCACTTCGTTAAAGGCAATGTTCTGGGCGGTGAGCTTCGGCGCTGACGCGATCACGACCGCATGGCGTAACCGGTCTGGAAAGGTCAACGTCCACTGCATGGCCTGCATGCCACCCAGGGATCCGCCAACGACGGCCGCCCAGCATTGCACGCCCAGATGATCGGCCAAGCGCGCTTGCGCATCCACCCAATCTTCTACCGTCAATACGGGGAAATCGGCACCGTACAGTTTGCCGGTTTTGGGATTCACCGTATTGGGTCCGCTCGAACCATAGCAGCCGCCGAGATTATTCACGCCAACGACGAAGAACTTATTTGTATCTAGTGGCTTGCCCGGGCCAATCAGGTTATCCCACCAACCGGTCGTTTCTTCACGGTTATCGGCATCGTGATAACCGGCGACATGATGGTTACCGGAAAGCGCATGGCATACCAGGACGGCATTAGTGGCGTCGGCATTTAACGTACCGTAGGTTTCATACACCAGCGAAAACGCCGGCAGCACGGCACCGCTTTTCAGCGGCAGCGGATCACTGCACTGAAACGTCTGTGGCCGGACAAGGCCGACCGAGCCGGAAATAACATCATTCATGCTGTTCAGATCTAACGGGCCGAGGTCTCGGCCGGGGTCGAATTCAGGCGACGGATCTGCTCACGAATCTGGGCAGGATCGTCAATGCGCAGCAGTTTGCGCACCATGGGCGCTAATTGTCCTACATCCGAGGTCAGAATCTGCTGTTTGACTTCGAGAATTTGTGAGGGATGCATCGAGAAGTGACGCAAACCCATGCCCAGCAGCAAACGCGTCAGACGTGGGTTGCCCGCCATTTCGCCACAGATGGATACCGGCACACCGGCCTTTTCGCCGCCGGCCAGTGTATGCGCCACCAGCATCAATACGGCCGGGTGCAGCGTGTCGTACAAGTCGGCGACCTCTTCGTCACCCCGATCAATCGCCAGCGTGTACTGCGTCAGGTCATTCGTGCCGATGGAGAGAAAATCCAGACGCTTGAGAAACATGTTCAGCGCCAACGCAGCCGCCGGAATTTCGATCATGCCCCCGAGCTGAATATCTTCGCCGTAAGCAATCCGACGATCGCGCAGTTCTTCGCGGGCGCGGTCCAGCGCCGCTTGCGTTGCATCGACTTCCTGCACATTCGAGATCATCGGGATCAGAATGCGCACCGGGCCAAAGCGTGCAGCGCGCAGAATGGCGCGGAGTTGAATACCAAACATCGCTGGTTCAGAGAGCGACAAACGAATACCACGACGGCCGAGGGCCGGATTAATGGCGCTTCGGGCTTGATCAAGGGTTTTATCTGCACCGAGGTCATAAGTGCGGATCACGACCGGCTTGCCGGCCATACCCTTCACAACCTTACGATAGGCCTCGTACTGCTCGTCTTCGGAAGGCACTTCGCGCCGATTGAGAAACAGGAATTCCGTTCGGAACAGGCCAATACCATCAGCACCATTGTCTTTGGCGGCCTGCACGTCGTCGGGCAGCTCAATGTTTGCCATCAGATCAACGCGTACGTCATCCAGTGTCAGCGATTCAGCCTTCTTCAGGCGCTTGAGCTTGCTACGCTCCAGTTCGATCTGCGTCTTGCGGAGACGATACTCTTCAAGCACCCGCTCATCAGGGTTGATGATGATGACGCCGCGAAAACCATCGACGATCAGCAACTCGTTATCTTTGATGGCCTCACGCGCACCGCGCAAACCAACGACTGCTGGGATCGCCATGCTGCGCGCCAGAATCGCGGTGTGCGAGGTCGCACCACCGACATCCGTAACGAATGCAGCAAAGCGGTGTTCCTTGAAGCTGATCAGATCCGAGGGTGGCAGATCGTGCGCCACGATGATCTGCTCCTCTTCTTTGACGCCCTTACCGGCCTTGTTAGCCTGCGTAATCTTGCCGGCACGCCCCATCAACTCTTTGATGACACGTTCGACCACTTGCACCACATCGGCTTTGCGCTCACGCAAGTAGGGGTCATCAAAGGCGTCGAACTGCTCGACCAGCGCGTCCATCTGTTGCACCAATGCCCATTCGGCATTGCAGCCGCGCTCACGAATCAAGGCCTTGGGCACATCGACCAGTTCCGGGTCTTGCAGAATGAGTGCGTGCACGTCGATAAAAGCACGCATTTCTGCCGCCGACTCGGCCATATCGTCACGCAACTCGTCGAGCTCTGCGCGTACCTGATCTACGGCTTTTTCAAAACGCGCGACCTCTTTTTCCAGCTGTCGCGTCGGCAGCGTGAGGTGCGACACCTCTAGCGTGGCGTGCGACAGCAGCTGCGCCTTCCCGATGGCAATACCACCGGAAACGCCGAGACCGTGTAGCGTAAAGCTCATGATCGTTATTCGCCTTCGCCAAAGTAATCATTAATCAGCGCCAACAGCGCTGTCATGGCAGCTTCGGCATCATCGCCATCGGTTTCCAGCGTGACAGTTGTACCCTTGCCCGCCGCGAGCATCATGACGCCCATGATGCTTTTGCCATTGACGCGCCGACCATTACGCTCGAGCCAGATATCGCAACCAAAAGTACCCGCCAGTTGCGTAAACTTGGCCGATGCGCGTGCATGCAGCCCCAGCTTGTTGATAATCTCGACGTCTTGGCGAATCGTAGTCATAAAGGTACTTTCGTAAAACGATAATCAACCAGCATCGGCGGCCGTCATGGCCACCGTGCATTCAGTACCGGCCAGCAGGGCTTTTTGAACCAGTGCTGGCAGCAAGCGGTTACGGTAATTGATAGCGCGCAATACCATTGGCAGGCTCACCCCGGAGAGCGCTTCTACCTTGCCCGGCACGATCAGACGCGCAGCAACGCGTGCTGGCGTAGCGCCGAGCAGATCAGTCAGCACCAGTACACCGCCGCCCTGATCCAGCGTTGCCAGCAATTGACGCGCTTTAGCCGCGACTTCGTCGACCGGTTCATCTTGCCCGGCGGAGAGAATCGCCACGTGGTCCGGGATGTTGCCGCCCAGCACATGGCGCGCGCACTCAACGAGCGCTTCGCCAAGACGGCCATGCGTCAGCAGGAGAATACCCACGGGGATTTTGTTTTGTTCAGTCATGCCATTCATTCAATACGCCGGATATCCGGCAGTTTGCCATCATGTGGCATAAATTTCAGCCGGTCAGCTAAAGGTGCCGTCGCGCTGACCTGCCCCTGGTCGTTGACCCGCAACACCTGAGCGACCTCCAATCGTGCGGCCATGGCCACCCACCCGGCTTCTCCGGCGATAAAAATCGGCTTGGTCAGCACGTCGGAGCGTACGCCCGCACCCGGGCCGCCGACCACGATCGTCACGGCCTGCGTGCCGGGTGCCGGGTATCCGGTGCGCGGATCTAACAGATGGGGATAGCGTTTGCCATCGACTTCAAAATAGCGCTGGTAGTCGCCGGAGGTACCCGTGGCTTCGCCATCTTGCAGCTCAAGGATTGCCAGTGGGCCCGCATAGCGGGGAGCCTGGATCGCCACGCGCCAAGGCATGCCATACCGCGATCCCAGCGCCATCACGTTACCGCCAATATTAAGCAACGCATGGTTGATACCTGCGGCCTTGAGCGTTTTTGCTGCCCGATCCAGCGCCTTGCCTTTAAGCGAACCGCCAAAGTCTAGGGCCACCTGACGGTTGCCGGACCTCACCCAACCTCCCTCGGCATCTTTTTCAATCTCAAGCTGCGTGATTGACGGGTGCGTTTTAAGCCAAGTCTTGATCGCCTCAGCGTTCGGCACATGCTCAGCGTAGCTGTCGGCATGAAAGCCCCAGAGCGCGATCAGTCGACCAATGCCCGGATCAAACAGCGCATCTGATCGCTGCGCGTAACTCTGCGCTTCGAGCAGCAGGTCAGCCATTTCCGCACTCACGCGCGTCCGTCGCCCGGCAGTCAGCGCATCGTTCAGTCGCGTCAATTCAGACGGTTGCCAAGCGTGATAGGTACGATGCAACCGGTCGAAGTCGGCTAGCACCTGTGCCACGGCAGCGCGTATCTGCGACTCGGGCAGGTCATCTGCGACCTGAACCTCGACGCGGGTGCCAAACACAAAGGATTCGCTAACGATGGGCTTTTTGTCGCCGCATGCCCCAAGCAGCAACGCTAGCAGTAACGCTGCAGTCAGTCGCACAACCGTGCCGAACACCGGCTTAAACTCCAAACGGATCGGTGGCTTCCAATTCGAAAGACGCGGCCATCAGTGCCAGACGGGCAATCACGCCATAAGCGTAGAAGCGATTCGGCGGCGAATCCGGATTAGCGCTGTAGTCCGGTAAATTGCAGCCGGTTTCGAAGGCCAGCGGCACAAAGTGCATACCAGGCGCATTGAGGTTTTCATCAACGCCACGCGCCTCGTGCACGCGATAGAAGCCGCCCACAACGAAGCGATCCATCATATAAACCACGGGTTCGGCCACGGCCTCGTCGATGGTCTCCAGCGTTGGCACGCCTTCCTGAATAATCACCGATGACACTTCCATGCCCTCTTTGATCACACTCATCTTATTGCGCTGCTTGCGGTTCAGACCGATCACTTCGCTGGCATCGCGTACCGTCATCACGCCCATGCCATAGGTACCGGCATCGGCTTTAACCACCACATAGGGTTCGCGATCAATCTCATATTCACGGTACTTGGCGCGAATGCGGCCGAGCAACTCATCAACGCGCGCTGCCAGACAATCTTCGCCGACACGCTCATGGAAATTGATGTCCTCGCAGGTCGCAAAGTACGGGTTGATACGCCAAGCATCGATGCCCACTAAGGCGGCAAAATCTGTCGCAACCCGGTCATAGGCCGCAAAATGCTGGCTCTTCCGGCGCACATGCCAACCGGCATGCACCGGAGGAATGAGGGTCTGACCGGTCGACGTTTTCAGGATATCCGGCACACCGGCCGACAAATCGTTGTTGAGCAGCACAATGCAGGGATCAAACCCATCGACGCCCCAACGCCCATTATTCAGCTGGAGTGGCTCCAGGTGCAGCGTCTGGCCATCATCGAGTTCCAGCGTCGTCGGCGCCGTCACTTCCGGTGATACCGATCCCAGGCGCACGTTCAGACCGGCCTGACGAAGAATTCCCGTCAGCGTCGCCACGTTCTTGAGATAGAACTGGTTGCGTGTGTGATTCTCAGGGATCAGCAGCAGATTACGGGCATCTGGACAGTACTTTTCAATCGCGGTCTGAATCGCCTGGATACACAGCGGGTAAAACGCCGGGTTCAGGTTGTTAAAGCCGCCGGGAAACAGATTAGTATCGACCGGTGCCAGCTTGAAACCGGCGTTGCGTAGATCCACCGAAGCGTAGAAGGGCGGCGTGTGATCCTGCCAGGCACAGCGAAACCACCGCTCAATCGCAGTCGTCTGATCCAGAAAGCACTGTTCCAGCGCCAAGAGGGGGCCGGCAAGCGCCGTCGTCAGATGGGGAACCATGATGCAAGTGTACCGCAGGAACACCCGGCCGGTGCGGCACTGCAGCGAACCGACTGGTAGAATGTCGGCTTTAAAAACATCGTCTTAGCAGTCACCACCCATGCTCGTCGCCAATAACATCACCATGCAGTTCGGGGCCAAGCCCCTCTTTGAAAACGTCTCGGTCAAATTCGGCGAGGGGTATCGCTACGGCCTGATCGGTGCCAACGGTGCCGGCAAGTCCACCTTCATGAAGATTCTGTGTAATGCACTCGAGCCTTCGGCCGGTAACGTGACCAAAGACGTCAACGAACGCATGGCCTATCTGCGCCAGGATCAGTTTGCGTACGAAGACCAGCGCGTGCTGGACGTCGTGATGCAAGGCCATGAAGAGATGTGGGCCTGTATGCAGGAACGTGACGCGATCTACGCCAATCCGGAAGCGACCGAAGACGATTACATGAAAGCGGCCGACCTGGAAGTCAAATTCGGCGAATACGATGGTTACACCGCCGAAGCCCGTGCCGGCGAGCTGCTGCTGGGCGTAGGCATCCCCATCGACAAGCACAACGGCCCGATGCGCGAAGTCGCGCCCGGCTGGAAGCTGCGGGTTTTGCTGGCTCAGGCGCTGTTCGCCAATCCGGACATCCTGCTGCTCGATGAACCGACTAACAACCTCGATATCAACACCATTCGCTGGCTGGAAGATGTGCTCAACGAGCGCAACGCCACTATGATCATCATTTCCCATGACCGTCACTTCCTGAACCAGGTATGCACGCACATGGCCGATCTGGATTACGGCAAGATCACCACCTACGCCGGTAACTACGACGACTTCATGGAAGCCTCGACGCAGGCCCGCGAGCGCCAGGCCAATGCCAACGCTAAGGCCAAAGAACGTATTGCCGAACTGCAGACCTTCGTCCGCCGCTTCTCGGCCAATGCCTCGAAGGCCAAGCAGGCTACCAGCCGCTTGAAGCTGATCGACAAACTGAAACCGGAAGACGTGAAACCCTCGTCACGCCAGTATCCGTGGATCCGTTTCGACTACGACGACAAAGACAAGCTGCACCGCCAGGCCGTGGAAATTGACAACCTCAGCTTTGCGTACCCCGGCAGCGAACCGCTGTTCAAGAACCTTTCGCTCACCGTCAACGCGGGCGAAAAGATCGCCATCATCGGTGAAAACGGCGTCGGTAAAACCACGCTGCTCAAGCTGCTCAATGGTGAACTGACGCCGACGGGCGGCACCATCAAGTGGACGGAAAAAGCCAAGATTGGCTACTTCGCGCAGGATCATGCTGCTGACTTCGCATCAGACGAAAACCTCACCGACTGGATCTCTGGCTATGTGCGCGCCGGCGGTTACGAAGGCTCCGATGTCGACACCCTCATTCGCGGTACGTTGGGTCGGCTGCTGTTCTCAGGTGATGACGTCAAAAAACCCGTCAAAGTTATTTCCGGTGGCGAGCAAGGACGCATGCTCTTCGGTCGTCTGATGCTCTTGCACTCAAACATCCTGCTGATGGATGAGCCGTCAAACCACTTGGACATGGAATCGATCGAATCGCTGAACACCGCACTCGACCTGTTTAAGGGCACGCTGATCTTTATCTCACATGACCGCGAGTTCGTATCGTCACTCGCAACACGCATCCTCGAGATCAAGCCGGATCACACGGTTGTGGACTTCCAAGGCAACTACGAAGACTATCTGACCAGCCAGGGCCTCAATTAAGGCTTCGCGTTCTTGGCGGCTTGCTGCGCCTCATACGCCGCCTTTTCGGCGGCGCGTTGCTGCTCCGCCGCTTCGCGCTTCGCACGCTTCTCGGCGGCTTTTCGATCGCGCTCAGCAGAGGCTGCCTGAATCTCAGCATCGGTCTTCAGCGGCGTGGCCGATTGTTCCGCTTCGCGAACTTTGCGCTCCTGGTCCACCTGCTTCACCGTCTTGCCTTCGTCAATCGCTTTCTTGATGGCGCCATCCGGCGGATTCGGCTGACGCAATTCTGCGGGCGGGTTGGCTAACTGGTTGATCAGACGACGTTCGCGGACCTCCCGGTCGATCACCGCCCCCCGCGCTTCGATTTCTCGCGCTTTCTCACGTTGCTCATAACGGCGTTCTTTGGCCCGATCGATACACCAATTCACTAGAATCTTGCTATAGCAGTTCCAAGTGTCAATTTCCAGCTGGGCGTCGGCTTCCGAACGGATTGCTTTGCCTTCTTCTTTGAGTGCCTTGGCTTCTTGATCGCGCGCTTCGATCATCGCCGGGTCGAATACGGGTGGTGGTTGCTGCGCGATCGCCATAGGCGCGCCCAACACCAGACCCAGACACGTCCAACCGGCCAATCGCCGGGCGGTCTGTATCACTTTCTGGGCAGGGAAGGCGGCAAAAAAGCGGTTCATGCGCCCGCATTGTAGGGCAGGCGCGCCGCATCGGGTAAAATTTAGCCCTGATTGTGTCCACTTTTTATCGGGAGTTCCGCCGTGCAAATCGTCTGTCTTGATCTAGAAGGTGTCCTCGTTCCGGAGATCTGGATCGAATTCGCCAACCGCACGGGCATCGAAGCGCTGCGCCGGACCACCCGCGATGAGCCGGATTACGACAAGCTGATGAAATACCGCCTAGACATACTGCGCGAGAACAAGCTTGGTTTACCCGATATCCAGAAGGTGATCGCCGAGATGGGTCCCATGCCGGGCGCGAAGGATTTCCTTGACCAGCTGCGCCAGGACTTCCAGGTCATCATCCTGTCGGATACCTTCTACGAATTCGCTATGCCGCTGATGAATCAGCTCAATATGCCGGCGCTGTTCTGCCATAAGCTGGAAGCCGACACCAATGGCATGCTGGTCAACTACCACCTGCGCATGCCCGATCAGAAGCGCGCTGCCGTGAAGGCCTTCAAGGGTCTGAACTTCAAAGTCATTGCCGCCGGCGACTCGTATAACGACACCGCGATGCTGGGCGAAGCCCACGCCGGCATCCTGTTCCACCCACCCGAAAACGTGATCCGCGAATTCCCGCAGTTCCCGGTCACCATGAACTACACCGAACTGAACGTTGCCATCCGTAGCGCCTCGGCGCGTATCTAATTCAACAGCCTCTCGTCATGCATCGCGAACGTTTTTACACCCTCACCGCCTCTTGCCCTGACCGCGTCGGCATCGTTGCCGCCGTTTCCGGTTTTTTTGCCCGGCACGGCGGCTGGATTCTCGAAACGACGCTGCACTCGGAACCGCCGAACGACGAAGGCATCGCTGCCTATTTCATGCGCCTAGAGATCAAGGCGGATTCGCTGCCGTTTGATCTGGCCGGTCTACGTGCCGCCTTCCAACCGGTGGCGGACGAATTCAACATGAACTGGAAGATTTCAGATTCGGCCAAGCGCAAGCGCGTGGTCATTCTGGTGTCCAAACAAGAGCACTGTCTTTACGATCTGCTGGCGCGCTGGCAATCGAAAGAGCTGGATATCGACATTCCGTGCATTATCTCGAATCACGAGACGCTGCGTGGCTTTGTCGAGTGGCATGGCATTCCCTTCCATTACGTGCCGGTCAACCCTGCCAACAAAGCGCAGGCTTACGCCCGCATTGCTGAACTATTCAAGGAAGCAGAAGCCGATGTCATGGTGCTGGCCCGTTACATGCAGATTCTGTCCCCGGAACTTTGTGCAGAATTTCCGGGTCGCATTATCAACATCCATCACTCGTTTCTACCGTCCTTCGTCGGCGCCAAGCCTTATCACCAGGCCTGGGAGCGCGGCGTCAAACTGATCGGCGCCACTTGCCACTATGTCACTTCTGAGCTGGATCAAGGGCCGATCATTGAACAGGACGTCATCCGCATTGATCACTCCGACTCGGTCGAAGACATGGTGCGCTACGGCAAGGACATCGAGAAGACCGTGCTTGCCCGTGGCCTACGCAACCATCTGGAAGGCCGTGTGCTGATTCACGGCAATAAGACCATCGTCTTCCGCTAATCCGCGCCATCCTTACGGAGGATCACCATGCTCAGCAGTCCGGAAATTTCCGATATCGCCCACGTTGTACAAATGGCTGTTGCACCCGTTTTTTTATTGACGGGCGTTGGTGCCATTCTTTCCGTACTGACGACCCGCATGGGCCGGGTTATTGACCGTGCGCATCGCATCGATGGCTGGATTGAAGACGGCAAGAATCCCGCATATTACGCAACAGAACTCTCTACGCTCAGCCGCCGCCTAGACATTATTCATCACGCGATCACCCTCTGTTCGCTGTCTGCATTTCTAGTTTGCGCGGTGGTGTTTACGATTTTTGTGGGCAGCTATGCCGAGGTCCGCATCGGTGGTGCCGTTGCCTTACTATTTGCGGGTGCCATGATCATGCTGATCGGTGCCTTAGGCATGTTTTTATCGGAAGTGCAGATCGCACGACGCAGCATTGTTATCGGACCTAAGCCCCACTAACTGCCTCGGCATAAAAAAGGCGGGTTCCGAAGAACCCGCCAAATCCACCTGACATACAACGATGACCATTAATCGTGATATGCCGTTTCACCGTGGGAGGAGACGTCCAGGCCTTCACGCTCCTGATCTTCCGGAACACGCAAGCCGATGATGATGTCGAGGATCTTGAAGACCACGAAGGCCACCACACCCGACCAGACAATCGTCGTACCCACCGCCGTTGCCTGAATCACGACTTGATCAACGATCGAGTAGCCTTCGGCGACTGCATTAGCGACGTAGTCATAGATGCCCGAACCACCCAGCGCCGGATCAGCAAACACACCGGTTAGCAGTGCACCCGTGATACCGCCGACGCCGTGGATGCCGAACACATCAAGTGAGTCATCCACCTTGAGCAGCTTCTTCAGGCCGGTTGCACCCCACAGGCAGATCACACCAGCGATCAAACCGATGATCAGCGCACCACCGACACCGACGAAACCGGCAGCTGGCGTAATCGCTACCAGGCCAGCCACGGCACCTGAGGCGGCACCCAGCATCGAAGGCTTGCCCTTGATCAGCCATTCCGCACCCAACCACGCCAGCGTTGCCGCTGCCGTAGCAATCCAGGTGTTCACGAAGGCCAGCGAGGCGACACCGTTGGCTTCCAGCGCCGAACCGGCGTTGAAACCGAACCAGCCGAACCACAGCAGCGATGCACCGATCATCGTGAAGGTCAGGTTGTGCGGCGACATCGCTTCACGGCCGTAACCGAGTCGCTTACCCGCCATGTAGGCAACCACCAGACCAGCCACCGCCGCGTTGATGTGGACAACCGTACCGCCGGCAAAGTCGAGCGCGCCCTTTTGGAACAACCAGCCAGCCGTCGCACCCGCAGCTTCAGCAGCGCTGGCCGAAGTGTAGGCATCAGGACCCGCCCAGAACCAGACCATGTGGGCGATCGGGATATAGGCCAGCGTAAACCAGGCGGTGATACCGAGCAGCACGACCGAGAACTTGATACGCTCAGCCCAAGCACCCACGATCAGTCCACAGGTAATGGCCGCGAACGCGCCCTGGAATACCACAAAGGTTAGCTCTGGTAGAACAACGCCTTTCGAGAAAGTGCCCGTTACGGTATCCGGCGTAATGCCCTTCAACAGCAACTTATCCAGCGAACCAACAAAGGCGTTATAAGCCGAATGCCCTTCGGTAAACGCGGCGCTATAGCCGTAGACGACCCACAGCACGGAAATCAGCGAGAACACCACAAACACCTGGATCAGAATCGACAGTACATTCTTCTTTCGAACCAGACCGCCATAGAACAAGGCCAGGCCCGGGATCGACATCAGAATGACCAACGCACTGGAGATGAGCAGCCAGGCGTTGTCACCTTTGTTCACTACCGGTGCTGCTGCGGCTGGATCAGCCAGCGCCACACCGCTGGCCAGCAGCGGAAGCAGCATTGCGAGAATTTTTTTCATGAATAACTCCTTGGTAACCGTTACAGTGCCGTCTCACCGGATTCACCGGTGCGGATACGGATCACTTCTTCCAGCGGGAACACGAAAATCTTGCCATCGCCGATCTTGCCGGTCGCGGCCGATTTCTCAATCGCCTCAACGACCTGTTCCAGGATGCTATCGGCCACAGCGGCCTCCAGTTTGACCTTCGGCAGAAAATCCACCACGTATTCAGCGCCACGGTAAAGTTCTGTGTGACCTTTTTGACGACCGAAGCCTTTGACTTCGGTCACAGTCACACCCTGTACGCCGACAGCGGCGAGGGCTTCACGCACCTCGTCCAGCTTGAACGGCTTAATAATTGCGGTAACGAGTTTCATCTCTATTCCTTAAAGAATTAGAACGTACGACCAACAGTAATCATGTAGGTCGCATGACCAGCGTTCTCTGTGCTGGAGTTGCCGTACCCATTACCCTGCTTACTAAAACAGTAGTACTGCGAATTGTTACCGTTGTTACAGTTACCCTGGGTAGCCGCCTGAATGTAGGAAACCTTGGCATTCCAACCCGACCCAAAGTCCTTGGTCACGCCCAGTTCCCAGTCAGCATAGTTGGCTTGGCTGTAGTTCGCCATATAGAAATAGCCTACGTGGCCAAGCAAGCTAAAGCCACCCAATGCCGGCGCATACTCGCTTAGGTCATAGGTGCCACGCAAATCCGTATAGCCCGAACCCGCTGTCGATTTTCCACCCATGCCGGTGTTGTTGAAGTAAGGGGTCAGCGCAAAAAACTGCTTCAGGCTCACGCTCTTCCAGTTACCACCAATGTAGTACTCTAGGTTTTCAACCATTCCCGAGTTCAAACCTGCTGTGTTTTGGTTGTAACCTCTGTTGCCGCGGATGTTTGCCGACGGGTTATTGGCGTTATTACTGCCCGGATAGAAGTAGTTGATCAAGCCAGTGTCCAGACCCGTGTCTTCGCTAAACGCGTACTTCCAGCCACCATACAAGTCCACCTCAATGTTGCCGCCGTAAAAACCGTCCGCGTTACCATTAACGTTTGAATTCCAGTTACCCACATAGAAACCATACGGCATGGTCAAGTCGAAGCCGCCTTGGATCGCCGGTTGGTTAAAAGTCTGGTCAATGCCACGGAAACGATAGCTGCTGGCCGCGTTGACGTTTGCGGTCAGCGCCCAGTCGGTGGATGCCGGTGCATCGGCCGAATCTTGTGCGGCATCACCCGTCACCTGTGCCACGGCGCTTAGCGACATGGCCGCCAACGAGGCAGCGAGGAGGGTCTTCTTGAGTTTCATGGTCTTGTCCTTCTAGAAAGTCATAGGAAAATAGTGCTATGCCCTCCTAAAAGCATGGACCGTGCCAACTTTTTGCAATCGCAGCATTAATTTTTGTAACCTGCTGATTTATCAACAATTAGCTCGGCCTGATGCCAAGACACGCTCGCCATTGCCACACGAATTCACGTAAAAATCGCTGTGCGTTGCCTCGCGTAACGCACGAGACAAAATGCACTCTTTTGAGGCGCACGCGCATGGCACCTCTGGCCGCGCACACAGTTGGTGCGCCAGCCCCCGTGCTAGACTGCGGCCATCCTATTTGCAGCCCGCACAGGTGGTTCGAATGATCAACAACAAGGTTTTTGAAGACTTCACCCAGAAGCTATCCAGCCTCATCGCTAGCAGCCCTGCGGCCGATATCGAAAAGAATGCACGCGCCATGATGAGCAGCTTCTTCAGCAAGCTGGATCTGGTCACGCGTGAAGAGTTCGACACCCAGACCGCCGTGCTCGCCCGCACCCGCCAGCTGGTGGATCAACTGACCGCCCGCCTCGACGAGCTGGAAAAGCACCCGAAATAAGTATGTCGCTAGCGCTCATCCAGACCCGAGCGCTGGATGGCCTACAGGCACCGCCGGTGATGGTGGAGGTGCATGTGGCCAACGGGCTGCCAGCGTTCAGCCTGGTCGGTTTAGCCGACGCCGAGGTGCGTGAAGCGCGTGACCGTGTCCGTGCCGCACTGCTGAGCTCCGGCTTTGAATTTCCCGCCCGGCGCATTACCGTGAATCTGGCACCCGCCGATCTGCCCAAAGATTCGGGCCGTTTTGATTTACCCATTGCCTTAGGTCTACTCGCCGCCTCCGGTCAGTTACCGGCGCTCAATCTGCAAGACTACGAATTTGCGGGCGAGCTTTCGCTCACGGGTAGCCTGCGTCCGGTACGCGGTGCCTTGGCCTTGGCCCTAGCGAGCCACCATGCAGGGCATACGCTGATTCTGCCGGCAGCATCGGGTACTGAAGCAGCCTTGGCTGAGGGTGCTGTTATCCGCGTTGCGGAAACCTTGCGCGAGGTCTGCGCACATCTGACGGGCGAAGACCAACTGCCATCGCCGCAAAAACCGGATCTCAATCACCTAACGCCGTACCCTGACCTGGCCGACGTCAAAGGCCAGGCACAAGCCAAGCGCGCACTAGAAATCGCGGCGACGGGTGGTCATGCACTCTTGATGCTTGGGCCACCGGGTACGGGCAAGTCTATGTTGGCCTCTCGCCTACCGGGCGTACTGCCGCCGCTCACGAAAGATGCCGCGCTGCAATCGGCCGGCATTCTGTCGCTGGCGGGCATCTTCAACCCGGAGCGTTTCGGCGAACGGCCTTTCCGCGCCCCACACCACAGCGCATCGCCCGCAGCCGTCATTGGTGGCGGCAGCCAGGCGTTGCCCGGCGAAATCTCGCTGGCTTCGGGCGGCGTACTGTTTCTCGATGAGCTGCCGGAGTTTGATCGGCGCGTTCTCGAATCGCTACGTGAACCACTAGAAACCGGCGAGATTCATATCGCCCGCGCCAACAAACGTGCCACGTATCCAGCCGCGTTTCAACTGGTCGCGGCCATGAATCCGTGCCCCTGCGGTTACCAAGGGCATCCGACCCGTGCTTGTCGCTGCACGCCGGAACAGGTACAGCGCTATCGCAATCGTTTATCGGGCCCGCTGTTGGATCGTATTGATCTATGCATCGAGGTTCCCGCCCTATCCTCCGCCGACCTTGCTGAAACCGCCCCTGGCGAAAGTTCGGCCACCGTCCGCACGCGCATTGAAGCAGCCACGGCTATTGCGCTTCAGCGGCAAGGTTGCGTAAATGCACGTCTCGAAGGCAAAGCACTTGAAGCCCACGCCACGCCGGACGCCGCTGGACAAACGCTGCTCACCCAAGCCGTGTCACGCCTGGGACTCTCTGCTCGCGCCTACCATCGCCTGCTCCGTGTGGCCCGCACCATCGCCGACCTGGCCGGTGCAACGCACATCAGCGCAGCACATATCGCCGAAGCGATTCAATTCCGCCAACTCACCCACCAGCCGTGATCACCCGCGCGATCGGTCTCCTGCTTGCCTGCGCCGCAATCACCAGTTGCGGCTCAACATCGTGGCAACGGACCGCAACGGCATCTTCCGTGGGCTGCAAGCCGGAACAGGTCAAAGTCATCAGTAAAGATTCCGGCGCCTTTGACAACATTCAAAGCTGGTACGCCGATTGTCGTGGCACACGCTATCGCTGCGTCTTTGTACCAGGCGACCGCGGCGGCTGTTATCCGGCCACGGATAAGGCCACCTAATTACTTGCCGCCGTCGGCCCAGCGGTACTGCCAGACCACGCCATACATGGTGTAGTACTGCCCCTGACTGAAAAAGCTGCCCTCGGCCACGTGAAACTTGACGGCATTATGCGTATTCACCGGCATCGATAACGTGGCACCAAAGAGCCAGTTCTCTTGCGTGTTGTTAATCTGCGCCCCATTCACAAAACTCTGCCCGCCGGAGTAGTACGTCACATCGGTCGATAGCCAGGCAGTGGAGGGGAAGTAATAGATCACGTGCCCCGTGCCCGAATAGATCGGGCTCTGCGACAACACATTGTTACCATAAAAATTCTTGTTGTCCGAGAAGAAGGTCACATCGCCCGATAACTCGAAGCGCCACGGACCCTTGGCTTGTGACACACCGAGACCCGGTTGGATAAAGCTGCGGTTCGCACCCACGTTGAAAAGCTGATTACTGTTGTACTCCCCCCAAGGCAACACAGCCGACAGATTGGCGCCAATAATCAGATCCTGCTGATAATGTTTGAACTCTTCCACCGACATCGCCGGTGCACCATATAGATTCGCTGCCAGCCGAATAATCGGATCAGTCAGCCCTGCCGATGACCCGGTAATCACCTGATTACCCACGGTGGTTTTACCGTGCAACTGCGCGTACGGCAAAATCAGATTCACTTTGCCGGACTGCCCGAAAAAATCGAAGGTGCGGTTATACGCCAGCAGCTCGGTGTTCATCTGAAACTTGCTGGTGGTCACCTGCGTAAAGCCGGCTGCTAAAAAGTTGTAGTCGATGGGGGCGTTCGAATACAGCCGCGCTTCAATCTCCTGCGCCTGTACGGCACTCACAGAAAACCCGAGCGCAACCAGCGCACACAACAACCATCGACGTAATACTGGCCCTGGTTTCGACACGGTCAGTCTTTATGGGTGGCCAGCGCAGCTTTCAATTTATCGCACACTTTGGCACGTAGCGCGGGCGGCCCAATCACTTCCACATCCGGCATATGACGCAGAATGTCCATCACCAACTCTGTCTCAATACTGTAAGGCACATCCAGTTGATAGCTGCCATCTGGCAGCACATTGCCCCGCTGATCCGGATGCCACTGCTCTGAGGCGACCCAACGCGCTCGGGCTGGCGTAAAGTGTAACTGCGCCCATTGCGTGCGCTCACCACCAAAAATCCCGTAGCCGTTCTGTACCCGGTTATCAAGCGTCTTAGCGGCCACGTCTTGCGCCTTCTTATCAAGCAACTCGACATCGCTCAGCGTTTCTACCGCAAAGCTGCGCAAGTCCTTGCGCAAGTGACACCAGGCATCCAGATACCAGTTGCCCCGATAGAACACCAAACGCTGCGGCGAGATCTCGCGCACAGTCGTTTCATCACGGCCACGGTGCCAATGCTGAAGCTTTAAGCGCTTACGCTTCAGGAGCGCCGAAGCAATCAAAGCAAAATTGGCCGGCTCCGGGGCGCGCTGCCCCGTATGCACAATTCGGATACGGTCTTCAATATCTTCCGGGCGGTTATCCTGGCTGCCCAGCAAAGCCGAGAGACGTGACTGCAACGGTGCAATATGCGGACCCAGCAAGCCCGGCTGGACCGTATTGAGCAGCTGCTGCATCATCAGTAGGGCATAGATCTCGCTGGCATTGAACCAGAGGCCCGGTAACTCATACTTTTGCGCGGACAACGTGCTGGTGCGACTCACATCTTGGGCAAAACGATACCCGCCGCCCATCCGGTCATACACAATCGGGGCATTGAGCCGGTCACGGAGATACTGCATATCGCGGCGGAGCGTGGCGCGGGAAACCCCCAGCGCCGCCTGAATCGCTTCAAATGACAGGCAACGCTGCTCGTTGAGCAACTGGTCAATCCGGTAAAAGCGTTCAGTGCGGTCCATGCCGCCGTCTCCAGTTTCTAGCCAGAATTCTGGCGCGCTCGACACGATTCGAACGTGCGACCCTTGCCTTCGGAGGGCAATACTCTATCCAACTGAGCTACGAGCGCGTGCGGGCGAAGTCTAGCGGGTTTTGGCGGGACTGTCCAAACGGCAAAAACCTTGAAATTACCCAAATTTTACCCACGCCCCCAACGTCCGCCACCCTACCCGCCATTCCCACCCGCAGGCAGGGGTTTTCCCGCTATACTTACGCCGTCTTTCATTATTCATTCGCCCATTTACTTTTCGCGCACAGGATCGATCATGGCCGACAAGAATTCCAGCAGCAAAATCATGTACCTCTCCATCGCTCTGGCGGTGGTTTTGATGGCCGTTGTCGTGCCGTTCTCGATGAGCGGCAAGGGCAAGTCTGATGCCGTAAGCGGCGGTGGCGACGATGTCGAATCGCGCATTGCCCCGGTGGCCAAGATTGAAATGCAAGCCGGCGGCGGTAGTGGCGGCCCCAAGGATGGCAAGACCGTTTACAACACGGTATGTGCTGGCTGTCATGGTGCTGGCGTATTGGGCGCACCGAAGTTTGGTGACAAGGCTGCCTGGGCCGGCCGTGTTGGTCAGGGCATGCCGACGCTGGTGAGCCATGCCATCAACGGTATCCGTGCGATGCCGGCACGCGGCGGTTCGCCGAGCCTGACCGACGACGAAGTGAAGGCTGGTGTTGAATACATGGTTAACGGCTCAAAGTAAGTCACACCGCCTGAACGACAAAGGGACGCCATGGCGTCCCTTTTGTTTTGCTGCTAGGACAGCGGGGGGCAGGGAGCTTCCGGATCGATCTCCGGTGTTTTCTGCAGCATGGCCTTGAGGAAATCCAGTTTGGCCGTCGAGGTGGATTTGTCGACCAGTTCTTTGCTGGCGGAGCTGGCGGTTTCGCAACCCATTTCTTCGATAAAGCGTGAGGGCTCGCACGGCACCAGATCTTTGCCCTGACGGCGTTTCTCGCACCAGGTGATATGCAGGCTGCGCTGCGCCCGCGTAATGCCCACGTACATCAGGCGACGCTCTTCTTCAAGCTTCTCGGCCTCTTGCGATTCACGGTGCGGCAGGATCCCTTCTTCAATGCCCACCAGAAAGACGTGGCCAAACTCTAGGCCTTTGGCGGCGTGCAGGGTCGATAGCTGGACGGCATCGTAGCCCTCGCCCTGATCACGACGTTCCAGCATCGACATCAAGGCCATGGTCTGGACGATCTCGGCCAAGGTCTTGCCATCGTCATCGCTCTTCTTGGTGATCCAGGCATGAAACTCTTGCACGTTGGCCCAACGGGTTTCGGCGGTACGCGCTTCTTCCTGATCGTAGAGCCAGTTCTCATAATCAATGGCAGCCAGCAGATCAGGGAAAACATCGGCGGCGGATTCACGCTGCGCCCGCCACTGGAAGCGATTGATGAATTCTCCGAACTCGCGCAGCGGTTGTAGCACGCGGCTGTTCACCTGCGCGGCGAAGCCTTCTTCGAACATCGCGGCAAAGAGCGATATCTGGCGTTCGGCGGCGTAGCGCCCCAGCGTGGCGAGTGTCTGGCTGCCGATACCCCGGCGCGGTGTGGTCGCGGCACGGATGAATGCGGGATCATCATCATCATTGACCAGCAGGCGCAGGTAGGCCAGCAGATCCTTGATCTCGGCTTTATCGAAGAAGGACTGCCCACCGGACAACACATACGGAATGCGCTGCTGACGGAGCGCCTGTTCAAAAAGCCGCGCTTGATGGTTGCTGCGGTAAAGGATGGCGTAGTCCGAGAATTTGGCGCGATGTTCGAAGCGGTGCCCTTGCAGCTTCATGATCACGGTTTCGGCTTCAGCCTCGCCTTCGGCGCAGGCAATGACGTTGATATTAGCGCCCGGCCCATGCTCGGACCACAGCGATTTGGCGAAGAGCTTGGGGTTGTTCTGGATCAGCGTGTTGGCCGCGCCCAGAATTTTGCCTGTAGAGCGGTAGTTCTGTTCCAGCTTAATGACCTTGAGCTGCGGGAAGTCTTCAGTCAGTCGGCGCAGGTTCTCCACATCGGCACCACGCCAGCCGTAGATGGCCTGGTCGTCGTCGCCCACCGCCGTGAATGAGGCGCGTACCCCGGTCAGCTGTTGTAACAAGCGGTACTGCGCGGTGTTCGTGTCCTGATACTCATCCACCAGAATATGGCGGAACTTATCCTGCCATTTCTGCCGGATCTCTGCGCTGTCTTGCAATAACGTGACCGGCAAACGGATCAGATCGTCGAAATCAACGGCCTGATAGGCATGCAAGCTATTGGCGTAATCGCGGTAAATGCGGGCGGCAACCGCCTCTTCTTCGTCTTTGGCGGCTTCAGCCGCTTCCACCGGGCTGAGTAACCCGTTCTTCCACAGCGAAATGGTGGTCTGCAGCCAGCGCAGCTTGGCCTTATCCGTGGTGCCGCTCAGTTCGTTGATGATGCCCAGGCAGTCCGCCGAATCGAAAATCGAGAAGCCCGGCTTATAGCCGAGGGTTTTGGCTTCCTCACGCACCATGCGCAGGCCCAGCGAATGGAAGGTGGCGATGGTCAGCCCCTTGGGCGACTTGTCCATACGCTTGGCGATCCGTTCGGACATCTCCAGCGCGGCCTTGTTGGTAAAGGTAATCGCGGCGATCTGATGCGGTTTGATCTCGCAGGTCTCGATCAGGTGGACAATTTTTTCGGTAATCACCCGGGTCTTGCCCGAACCGGCACCAGCCAGCACCAGCAGGGGGCCATCCAGATAGTGGATGGCTTCACGCTGACGGGGGTTTAACCCCGAAGGCGAGAATCCGGTAGTGACTGGCGCGCTTGAAGACATAGGCCGCGGATTTTACCGTCCGGCAGGGGGTTCCGCTCGGATCGTCCCTGCGAAATATTTTTTCATCCAGCGGGCGAGAGTCTCACCTGGTGAGACCCTCGTGGTGTGCAATAATCATTCCAATCTCTCAAAAGGAAGTCAGCATGGACGAAAACAAGGTTAAGGCGCTTGGCGCTGCTCTGGCCCAGATCGAAAAGCAGTTCGGCAAGGGTGCCATTATGAAGATGGGCGATGCAAAAATTGATCAAGGCATTCAATCCGTGTCGACCGGCTCGCTGGGTCTAGACATGGCACTCGGCATTGGCGGTCTGCCACGCGGTCGCGTCGTCGAAATCTACGGTCCGGAATCGTCGGGTAAAACCACCCTGACCCTGCAAGTCATCGCCGCTGCACAACGCGCTGGCGGTACCGCTGCTTTTATCGATGCCGAGCACGCGCTCGACCCGGTTTACGCTGGCAAGCTGGGTGTCGATGTCCCTAGCCTGCTTCTCTCGCAACCGGATACCGGCGAACAAGGTCTGGAAATTGCCGACATGCTGGTCCGTTCCGGCGGCGTCGACATCATCGTCATTGACTCGGTGGCTGCACTGACCCCTCGCGCTGAAATCGAAGGCGAAATGGGCGACTCCATGATGGGTCTGCACGCCCGTCTGATGAGCCAGGCGCTGCGTAAGCTCACCGGTAGCATCAAGAAGACCAATACGCTGGTGATCTTCATTAACCAGATCCGTATGAAGATCGGTGTCATGTTCGGCAACCCCGAAACCACCACCGGCGGTAACGCCCTCAAGTTCTACGCCTCGGTACGTCTGGACATCCGCCGTATCGGTGCCATCAAGAAATCCGATGAAGTGATCGGTTCGGAGACCCGCGTCAAAGTGGTCAAGAACAAAGTGGCCCCCCCGTTCCGCGAAGCCATCTTCGATATTCTGTACGGCGAAGGCATCTCACGCGAAGGCGAAATCATCGAACTCGGCGTCGAACACAAGATCATCGACAAGGCGGGTGCCTGGTATGCCTACAACGGCGAAAAGATCGGCCAAGGCAAAGACAACGTGCGTGAGTTCCTCAAGTCGCGCCCGGAAATGGCCCGCGAAATTGAAGCCAAGATCATGGATGCCGCCGGTATTACCAAGCCCGGTGCCGGTGTCGCCCCCGCTGCGGATGAGGACGACGCTTAAGTCGTGACTGAGATTGGTAACGGCTGACGACCTGCGTGCTCGCGCTTTGCGCCTTCTGGCGCGGCGCGAGTATTCCCGACAGGAGCTCGCCAGCAAGCTACTCAGCAAACCGGCACCCAAGCCGGCGCGACGTAACCCGCGCGATGCCTTTGCGACTGAATCCTTTGTCGACGAGGTCTACGAACCACCGACCGAGCGCGAGGTGCAGGACTTGCTCGACGATCTGGAGCAACGCAAGATGCTCTCGGATGATCGCTATGCCGAAATGCGCGCGCGCCTGCGGGCACCACGTTATGGGGATAGCCGTCTACGTCAGGAACTCACGCAGAAGGGCATTGACCGTGACACCATCACGGCCGTGTTGGCTGAACAGCCGGACGAACTTGCACGCTGTCGCGAGATCTGGCTCAAAAAATTTGGCCAGCTGCCACGCGACATCAACGAACGCGCCAAGCAAACCCGACATCTAGCCAGCCGCGGTTTTGCCATGCGGGTGATCCACCAGGTGATCCGAGGCGAAGGTGGCGAAGACCGCAACGAAAATTTGCTCGATAGCGACGACGCTTCCTGCGACAATAGCGCATCCGCTGCTTAAAACTCAGAACAACCCCACCATGACCACCCCCGATACCCAGAACACCGCAACGCTCTCGGCCCGCAACTTGCGCAAGGTCTACCGTAAGCGCACGGTGGTCAAGGATGTGTCCTTCGACGTGAAGGCCGGGGAAGTGGTCGGCCTGCTCGGCCCGAACGGCGCCGGTAAAACGACCTGCTTCTACATGGTGGTTGGCTTGGTGCCAGCCGACGGCGGCAACATTACACTGGCGGGCGATGAGGTGGTGCATCTGCCGATTCACCAACGCGCGCACATGGGCGTGTCGTATCTGCCGCAGGAAGCTTCGGTTTTCCGTAAGCTCACCGTCGAAGAAAACATTCTGGCCGTTCTGCAATTGCAGAAGCTGTCGGCGGACGAAGAGCGCAATCGACTGGAAACGCTGCTCGACGAGCTGGCGATTCAACACATCCGCGATAGCCGCGCGGCCGCACTGTCGGGCGGCGAGCGCCGCCGTGTTGAAATCGCCCGCGCACTGGCGACCGAACCCCGCTTTATCCTACTCGACGAACCTTTCGCCGGCGTCGACCCGATTGCCGTGCTGGAAATTCAGAAGATCATCCGCTTCTTGAAAGAACGCGGCATCGGCGTCCTGATTACCGACCACAACGTGCGCGAAACCTTGGGCATTACCGACCGCGCCTACATCATCAGCGAAGGCACGGTGCTGGCATCTGGCCGCCCAGATGAGATTATTAACAACGATGCTGTCCGCCAGGTGTACCTAGGCGAGCACTTCCGTCTCTAAGCTGCACGCCGCAAATCCGCGGCAACCCTAACGAAAGCATCCATGAAGGCCAGCCTGCATATCAAGGCCTCGCAACACCTGGCGATGACGCCACAGCTGCAACAGTCGATCCGGCTACTGCAGCTGTCCTCGGTCGAACTGCAGCAAGAAGTCGCCCAAGCCTTGGCCGAAAATCCCATGCTTGAGCGTGATGACGATGGCGACAGCGCGGATGACAACGAAGCACTGTCGGACATTGGCGTAACGTTAAATCAATCTGGCAGCGACAACACCGACGCGGTACGTACCAACGATGAGCCGACCGATACTGCCGAGGCATTCGAGCAAAGCAGCCCTATCGATATCGATGAAGGCCCCTACGACTACACGGGCGGCTCAGGCAGCGGTAGCAACGACGACTTCGACAACGAACAGGTCGATGCCTCCGCCATAACATTGCGCGAACATCTGCTGGCGCAAGCTGGGTTGCTGCGCATCACCTGGCGCGAACAGGCGCTGGTACGCATCCTCATCGAAGCGCTCGATGAACGCGGTTTTCTGAGTGGCACGTTGCAGGACATCCTCGACACGCTGCCTAGCGATGAAGCAGTTACGATGGCCGAACTCGAAACCGCGCTGGCGCGGCTACAAGAACTCGATCCGCTGGGGGTCGGCGCCCGTTCTCTGGAAGAATCTCTGCACCTGCAATTACAAGAATCCAACGACTCTGCCGCACCGCTCGCCCGATCTCTGGTGCAGGATTATCTGCCGCTGCTGGCGCAACGTGACTTCACCCAGCTACGTCGCAAGACCGGTGCGGACGATACGCAACTGCGTGATGCCCAAGCGCTGATCCGCACGCTCAATCCGCACCCCGGCGATGCCTTCATCGATGATGCCAGCCCGTACATCATTCCCGATGTGCTCGTGCGGCGCACGGCGGGCACGAACGGTACCTGGCAAGCCGTGATCAACCCGGATGCGATACCGCGCCTCAAGATCAATCGTCTGTATTCGAACATGCTGCGCCAATCCGGCGCAGGCGAAAACGGCGGCCTAGCCGGGCAATTGCAGGAAGCACGCTGGCTGATCAAAAACATCCAGCAGCGTTTCGAGACCATCGAGCGCGTTGCCCAGGCTATAGTGCTCGAACAGGCCGATTTTTTTGAAAAAGGTGAGCTGGCCATGCGGCCGTTGGTACTGCGCGAAATTGCTGACCGGCTGGGGCTGCATGAATCGACCATTTCCCGGGTAACCACCCAAAAATTCATGGCGACGCCGCGCGGAGTCCTTGAATTTAAATACTTTTTTGGCAGCCACGTGGGGACGGACGATGGCGGGGCAGCCTCGGCCACCGCCATTAAGGCCCGGATTCGCCAGCTGATCGGCGAAGAAAATGCCAAAAAGCCGCTCTCAGACCAGCAAATTTGTAATCAATTTAGTGCCGAGGGCATTGTCGTAGCACGCCGGACCATAGCAAAATACCGTGAGGCGATGAATATTCCCACCGCCAGTTTGCGCAAGACCCTATAGAGGAGGCAGTATGAATCTGCAAATCAGTGGTCATCATCTGGAAGTCAGCCCGGCCATCCGTGACTATGTCAGCCAGAAGCTGCAAAAAGTCACGCGCCACTTCGACCATGTCATCGACATCCACGTCGTGCTCAGCGTCGAAAAGTTGAACCAGAAGGCGGAAGTAACGCTCCACGTACCGGGCAAAGATATCTTTGTCGAAAGCGCGGATCCGAATCTCTACGCTGCCGTGGATGACCTCACCGACAAGCTGGACCGCCAGGTTCAGAAGTACAAGCAGAAAATCCAGGATCACGGTCGCGGCCATAGCGTCGCCAGCCATCTCGAATAACCCCTAACCGGTCGGCGGGCACCTACGGGTGCCCGCCTTTCATTCAATGAACACCATCTCCCGCCTACTCTCGCCCGACACCGTTTCGCTGACCGCACAGGCCGCTACCAAGGAAGCCCTCTTCCAGCTCGCCGCCGATGCCTTCGCTGAACGCGTCGGCACCAACAGCACGCAGATCCGCGAGGCCTTGCTCATGCGCGAGCAACTCGGCTCCACCGGTCTGGGTCAAGGCGTGGGGATTCCGCATGGCCGATTGAAGGGCCTCAAGCAAGTCGCCGGCATGTTCTTTCGCCTAAGCAAACCCATCCCCTTTGACGCGCCGGATAATCGTCCGGTCGATCTGGTGTTTTTCCTGCTAGTCCCGGAACAGAGCACCGAGGAGCACCTGCAGCTCCTCTCGGAATTGGCGCAGGGCTTCTCTGATCCGGACTTCCGCGACGGCCTGCGCAACGCAGAAGACATCAATGCCGTCATCCAGATCTTTACAAACAACGGTCAATAATCGTGATGAAAGAACTCAGCGTCGCCCAGCTCTTTGAAGAGCACAAGGATCGGCTCGCGCTGAGCTGGGTCGGGAGTGTTGGCTGCAATCGCAGCATCCGCCTCGTTGAAAAAGACGCTTACGGCTCTGACATTGTCGGTCACCTCAATATCATTCACCCCGATCGCTTGCAGGTCGTGGGTGCTGCGGAACAGAAATGGGCGCTACGTACTCGCGCCCAGCGTCGCCAATCGGTGTTTGAAGATCTCTGCCAGGCCGCACCACCGGCCATCATCGTTGCCGACAATCTGCCGGTGCTCGACGAACTGCGCGAAGCCTGTGAAAAAACCGGTACGCCGCTCTTCGCCTCGCCCAAATCCTGCTCCGCCGTCATCGACCAGTTGCGCCACTATCTCGCCCGCAAGCTGGCAGACACCACGAGTTTGCACGGGGTATTCATGGACGTGCTGGGCATGGGCGTCATGATCACCGGCGACTCCGGCTCCGGTAAAAGCGAACTCGCGCTGGAACTCATCTCGCGCGGTCATGGCTTGGTTGCCGATGATGCCGTTGAGCTGACCCGTGTCGCACCAGACGTCATCGAAGGTCGCTGCCCAAATATTCTGCGCGACTTCCTCGAAGTGCGCGGTCTCGGTTTGCTCAATATTCGCACCATCTTTGGCGAAACAGCCTCGCGCCGCAAAATGCGCCTGAAGCTGATCGTTCATCTCCACCGTCAACAACCCGGTGTCGATACGCCCCGCCTACCATTCGAGGCACAGACGCAGGAGATTCTCGGCGTCAACATCCGCAAGGTGAACATTCCTGTGGCGGCCGGCCGCAACCTGGCCGTCTTGCTGGAGGCTGCGGTACGCAACACGATTCTGCAACTGCGTGGCATCGACAGCATGCAGGAATTTATCGCCCGCCAGCAGGAAGAAGTATTAGCGCAGGAAGCACTGGCTGCACGGAGCGCACAACGCGCCCTGCGACTCGATAACGACGACCCTTCGATCTAATCGAGGCGCGCCCAGAAGAACGGCAGCTAAAGGCTCAGCGGAACGTAATCGCCTGCGGTTGATCCGTCAGCCCAATGTTGCCCTCAGCGCCCTCCGGGGTGCTACAGCTTTTATCGTCGAAGCTTTCCGCATCAAACGCGATATCCCCACCCCCGGCAATCTCACCGGCCGTCTCGGCACGCAGGCCTTCGAAGTCGAAGAGATTGCGGTCGCCCAAATGCGAAGGCACGACATTCTGGATCGCCGTCAGCACCGACTCGGTACGCCCCGGATAACGTTTGTCCCATTCGGCCATCATCTCGCGCACCTTCTGGCGCTGCAGGTTTTCTTGGGAGCCACAAAGATTGCACGGAATGATCGGGAAACCCACCCCACGGGCGTAGCGCGCAATATCTGCCTCAGGCACATAGGCCAGGGGGCGAATCACCGTGTTCGACCCATCATCGGTCACCAGCTTGGGCGGCATCGCCTTCAGCTTGCCGCCAAACAGCATGTTCAGAAACAACGTGTGCACGATGTCATCACGATGGTGGCCAAGGGCGATCTTGTTCGCGCCGAGTTCCTTGGCCGTCTTGTAGATAATGCCGCGGCGCAGACGCGAACAGAGCGAGCAGGTCGTTTTACCTTCGGGTACCTTCTCTTTAACGATCGAGTAGGTGTCCTGCGTCACGATGCGATATTCAACGCCAATACTTTCCAAGTAATTGGGTAGCACCTCGGCGGGAAATCCCGGTTGCTTCTGATCGAGGTTCATCGCAATGATGCGGAAATCGATCGGCGCACGCTTGCGCAACGCCAGCAGCACATCTAACAGCGTGTAGGAATCCTTGCCGCCGGATAAGCACACCATCACGGTGTCGCCATCTTCAATCATGCGGTAATCGCCGATGGCTTTGCCTGTGCGGTTCTCAATGAAACGACGGAGCTTCTGCAACGTCTGGGAAAGTACTTCGGGGGCTTGCTGAGTCATAGACAATCAATTAAGTCGCGAGATGGGCGCTGCGGCCGCCATCAACGTTAATCACCTGGCCGGTAATGTAAGGCGCATCAAGCAATAGAAAACGTACCGTACGCGCAATATCTTCCGGTGTACCAGCACGTTTGAGCAACGTGTGCTGCACAATGGCATCGCGTTCGGCATCGGCAAATTGGCCGTCTTCCGGCCATAGGATCGGGCCTGGCGCAACGGCGTTCACGCGCACTTCCGGTGCGAGTTCCACGGCCAGCGCACGCGTCAGTGTGAGCAATGCGCCCTTGGCAGCGGCGTACAGCGGGTAGCCTGCTAGGGGCCGTTCGGCATGGATATCGGTAATGTTGATGATCACACCACCCGCAGCACGCAAATGTGGCGCAGCGGCTTGCGCTAGAAACAGCGGTGCCTTGAAATTGCTGCCGACCAGATCGTGCCAATCAGTTTCATCGATACTCCCGATCGGCGTCGGAAAAAATGACGAGGCATTACAAACCAAACCATCAAGTCGACCAAACTGCGCCACGGCATCGGCCACCATTGGCGCGATAGCGGACGTCTCCAATAAGTCGGCGGTCACCACTCGGGCCGAGTCGGCTCGGACGGCATTAAGCTGTGCCGCCAAGGCTTCGGCTTCCGCTAGCGACTGACGGGCATGCAAGACGACCCGGGCACCCACCGCGTGTAGCGCCATGGTAATGGCCGCGCCGACACGACGCGCAGCACCCGTGACCAGAATCACCGGAGCCGTTGTTGAGGACAAGCTTTGAGCATTCGACATGACGCGTATTGTCGCATGCGCTATCCTCACGCTCTACCGTCACTTTTACACGCCAACCTTAGCCACCATGAGCCTACCGCCGATCGTTCAGCCTGCCTCGCCGCGTGGTCAGGACCCCCTGCCGCAACCCGGTATCGAAGCACAGGCCTATAGCCGGCAGCTCTCGGAAAAGATTCTGACGGCCATCGACCAAGCCGGGGGCTGGATTCCCTTCACGCAATACATGGAACTCGCGCTGTACGCGCCGGGCCTGGGTTACTACAGCGGTGGCGCCCGCAAGTTCGGCGGCGCCGGCGACTTCGTCACCGCCCCTGAAATGACGCCGTTATTTGGCCGCACCGTGGCCAACACGCTCGCACCGATTCTGGCTGCATCTGCGCCCATCGTCACCGAAGCCGGTGCGGGTACCGGCAAGCTGGCGGGCGATCTGTTGCTGGCATTGGAGGCCATGGGCCAATTGCCGGAGCGCTACAACATCTTGGAACTTTCGGCCGAACTGGCCGAACGCCAGCGGGAACATCTACAAGCCACCGTGCCACACCTAATGGACCGAATACATTGGCTAGACGCACTACCCGACACGTTGTCAGGCGTTGTCGTCGGTAACGAAGTCTTGGACGCCATGCCGGTAGAGCTGATCCGGTGGCAACGCGGTGCCACGCAAGAAATCCAACGCCTAGGCGTAAGCATCGAGTCGGTGGATGACGGCATCCGCTTTGTGACCGTGCCCGCGCCGACCGAGGCATCATCGGCGCTCATCGAACGCGCACGTGCCTTGGCTGAAAAATACAACTGGCCTGATGATTACACGACCGAGATACCTGAGGCCGGCCCCGCTTGGATCAGCACATTGGCGCAGCGCCTGACGCAGGGTGCATTGCTCCTCATCGACTACGGCTTTCCGCGCCACGAGTTCTATCACCACGACCGCACCGGCGGCACGCTAATGTGCCATTACCGGCATCGCGCACATCCGGATCCCTATTACTGGCCAGGGCTGCAAGACATCACCACCCACGTCGATTTCACGAGCATTGCCGAAGCTGCTTTTCATGCGGGATTGGACGTTACCGGTTATTGCACACAGGCCGGTTGGCTGATGGACGCAGGCTTGCTGGAACTCTTGGCTGGCGAACAACCGACCGACTACACGCAAGCCGGTGGTACATGGGTACGCACACAGCACGCTGTCCAAACGCTACTCTCGCCCGCAGAAATGGGCGAGTTCTTTAAAGTGATTCTGCTAACGCGTGGCTTACCGGCCGACCTACGTATCCCGGGGTTTTTGCGCAGCGATCGCTCTCATACGCTGTAGGCAAGGATTAGGTCGCTTTTTTAGTCGCCTTGGCCGCTGGCGCATCAGCGACTACGGCCGCGAGCCAGTCATTCATCACGCCGGCGACGTGATCCCAGTCACGTTCGAGCATCATGCCGTGCCCCATGCCCGGAAAAATAACGGGCTCGACGCCATAGACTTCGGCGGTATCGCGCACCTGGTTGGCGGGGATGATGTGGTCCAGCTCGGCACCAATAATCAGTTTAGGCACGGGCTTGAGCCGTTCCGGTTTGATCAGGTTAAACATGGTCATGTCCCAGATGGCACGCTGCGATTCCATCTGCGAGAGCAATAGATAGCGCTGCAGGTCGGTGAGCGATGCCGGCTGCGCAAACAGGGCGTCCTTCAAGGCGTCGATATCAATCGGGCCACCGGTCATGAGTTGCGAGAGGTTGCCCAACATATCAGGGCGCGACCAGAGCAACGACATGGAACTGGCGATGAGGCCACGCGGCGGCACTGAACACATGAGTACGGCTGCTGGAAAGTCCTGCCGCTCCAAGCACTTCTGCACGACAAAGCCACCCATCGAGTGCCCGATGAGCACAGGTGCCTCACCGAGCTCTTCCACTACTTGTAGTACATCATCGACGTAGTGATCGATGCCCCAGTTGCCCAGTTGCTCATGCCCTTCACTACCGCCGTGCCCGCGGACCGAAACCGCATGGGCCGGCCAGCCGCGTTCGGCGAACCACTCCAGAAAATGTTCGGACCACACCCAGGCGGCGGTAAACGCACCGTGCACAAAGAGCAGCGGCGTACGCTTTTTGCCCTTGCTCGGATAGCGGCTGATGACTTCTAAAGCGAGGGCGTCGGACAAGATGATTCCTTAGGTGAGGAGGTTCTGCAGGGCTTCGATGCGCGCATCACGGATACGCGTGGCGATATGTTCTTGCGTACGCACAGCCAGTGCGATGGCGCCAGCATCAACGCCCGCAGCGGCTGTTTGTATTTGCAGCCATTGATTCACAATACCCGGTGTTGCCCCCAGAATGGGCAACACCGAGAGTAATAGTTTGAAGCGATCGGCACGACGCAGCCCATCGCAACGCTCTAAGGTGTTGAGCTGATCCTCAGCACTCAACGTACCGGGCTGCAGCAGCGGCGCTCGATGGTACGCCAGTAAGAGCGCGAGATCACGGCAATCTGTCGGCAGGCGCAAACGTTCTGCGAGTTCACTCACCTGATCCGGGCTGCATTCGGCCAGCCAGACGGCGACTCGCGCCGCTAGCGGCAAGCCAACTTTTGCAGCGGCATTAAGGCGGCCAGGAACTGCAGGAATCGGTGGGTAGAGATCCATACTAGCGCCACTGGCATCCAGCTCTGCGAACATGCGTTCAGGCTGCTCGGCCATCAGCCCACGCGACAGCTCTTGCCAGACGCGTTCGGCAACGAGGTGTTTGACTTCGCCCGCCCGCACCATCTGTTGCATCAAGGCCAGCGTTTCCGGTGCGACAGTGAACTGCGGGAAGCGTGCGGCAAATCGTGCCAAACGAAGAATGCGTACCGGATCTTCAGCGAAGGCCGGGCTGACATGGCGCAAGACACATGCGCTTAAATCCTGCTGGCCACCGTAGGGATCAATCACGTTGCCGTCGGCGTCTTCGGCCATGGCATTGATGGTGAGATCACGCCGCGCCAGATCTTCTTCGAGTGTAACTTCGGGCGCGGCATGAAAACTGAAGCCGTGATAACCGTGACCGGTTTTGCGCTCGGTACGTGCCAGCGCATATTCGTCATGCGTTTTGGGGTGCAAGAAGACGGGGAAGTCTTTGCCAACCGGCGTGTAACCCGCAGCGAGCATGGTTTCCGGCGAGCTGCCCACCACGACATAATCCCGATCGCCCGGGGGCAGACCCAGCAGGCGGTCGCGTACTGCGCCGCCGACGGTGTAGATCTTCATAACCGGCGCTTGAGTGTCTGAAGCGCGGTGCTTGAAATTCAGCGGCCGGCGCGGCTACGGTAGTCGTCAAACTGAACGCTGTCGCCAGCGCCCAGCAGATACAACGGCGCAACGGCCTCCAGCGGTTCCGGATTCCAGACCGGCGGCGTCTTACAGTTGCCGCTACAAACGCTGTCGACCTCCATCGAGCGCACGTTATCGGCCGACATCATCCTGTTCGGCAGGATCGACAGCAGCGCTGCCTGGAAATATGCGAGGTTTTCCGAGAGCGGAATAATACGACGCTTGATACCGAGCACTTCAGCGGTGTACTCAACGATTTCCTTGAGCGTGTACACGTTCGGGCCACACAGATCGTAGGCCTGACCTTCCATGGCCGGGGTGTCCAGTGCCTGAGCAAAGGCCTTGGCGACGTCGTCAACCGACACCGGCTGGAAACGCGCATCGGCGCAACCCAGCGGCAGGAACGGCAACTTACGCAACAGGCAGGCAAAGGTGTTGATGAACGAATCACGGGCACCAAAAATCACCGATGGGCGGAAGATGGTGGTGAGCAGGCCGGATTGGGCGACGACTTCTTCACCGGCGGCCTTGGAACGCAGATACTCCGACGGCGCATTCTTGCCAGCGTTGAGGGCGCTCATATGCAGCAGACGCTTCACGCCAACGGCCTTACAGGCAGCAACAATTCTCTTCGGTAGCTCGACATGGGCGGCAGCAAATTCCTTACCGTAAGGGATTGCCGGCGTTGCGCCATGCAGAATCCCGACCAGGTTGATGACGGCATCTTGCCCACTGGCCAGACGCTCGATCACGCCATCGTCATTGATATCGGCTTCGACCAGCGTCACACTCGGCAACATCGTGACATCACGATTCTTTTCATAACGGCGGGTCGGAATGGTGACCTGAACGCCGGCATCGACCAACACACGGGCCAGATGTCGCCCGACAAAACCAGTGCCACCAATGAGGAGAATTTTCTTATTCGTCAGCATGCGTTTTCCTTGGTCGATCGTCTGATCGGTCGATTGGTCATCCAAGCGGTTATTTTATGACATTTCAGGGTAAATCCGGCACCCCGTCGGTTTTGCTGGAACGCGGTGCGATGGTACCCAACATGACTTTGAGCGATGGTGAACTGCCCGTCATCACCGTCTGGTAGAAAACGGCGTTGCTCATGACCTTTTTGACGTAATCACGGGTTTCGGAAAACGGGATGGTTTCGGCATAGATGGCCCCTTCCAGCGGCTTCACGTCGCGCCATTTGCGGGCGCGGCCGGGGCCGGCGTTATAGGCGGCCGATGCCAGCACCGGGTGGTTATCTAGGCTTTCCAGCACCAGGCGCATATAGGTGGTGCCCAGCATGACGTTGGTATCGGGGTTGTGCAAATCGCCCGGGGCGAACTTGATGCCGATTTTGTTGGCCACCCACTTGCCGGTCGCTGGCATGACCTGCATCAGGCCGGCAGCACCCACATTGGATTTAGCGTTCGTGACGAAGCGGCTCTCCTGCCGCATCAATCCGTAGACCCAGGCTTTATCCAGATTCTGCCGGTCGGAGTGCGGCATGATCTTGTCGGCATAGGGCGTCGGGAAGCGCAGTTTGTAGTTGTGCTCGTCTTTCGTGCGGTCAGCGGCGCTGATCGAACGGTCGATAATCTGATTGCGTTGTGCCACTTCGGCGGCCGCCAGCAACTGGCGGTCGCTCATGCCGCGCAGGGCCCAGCTCCACTCCTTGACGCCTTCAGGCCGCAGATCCAGGCGGTACATGGCCAGGGCGCGGCGGATGCCCGCCTGCTTTTCAACGGCACGGATTTCATCTGGCGTGATGGGCTTGGCTTGGGTCGGCAACTTAGCACGACTGCCCAACTCCTCGGTCGCCAACACGCCGTAAAAATTCGGCTGGCCGGCGATCTTCTGAAACTGCTCTTCTGCTGCACTGTCGCGACCCTGAGCCTTGTAGGCGCGCCCCAACCAATAGACCCACTCGGGCGAACTGATCATGGGTTCGGGCATGGCCTCGATGGTTTTCTTGACGAGGCTCCAGTCCTGCGCCCGCAGCGCTACGCGCACGCGCCAGGCCTCGGCGTCATCGGGCAACACCACGGTGCCACTGCGCTTGGCGGCATCTAGCGCCTCCGGACTATGTTGAATACCCAGCTGCCAGGCGATGATGCCCCAGACATATTCTTGCTGCGAACGATCGAGCCCACTACCAAATCGCTTGATGGCAGATACGGCACTGGTCGGCTCGGTGCGTGCCATACGTACCAGCGCCAGGGTCGCGAGTTCTTTCTGGGTGTCGTCGTTCGGCGACCCCACACGCTCCAGATAAATCACTGGTCGGCCGAGTACGGCATCCAGGCCGCCTGCAGCATCGTTGCCGTTCACGCGCATTACCGCCAAGGTCTGGCGTGCCTGGCCGGGCTTGTTCATGGCGACCTGGCGGCGCGCACGCAGCCAGCCGTCACTGGCTTTAAGATCGCCATTGGCCCACATGGCCTCAAACAGCGCTTGGCAGGCATCCGGCGAATCAATACCGGTGGCCCACAAAACACGTGCCTGGTCTTTTGCGGCGCTATCACCGTTGTTTACGCGCGGCAAAAGGCTGTAACACTGCACATCCGGCTCTGGCTGCAGCATCAGCGGCCCTTGCTGTGCCACGAGCACCCAGTTGCCCTGCTTGGCCTGCGCACGAATCCAATCGGCCCGCAGCAATTCCGCCGGACGTTCACCATCGTACTTTTTGAGGAAAGCGCGAATCTCGGGCGCATCGGTATTGAGTTGCGGCCGGAGCAGCCAGGATTCCACATAGGGTGCCAACTCGTGCTGCTTGAGCTGCGGGTAGAGTTGCTCAACCTTGTTTAGCTGACCATTCTTAGCAGCATCGCGCGCCGACAGATAGGTCGCGTCCTGCGCCAATACCGGCTGCGCGAATCCCGACAAGGCCACTAGGGCTGTGGTAGAAAGCACGGCGCAGAGCGGGTTTAAACGACGACGAAGCATCAGCATAGGCTCAGACGGTGGGTGAGTGATGTGTTACTGTCCGGACTATGCCGAACCCGACGGATGAAAAATTCTATCGCAGTACGCTGCGTACCCGCATGAAATCTTGGCGGCGTACCTTATCGGCTGACGATCATGCGGCATTTAGCCGGCGCATGTGCGACATTTTGGAAGACCACTTCCACCCGCCACCTTCGCCCTTCGCGTTCTATTCGCCGATTACCAAAGAACCGGATATCTCCCCACTCATGCATGAGTGGTACGCCACCGGCGTTGGCGTCTGCTTGCCACGGGTGATGGCACCCTGCGAACCCCTCTCGTTTTATCTGTGGGATCCGAACATCCGGCCGACGCTGGATGAGGCCGGCATCGTGGCGCCACCTGCCAACCCCGATAAGTTAGCCACGCCGACAATGCTGTTCATTCCCTGCCTAGGACTTGACAAAAACGGCTACCGACTCGGCTACGGCGGTGGCTACTACGACCGCACGCTGCCGCTCTTGCCGGGCGTGAAAACGATTGGCGTATTGTTTTCCGGGCAGCTACTCGATGACATCCATCCACAGGCACACGATGTACCGCTGGACGGCTGGATCACGGAACAAGGGTTGGTGCTTTAGGCAGCTTGCTTCGGTAAGCGCAGCACAATGCCAGTGACGACAAACAAGGTCGACGCTTCGATGAGTGCCAGCACCGCATCGTCTTGATCGTACATGGACGTTTCAACCGTAAAGTACGTTGTGTTCAGCACCCGATCGAAAGCGACCACCAGCAGCAAGGCCAGCCAGAAACGCAGACCTTTAATGCCCCCCGAATCCGGCACCCGGGGCAGTAGGCGACCGCACGACCAGCCAAGCAGCACCAACGCCCCGGCCAGAATATAAATGGTGGTCTGGTACATATTGCCTGCGCTTGCGTAACGTCTAGGCGAGGAACAGCCGATAGGCCGGATTGTCCGACTCATTGCGATACGGGTAACCGAGTCCCGCCAGGAAGGCTTCGAACGCCGTCATATCCGAAGACGGCACCTGGAAGCCCACCAGTACCCGACCAAAGTCGGCGCCATGGTTGCGGTAATGGAACAGGCTGATGTTCCAGCCCGCACTCATGTTCTCTAGGAAGCGCATCAAGGCACCCGGGCGCTCCGGAAACTCGAAGCGATAGATCAGCTCCTGCTTGGCCACGCCCGTACTTTCGCGCGGCGTATGACCGCCAACCATGTAGCGCACGTGCAGCTTGGCCATTTCGTCATCGGTCAGATCCAGCGCGGGGTAGCCTTCGGCCTTGAGCATCTCGACCAGCGCCGTGACCTCGGCCTTTTTGGTGGTCTGGATACCGACAAAGACATGCGCGGCACCCGGATCGTTATAACGGTAATTAAATTCGGTAATGCTGCGGCTACCAAGCAACGACAGGAATTTGCGATACGCCCCCGGCGCTTCCGGCAACGTGACCGCCAGAATGGCTTCGCGCTGTTCGCCCAGCTCGGCACGTTCGGCCACAAAGCGTAGACGGTCGAAATTCATGTTGGCCCCCGAGGCCACGGCCACCAGCGTCTTGCCCTGGACCCCGGTTTTGGCAGCCCAAGCCTTCATGCCGGCAACCGCCAAAGCGCCTGCCGGCTCCAGCACCGAGCGGGTATCTTCGAAAACATCTTTGATCGCAGCACAGATGGCGTCGTTATCGACGAGGATCATGTCGTCCACATACGGTTCGGCGATCCGGAAGCATTCGGCACCGACTTCCTTCACCGCAGCACCATCGGCAAACAAACCGACCTGATCCAGACGAATACGTTCATGCTTGGCCAGAGAACGGGTCATGGCATCGGCGTCCACGGCTTCGACACCAATCACCTTAATCTCAGGGCGGACGAGTTTGACAGCCGCGGCAACGCCAGCGATCAAACCACCGCCGCCGACACAGCAAAAAATCGCTTCGATGGGCTTGGGGTGCTGGCGCAAGATTTCCAGGCCCACCGTGCCCTGTCCGGCGATCACATCCGGATCATCGAAGGGATGTACGAAGGTCAACCCTTCTTCGCGCTCCAGACGGCGCGCCTCGTTATAGGCGTCGTCAAAGGAATCGCCGAACAGCACCACCTCACCCCCGCGCGAACGCACGGCGTTGACCTTGATCCCCGGCGTGGTGGTAGGCATCACAATCACGGCACGGCAACCCAGCTTCTGTGCCGACAACGCCACACCCTGGGCATGGTTACCGGCCGAGGCCGCGACCACACCGCGTTTCAGGGCTTCCGTCGAGAGCTTGGCCATCTTGTTATAGGCCCCGCGCAATTTGAACGAGAATACCGGTTGCTGGTCTTCACGCTTGAAAAATACTGAGTTACCCAGTCGTGCCGACAGGTTCGGCGCGTAGTCCAGCGGCGATTCGATGGCCACATCGTAGACCTCCGCCGCTTCGATACGGCGCAGATAATCGGTCAGCGGGAAAGGCACATCGTTTTTGGCGGTCATGGCAGCAAGAGGGGAGATCGGAAATCAAGAAAAAGGCACACCGTCAGCAGGGCTGAAAAGCCATACCGGCGCGTGATTGCATTATACCGATGCGCTACAATACAAGGTCCGAAAAAGGCCTTTGCGGGCCGCAATCGACCAGAACAAAACCATGAACGCACGCCTCCGCGAGATCCCCTACAACTACACCTCGTATTCCGACCGCGAAGTGGTGATTCGCCTGCTCGGCCAGGAAAACTGGGCGATCCTGGATGCGCTGCGCAGCGAACGTGTGACGGGCCGCTCGGCCCGTATGTTGTATGAAGTGCTGGGCGACATCTGGGTTGTGCAACGTAACCCGTACCTGGAAGACGATCTGCTGCAAAACCCGCAGCGTCAGTCAGCCCTGATCTCAGCGCTGCGCCACCGCCTGGCTGAAATCGAGAAGCGCCGCGATGGCAACGAAAAAGTGGCTCAGTTGCTCAAAGCCACCCATGAGGCCATCAACCGTTTTGCCAAACACCTGGACAGCGCGGCCTCACGCCGCCGCAAGGTGCTGCGCGCGCTGACCAAGCACACCCGCAAAGACAACATCGCCTTTGATGGCCTGGCCCGTGTATCGCATGTGACCGATGCCACTGACTGGCGCGTTGAGTACCCCTTCGTGGTGCTCTACCCGGATACCGAAGAAGAAATCGGCCCGCTGGTGCGTGATTGCATCAAGCTCGGCCTCACCATCATTCCCCGTGGGGGCGGCACCGGTTACACCGGTGGTGCCGTGCCACTCACCGCCGACTCGGTGGTGATCAATACCGAAAAACTCATCGACATCGCCCCGGTAGAGTTTGTGAACCTGCCCGGCGTTGATCACCCGGTGGGCACCGTCCGCACCGGCGCTGGTGTGGTCACCAAGCGCGTGTCCGAAGCGGCTGAACGCTCGGGCCTCGTGTTTGCGGTTGACCCAACCTCGGCCGAAGCCTCCTGCATTGGCGGCAACATCGCCATGAACGCCGGCGGCAAGAAGGCCGTGCTGTGGGGCACCGCGCTCGACAACCTGGCCTGGTGGAAGATGGTCACGCCGGACGGCAACTGGTTAGAAGTCGAACGACTCGACCACAACATGGGCAAGATTCACGAGCAGGAAACCGTTCGTTTCCGCCTCACACGTTTTGACGCCACCGGTAAAAAGCAGCTAAGCGAAGAGATCCTGTCGCTGCCGGGTGCCGCATGTCGCAAGATCGGCCTGGGCAAAGACGTGACCGACAAGTTCCTCGGTGGTGTACCGGGTGTGCAGAAAGAAGGCACCGACGGCATCATCGTTGCCGCCCGCTGGGTGCTGCACAAAATGCCGGCGCATACGCGCACCGTTTGTCTGGAATTCTTCGGCCAGGTGCGCGAAGCCGTACCAGCCATCGTAGAAATTACCGACTACTTCAAGCCTAATGGCGGCGGCCGTAACCTCGGCGTGCTGCTGGCCGGCCTGGAGCATCTGGACGAGCGCTACCTCAAGGCCGTGGGTTATGCCACCAAAGCCAAGCGCCATGGTCGCCCGAAGATGGTGCTGATTGGCGATCTGGTCGGCGACGACGAACAAGCCGTCATGCAAGCCGCATCGGATGTGGTGCGTATGTGCAACCTGCGCGCTGCCGAGGGCTTCATTGCCGTTAGCCCGGAACAACGCAAGAACTTCTGGCTGGATCGTTCGCGCACTGCCGCCATCTCCAAGCACACCAACGCCTTCAAGCTGAATGAAGACGTGGTGATTCCACTGCCGCGCATGGGTGATTACTGCGACGGTATCGAACGCATCAATATCGAACTCTCCATCGCCAACAAGCTGCAACTGTGCGATGCGCTCAGCAACTACCTGAGCGGCAACCTCACGCTAGACGCAGGCGATGCCAACGTCGGCAAAGACGTGCTCATCGGCGATCGCGCCCAACGTGCACTGGATACCGTGGCGCAAGTACGAACCCGCTGGCAGTGGCTGCTCGACCACCTCGACACACCCCTCGGTGAAGCTGAAGCCTCATTCGCTACGCTCGGCGTCGTCGCTGGCCCGCTGGAAAACAAAGCCGCTAACCCGGTGCTCTTCCACCGCCTGCAGGACTACAGCGTCCGCGTCTCGTGGAAGCAGGAGCTCAAGCCCGCGCTGGAAAACATTTTTGACGGCAACGTTTACCGCCCGATCCTGGATCGCATCAACGCCATCCACAAGGAAGTACTGCGCGGTCGCGTCTTCGTCGCCCTGCACATGCACGCGGGCGACGGCAACGTGCACACGAACCTGCCGGTCAATTCCGACGACTACGGGATGCTGCAGGACGCCAACGCGGCGGTCGCGCGCATCATGGCGCTCGCGCGGAGCCTGGGCGGCGTGATCAGATC